>JAGBDC010000017.1 GCA_017937705.1 Alphaproteobacteria bacterium
CGAAGATGGGAAGCTTACTCGTTTGGTTCGTGGCTCTATGGATATGAGTTACAAAAATGGCAAGGAATATGATGGCCACCATATTAGTTCAAAGTGTTATGGCGATCCTAGAGATGGAGATATATGGTATTTTGAATATACTTTAAAAGAGGGGAAATATCATGGCTCTTATCGTGACGACGAAGCAGGGATATATGCAACCTACAATATGGGAGTTCTTCACGGAAAATATTCTGCGAGACTGAAAGATGGTAGCTTAAAAGAAGGGGAATACAACAGAGGAGAGTTTGTTGGGACAATAACATCTAGAGATGGCTTAAC
The DNA here is from genome assembly GCA_017937705.1 of Alphaproteobacteria bacterium. Classification (GTDB taxonomy): domain Bacteria; phylum Pseudomonadota; class Alphaproteobacteria; order RF32; family CAG-239; genus JAFUYI01. The sequence goes on from JAGBDC010000017.1 coordinate 322, forward strand.
AGTCGAAAGTTGGGTGGATGGAAAACTTGAACTTACAACAACTTACGAATCCGCAAAGATAAACCATTGGAGCGGAAAAGTAGAGTCTCACGGAAGAGTTACTTCAGAAGTTCGTCCTAATGGAGAATGTTCAGAATATCGAAATGGTATTTTAGTCAAAAAATATGAACAAAAAGATGGTGTGAAAGACGGAAAATATGAAGAATTTGATCCTAATGGCTGGACTAGAGCTGAAGGGCAATATAAAGACGGTAAATTAAATGGTTTTTATAAAGAATATAATAGTGATGGTACTGTTGCTTCTCGCCGTTTCTATAAAGATGGAAAAGATATGACACCGCAAAGAGAGGTAATGCGTAAAGCTGCAGAAGAATATGTTTCTTCAACTGAAGGTGTTGCTCCGAGAAGAACTAAATTACAAAAAGCGGGTGTTGCTATTAAGATGGCCATTGCCGGAATGAAAGAAGGTAAGAGCTAAAATATATCTAAAAACTAAAAAAAAGACATCGGTGTAAAATCCGATGTCTTCTTTTTAGTGTTACAAAACTTGTTAGTCGATTAGAGCATCTTCCTCAAGTTTTTGCTTCTTAGTAAAGAACTCTTTGAACGTTGAGAAGAATAACTTGAATTGTCCGTTCTTTATCAACATCAAACGTTTCTTGTTCTCTGCCAGAAACTCCCACTGTTCGGCTCTGACTGCAGTCTCAAAAACATCTTGATAATCAGCCGCAGAAGCTAGCCAAGAGTACCAGTCGATGAACTCATACTTGCGATGTTTTGCGAGATATGTCCACTTCTTATCTTCTTTAAGAATTTCGGGATATCCGCACTGAACAAGCCATGTATACTCACCTTTGTCACGCAAGAACTCGCGTCCTTGTTCGGTTTCACACATACGGCGAATAGGCTCAGGGCAACTTGCAGGGTTAATTCGCTTACAATACTCATAAATAGCATTTAGCTTTCCGGCTTTCATCAGGATTTTTACACCTTCGGTCTGCCATTCCGTACACATAAGCCATCCGTATTGTTCAAGTTCTAAAATTCTGTCGCTCATATTGTGTTGACGAAGAATTTTTACGCCCTTGGCAATAAAGCCGTTTGACGAACATGAGATGGAAGCATTATGACCGTTGAAGTCATTGATAATCATATCAAACTTGCCATGCTTAGCCAGAATATCGTAGCATCCTTTTTTGCAAAGCATTTTCCAGTCTTCTACTTCCTCATACATGGATGCAGGGAGCTGCTGATAGCAAGTTTGCCATACTTTGCATCTTCCGATTCTCTCAGCCAAAAAATGAGCAGCTTCAATTTCTCCTTTGCACATTACAAGATAGTTGAGTGCTGATTTGTTCAAGCCCTTAAAAGTAAAATCCGTATCCCAGATTTTATTAAGTACTTCATCTTGTCCGCAGTTGTGCAGAAGATCGAACAGATAGATGTTAAAGCAATACCCCTTGCGTGCCAACTCGGGAAGTTTGTCGTAGTTACCCGTTTGAATAACTGTTTCCAGAACCTTGTTTTGTTCTTCTGTCGAGAGCATCTCTGACAAATTAAAAGTTTTAGTTTCCATAATTATTGAATATTTTAATAGATTTTTCTAACAACAGAATATTTTATTTTGACAAAATTTGCAAGAACTTTTTTGTCGAAAAATTGGTGTTTTGAATAAAAATATAAAATAAGTTGCAACATACTCGGAAATGGGCTATATAAATGTTAATTTTTGAGCAAAGAAAGGAAAACAAATGTTTATAACTTTGGTTTTATTGCTGATATTATCAACTCCGGCTTTAGCTAATCCTGCTTGTGCGGTTTGTACAGTTGCAATAGCAGCGTCGTTAGAAATCGCTCGTTATTTTGGGGTTGATGATAGTGTTATCGGTGTTTGGGCCGGTGCTTTTTTAGCTATTCTCGGGTATTGGTTAATAGCTTGGTTTGACAAGAAAAAATGGAATTTTCCCGGTCGCGATTTTTGGCTCATCAGTTTGAGTGTTGCCATGATTGGTTTTATATATATCAAAGAATTGGTATATAATCCGGAACCTATTTTAATCTTTTTCATTGATCCGTTTTTGTTTAGTGTAATACTCGGAGCAATTACCTTGATTTTGGCGAACAATTTTTATCAATGGATGAAAGCTAAAAACGGTGGTCATGCTCATTTCCCGTTTGAAAAAGTTGCGGTGCCAGTTCTTGCATTAGTTTTATTAAGTGTTTATTTTAACTATTATCCGTTGTGCCAACAAGCAAACGAGTTGTACAACTTTTAGGAGTTAGATATGTCAAAAGAAAAAAAGATAAAAGAATTTGTAGAAAAAATTGATGCAACTAAAAAAGTAAATCCGAAAGACTTGTCTTCGGACCAAGATTTAACCATTGCAATTATGAACTTAATTTCTATTGAAGAGCACTTGATGTTTTCTGGTGCAAAAACCGGAAAAAGTTCATATTATGATTTGATAGAACAGGTTAGAGAAACCCGTAAAAATCTTATGTTGAAGGTTATCCCCGAATATGAGGGCGAAGTTTGGTGCATTTCTAAACACTTATTATCAGCTTCTATGCGCTTGATGGAAGTTGGTACCAAGCAACAAAGTTTAGGTCATAAAAAAGAAGCTTATAAGCTTTTTGACCAGTCTTATGAACTTTATTGTTTGTTCTGGGGCTTGAATATGAAATTGCTCAATCTTGAAGATGTTAAATGGATTGAAGACAGTTTTGACGATGTGAAAAAGTTGACCAAAGAACTGACACAACCTGTCGAAACGGCAGAAGAAAAAAAAGAAGAGGTAAAGGAAGAAATTACCGCTTCTGAAGATAAAAATGCTTTTTCAAAAATAAAAGCATTTGTTCGCAAAGCAGTCGACTGCTGTATCGAATAAAGGTCTTATATAAAACAACAAAAACTCCGCAGATTTTTAACAACTTGCGGAGTTTTTTTGAAAAATTTATTTATTATATTTTTCTATCAATCGTTTGGCTTCAACAATATCGTTCATCGGAATTTCTGTATCACCGATTTTTTGCCCGGTTTCGTGTCCTTTTCCGGCAATAACCAGCATATCATCTTTGTCCAAATGAGATATAGCATATTCTATAGCCTCTATTCTATCACCGATACTGACGGCATCAGGACATTTCACCATAATCTCCTTACGAATTTGTTTGCCATCTTCACTACGAGGATTGTCATCGGTAATAATTATTTTATCAGCCAAATTATGCGCAATTTCTCCCATAATCGGACGTTTGGTTTTATCTCTGTCGCCACCACAACCAAATACCACCCATAATTTATTTTGTGTATGGCAACGCATGGTTTTTAACACATTTTCCAAAGCATCGGGAGTATGAGCATAATCAACATAAACCGTAGCTCCGTTATTCAATTTTCCGACTTTATCAAGTCTTCCGCAAGCTCCTTTAATATTGGGCAAATATTCCATGATTTTACGGTCAAATTTACCGTTAAGAGCTGTAACCATGCCGACGGCACATAAAACATTCATTGCTTGAAATTCGCCGATTAACGGAAGTTCTATATCATATTTTTCTCCAAAAATATCCAGACATAAACTTTGACCGTCGCTGTGAGCAGTTCTGTTTATGATTTTAATGTCTTTTCCTTTATAACCATACGAAAATACCTTAATATTTCTTTTGTCGCAGATATTTTTGAGTTCATCAAATTCCTTAATATCGGCATTCAAAACAGCAGTTCCGTCATTTTCTAAAATTCGGGAAAACAGTTGTTTTTTTGCCTCAAGATAATTTTGCATTGTCAAGTGATAGTCCAAGTGGTCTTGAGTAAAATTCGTAAAACCTGCAACTTTTATATTAACATTATCCATACGATATTGTTCAATGCCTACCGAAGAAGCTTCCATAGACACATAATCTACACCTGCAGATTTTAATTCGGTTAAAATTTGGTGCAAGGTAATGCTGTCCGGAGTGGTCAGAGTTTCGATATTGTCCATAACATCAGAAACGACACCGATAGTGCCGATACTTGCCGATTTATAGCCTAAAACACTCATCATTTGACGAGTAAAATCGGCAATGGAAGTTTTTCCGTTTGTGCCGGTTATGGCAGATACGAGGGTAGGGATTTGCGGATAAAAATTAGCAGCCATTTTAGCGATATTTTCTCTCATATCACCACCGGTTTTTACAAACACAACCGCACTATTTTGAGGAACATCAAATTCTCCGTCATACACAATAACCGAAGCTCCTTTTGCGATTGCATCGGGGATATATTTTTTTCCGTCTTGTTTTTTTCCGCTCAAAGCGATAAATAAACCGCCTTTTTCTACCTTTTTAGAATTTAATTCTATCGATTTTACATCTATATCGTGCGGATATGATGTTTTAATTTCAATTCCTTGAAAAATTTGACTTAAAAGCATTTTGCACCTCTCTTTTTTATGAAAAATATAAAATACAATATTTATTATTTTATTAATCAATGGTTTCTTTTGAGAAACTATTAGCCCTAAAAGTGCCTACTTTACAAAAAAATAATGCGTGATAAAAATTTATTTTGTAATGGGATGCAAGATATGAACACTATAAGAAGATATAGTCTTGAGGAAGAAATTTGGAGCAGCATAATACATGGTATCGGTGTTGCATTAGGAATTGCCGCATTAACTATTCTAACATCCTTTGCTTCAAAATACGGCAATGCTTGGACAATAGTTTCTTCTTCAATTTTCGGTTCTTCAATGATTTTGTTATATCTTGCATCTACTCTTTATCATGCAATTCCCAATGAAAAAGCCAAAAAAATTCTCAAAAAATTTGACCATATCGCTATTTATTATTTGATAGCCGGAACATATACCCCGTTTTTATTAGTGAACTTACGGGGAATAATAGGATGGACAATTTTCGGGATAATATGGGGCTTGGCACTGACCGGAACAATTTTAAAACTTGCTACATCGGGAAGCGGAACAAAAGTTTGGTCAATAGGCTTATATCTGCTTATGGGATGGTTGATTATTTTTGCTTCTAAAACACTGTTTTCCAACATCTCAAGACTTGGCGCAATCTTTTTGATTATCGGAGGATTGTGCTATACTTTAGGGGTGTTTTTCTACGTATGGAAAAGCAAAAAATATACTCATGCAATTTGGCACTTTTTTGTATTATCCGGAACCATAATGCACTTTTTCGCCATTTTATTCGGCTGTGTTTTAATTTGATGATGCAAAAAAAACAACCTCATCAGAAAATTGCGAAGCCTTAAAAAACTTGGTCGCCCTCAAGGTGCAAAATCTAAAAAATTGAAAATGGAACAAAATCAAAAATACTTAAAAATCCTGATTGAACAAGGTGTTCCCAAAACACAAATTGCCAAAATACTCAAGGTTGACAGAAGCACAATCTACAACTTTATCAAAAGAACAAATATGCAATTCGGTTAGGGTATCAATCGGATACATTATCAAGTATATCTGCAACGCAATTATCACCATTGAAGTTATATGATGAAACGATATTATCTCTGATTATGAAGGATATTTTGCAATAATAACTTTGGTTATATTGCGGTAATCCGTAATTGTTATTATCGATTGCTTTATAAACGACCTGATTGGAATAGGGATTTTCTTTTCCCCTCGGGGCATAAACTATATAAGTAAAAATTTGCGTTTCTGGATTAACCGTAAAATTTTCGTCCGGAAATCCCCAACTGTCAATTAAATTATCTTGCGAAGTTCCTACCATAACATTTAGTTTTTCAACAATATCCGGTGAACTTGTCGAACAAGCGGAAAGCATCAATATCAACAACAATATACGCATATTATCCTCCGTTAAAAACTGACAGAAAAGATATATGAACTCAATTTTTGTTTTCAACTATGATAATTGTTTTTGAAGTCGAGAATAATCCGCATCGGTCAAACGGGCGGTAATGCAAAATTTGTCTTCTTGTAAATCAGATTTTATAATTTCTGCATTTTTGTGCAGCCAAGCCAAAAGTTTTCCGTCAGAGGCATTTATATTAAGTGTTATCGTTTTATATTCTTCGCCCAAAATATTATCTATTTTATTCAACAGCGTATCGCATCCGCTACCGTTGATTGCCGAAGTGAGAACAAGATTTTTGTTGTTTTGAAGCTGGTTGATGGTTTCTTGCGATAATAAATCGATTTTGTTATAAACTTCTACATAATTACGCTGATATTCAATTTTATCCAGCCCTAAATGGTGCAAAACTTCCAAAACATCTTTACGTTGGCTTTTGTTTTCTGAGTTTGCGGCATCAAGAACTTGAACAACAATATCAGCTTCGAGAACTTCTTCCAGTGTAGCACGAAAAGCCATAATCAATTCGTGGGGCAAATCAGATATAAAACCTACAGTATCGGATAAAATAACTTCTCTTCCCGACGGAAGTTTTAGACGACGCATTGTTGTATCAAGAGTAGCAAACAGCAAATTTTCTGCAAATACGTTAGCTTGCGTCAGATAATTGAATAATGTCGATTTTCCGGTATTTGTATAGCCGACAAGCGCAATAATAGGATAGGGCACTTTTTTACGAGCACTTCTTTGCAAGCCTCGAGTTTGTTTTATTTTCTCAAGAGCTTTTTTGATTTTTACGATTTTATCGTCAATTATACGACGGTCGAGCTCAATTTGCGTTTCTCCCGGACCGCCTAAAAATCCGGCACCGCCTCTTTGTCGCTCCAAGTGTGTCCAACTGCGGACAAGCCTACTGCGTTGATAGGTAAGATGAGCAAGTTCTACTTGCAAACAGCCTTCACGGGTTTGTGCTCTTTCTCCGAAAATTTCTAAAATGAGGGCGGTACGGTCAATTATCTTTATATTGAGTGCTTTTTCCAAGTTTCGCTGTTGTATGGGCGTTAAATCGGCGTCAATTATCAATAACTCTAATTGAGATTCTTTACATATATTTGCAACTTTTTCAATTATACCGCTTCCGAAGAATGTTCCCGGTTTTATGGCGCGAAGTTTTATAATTTCGGAATAAAGAATATCCAAGCTTATAGCAGCAGCCAGTCCTTTAGTTTCGGCTAATCGGTCTTCGGGTAACAAATCAGAATTGCCGACATTAGGATATATAATGCCGGCCTTTGTTCTGATTATTTTATTTTCGAAACCCGTCAATGCACTTATTCGCTTGCAATATCTACAGCAGAACTGGGCATAATTGTTGAAACGGCATGCTTGTATATGAGCTGTGTATGTCCGTCTCTGCGTAACAAAATTGTGGCATCATCAAACCAAGTGATAACACCTTGTAATTTAACACCATTAATCAAAAAAACGGTTACTGATATTTCGTTTTTTTGTATATCGCTCAAGAAATCTTCTTGTACTTTTCTTTCTGACATTTATTTTTTTCCTTATTATTTATTGTTATTTTTGTGTCTTGATTGTAATACCATATTTTTAATAGTAAAGAAAGATTTTAGTATTATGCAAATATTCTCTCAGTCTTTTTGATTGCGGAAGGAGAACAGAAACATATAAGTCTGTCACGTATTTGAACAGTTTTATCCGATAAATCAAAATAAACCTTATTATCTCTGATAAGAGCACATACTTTGCTTTCGGACGGCATTGGTAATTCTGATATTTTTGTCCCTGAAAGAGTAGAGTTATCGTGAATATTTATATCCCAAACTTCTCCTAAATTAGCACCTAAAGAACAAGCATTAACAATATTGGCTTTACGAAGTTCTTTTAAGATGGAAGACATGGTAATAGAGGTTCGGTCTACCAATATATTTTCTCCGATATTGATAATTTGAGTGTTTGCACTACGCTCCGTTACCAAAGCTATGGTATTATCAACTCCGTTCTTTTTAGCAACCATAGATGCTACTAAATTATCTTTATCTTCCATATTTACGGCAACGGAAGCATCTGCAGAATCTATACCGGTTTCTTCTAAAATTGCTTCACTCATAATTGAACCGCTGAATACGGCTGTCTGATTTAAGTGTTCTGCAAGCCATGAGGCCGATTTTACATTATCATCAATAATTTTTGTGCTGACAATATTGTCATCAATTTCAAGCTTTTCCGCTAAATATAAAGCAATTTGATTTCCGCCGATAATGACGATATTTTCATTAGCTTTATGTTCCAATCCGAAATCGTGAATCAAATCATCTACTTTATCGCTCTCTACAAGCAAACTTATTTCATCACCACCATGCAATTCATCATCACCGTTAGGGTAAATTATTTTTCCGCCGCGAACAATACTGATAATCATTATATTTAAGTCTGGAGCAGCCCGCTCTAAATGGCTTAGAGGAATTTGAACCAAAGGACATTTTTTTGTTATACGGAACGATAAAAGTTGAAGTTTTTTATCGGCTAAAGGATATACGACAGACATTCCCGGAATTTTTAAAACATTCATGAGGGCAGAAGCGATTTCATATTCGGGAGAAAATACCAAATCAACCGGAATACTGTTATCATCAAACAGATTCCCCCATGCTGCTTTGAAATATACTCTTGAATCTATACGAGCAATACGACGAGGAATATCAAACAAAGTATATGCGGCTTGACAGGCGACCATATTAATTTCATCGCTGTCGGTTGCCGCAATCAGCAAATCGGCATTGGTAGCGCCGGCTTTTTTCAATATATCAGGATGAGAAACCAAGCCATATATCGGAAGAATATCCCATTCTTGAGCAATTTGATTCAAAGCATTTTCATCGTTATCAATAACAATAATATCGTTATTTCCTCGGCTCAAATATCCGACAATACTTCGGCTTATACTATTGGCTCCACCAACAATTATTTTCATAGGCTATTCTCCTAAAGACGAAAAATATTCATCGATAACTGCAAAAGCAGTGTCAAAATCAACAGTTCTTACATATTGCTCTCTAAAACGTTTGGCATCGTGTAATCCTTTACAATACCAACAAACATATTTTCTTGATAAGGCGAGGGCAGTTCTATCACCATAATATTCTCTCAATCCTTTTATGTGGAGCAATAATATATCTTTTATTTTTTCTATATCAATAACGGGTGTTTCAACTCCTGTTTTCAAATAATTATCAATTTGAGCAACAAGCCAAGGTGCTCCCAGTGTTGCACGTCCTACCATAACAGCATCAACACCGGTGTAATCAATCATTTTTTTAGCTGATATTCCGTCAACAATATCTCCGTTTCCAACTACCGGAATTTTAACTGCAGATTTAACATCTGCTATCAAATCCCAATTTGCCGTTCCGGAATAAAAATCGCTTCTTGTTCGTCCGTGAACGGTTATATAAGATGCTCCGCTGTCCTCGCACATTTTGGCAAAATCAACTACGTTAATATGTTCGTGATCCCAACCTAAACGAAATTTAACACTAACCTTCAAAGGAGTTGCATCAACTACGGATTTTATGATTTTTGAGGCAAGGGGTAAATCTTTTGTTAGAGCTGAACCTGAATTGTTATTGACGATTTTTTTTACCGGACATCCCATATTTATATCTATGCTGTAAGCTCCTAATTCTTCAGCCAAACGGGCGGAATCTGCGAATAATTCCGTATTTCCGCCCACTAGCTGAACTACTACCGGATAGGGTTCATCTCTCACATCTGCAATTCGACAAGTTTTCGGATTTTTTCTTTCCAAAGCATTGATGGCAACCATTTCGGAAACAATATTTCCACCACCGAAAGAGTGAACCAAATTTCGCAACGGTTTATCCGTAATTCCGGCCATTGGAGCTAAAAATACCTGACTGTCAAAATCCAAAATTTTCATTTTAATTCAACTTGTCCAATGCACGAGCAATAATATAATAAATCTTACCGATATCAGCTCCGGAAATAACCGAGAGTAATACGCTTGACTTTTCGCAACTGCGAGCTTTTTTGATAAGATTTTCAAATTCGCTCATATAAGTAGTAACATCTCTTCTGAATTCGGCATTTCTTTCAAATTCATCTTTGATGGCAACAACTTGTTTGCGGGTCATATTTTTAGCCAAGTAGCGAACGAAAGCATCTGTTTCGCCTTCATAATATCTCTTCCAAAGTTTTTCTTGAGCTTCGGCATTAAATACGGCATTGATATCAATAGCTAATGTTTCCATTTTTTCTATAATACCGGCAGCATTTTTCAAGAATGTATCAACTTTGGCATCACGATATTTTTTCTCAATATCTAACAAATCTTTACTTGCTTTTTTAGCTCCGATATCAAGTAATTCGATTTGTTTTTGTAATACACCGTTGAAGTTGCTGGTATTGGCAACAATTTCGCCGCTGCGGGTATTGAAATCATCAATACTTCCTTTAATGTTTGACATAACCGAATTAACTTTATGAAGTGTTTCATCAGTTGTTTCGCTTAAAGATAAAGATTGCTGCATGAAGTTCTCACCGGAAACTTTTAGTTCATTGGAAATTCTTTCTGCATTAGCTGTAATTTCCATAATGGTCGCACGCAATTTATCGCCTGATTTTTCAAAATATTGAGAGCTGATATTTGCGGCATCTTCCAATTCCATACCCAGCGCTTTCAAGTCATCTCCCAAACCTTTTACTTTTTGATGAGCCATATTGGCTTTTTCGGTTAATTGGTCTGAGGTATCTTTCAATATTCCGTTGAAATAATCTACCAATGCACGAGTATCTTGGGAAATATGAACCATTTTATCATTTTGTGATGCAATTAATTCATTAATTTCTACTACACCGGTACTTGCTTCGGCAGTAACAGTATTAAAGCTGGCCAAATGACGTTCATAATCCTTCATAATTTTTTCCATTTTTGAAGTAGTAGCATCTGCGGTAGAAATAATATTGTCAGTGCTTTGTCCCAAAATAGTGTGTACTTTTTCTATGTTAGCAATAGAAGTTTGTGAGGTTTTTTCCATTTCTTCGCCAACACTTAACAAACGTTCACCTAAAGCATTTACTTCGAAAGAAAGTTTTCCTGCTTTTTCATAAATGCCATCAATATTACCGTTCATTTGGTTGCAAATATCTTTCATTTTGTCGGTTACTTCTTTAGCTATATCTTGCATATATTTGTGTTGTTTAGACATAGAAGCTTCGCCTAAACGGGTTTGAGCAGCAACATTATTTGCTACATCTGCAAGCAATTCTTTTTGAGTTGCAAAAGCATTTTCAATATCAACCGCATGTTCACGCAATTTTACAATAACACCGTTAAGTCCGTTCATGTGATTGTCAACTTGACCGACAAAATCTTTTACATCTTTATTGAAGCCGTTGTTTGCACTTTTAATTTTATCAACGTTCAATAAAATGGTAGAAGTTGTTGTGTCTGAGTTACTCTTCATATCTTTTAATATGCCGTTGAAACTGTTTACACTCAAACCGAACTCGCTTGAAATTTTAGCCATTTTACCTGAAATTTCATTAATGCTGTTTTCAAGTTTTTGATTGCGTTCGGCAATGGCATCATCAATTTCTCCCAATCTGGCGATAGAAGAAGTTGATTTTTCAGCCACATCTTCAGCATGTTTACCGATATTTTGTTCCATCTCAGACATTTTTGCAAATACTCTGTCCGAACTTTCTTCAATAGAAGCAATTTGTTCTTTTAATGATGCACTCAAATTATTGGTATGTGCAGAGATTTTACTGCATACATCTAAAAATTCATTTTGTTGATGTTTGAACAATAAATTAATATTTTCTGCTTTTTCATCCAAAGCTTGTACAACATCAGATACATATCCTACCGTATTGTCAGCCACGGAGTTAAGCATTGTAGATTGAGATTCGAAAGCAGATAAAATTTCACTAAATTTATTACCTGAGCTTGCAGCGGCTTGTTCAACCATATCTGCGTGAATTGATAAAGCTTCGGAAACTTGCGTTGTCTTTTCGTCGATATAAGAAATAAGTGTTCCGAATTTGTTGTTTTGTGAAGAAATAACATCATCAAGACCGGAAACTTTAGCCAAAGTTTGTTCCGTAACTTCAACAAATTTTTCTGCGCCTTGTGACAAACTGATATTAATTTCATTTGTTTTGTTAACAACATCGGCAGAAGCTTGAACAGATGCCGCTAATTGATCTTTTAAGCGATTAACTGCTTCGTTAGCTTCTTCGGTAATAACATTTGCGGCACGAGAAAGTTCGTCAATTTGACGCTTGAGTTCGGCTTTAGTTTCTTCAATTTTGCTGATTGAACTGTTAATATGTCTGTTTTGTTGTTGTAACGAAGTTTCGGCAACCTTGCTTTGAGTAACTGCAAAATTACTTGTTTCGGAAAGTTTTTCCGTTTGATCAAGTAATGCGTCACGAAGAGTTCCGAATTGTTCCATAATTCCATCAGCAGTATTTTTAACATTTTCCATATTCTCGCCAAAACGATTTGTGATACCGTTAAGGTTTTCAAAAATGGCATCTGTAAGTTTTTGAATACGGTCGTGTTGAGCTTCGACATTATCGGCACAGATAGATGTTTGTTGATTGGCATTGTCTGTATACGATTTAAGTTTTTCTGTTTTTTCTTCAACCGCATCAACAACTTTTTGAATGCTGTTAATCGCACTATCGCTACGATTATCCAAGTTTTCAAATTGTGCTTTGAGCGATGTTTCAATGGTGTCCAAGCTTGTGGTAATATCTTCTGCCACATTTTTAAGATCATTTACTTGAACCGAAATACTTTCTTCTATAACATTTGAACGAGCGATAATTTTATCTACTTCACCGCTCAATACTTCGCCATGTTCGGCAAATTTTTTATAAATATCACGAATGTTTTCATCTAATGAAGCTGCATATTCATCAACATGCAAAGTTTGTGATTTCAACAATTCATCAATATCCATGGTAATGGTTTTAACTTTTTCGCCGACATTTTGACTGCTATTTATAGCCTTTTCTGATATTTCTTCCAAAAATTGTCCTTGGCTTTGAAGTTTATTAATAACTTTATTGAAATTTTCTTCGGATATAGAACTGTAATTTTTAAGATTTTCGTTTGCTTCCAAAATTCGTTGAGTTGAAGTTTCAGCAACACTCTGGATTGTATCTGCTGAAGTTTTCATCTCTTGAACTCCCGGAATCAAGTCTTTTATAATTCCGTTAATATCATTTTGCAAATGGTTTGCAACTTCCGAAAATTCGCCCATACATTGATTGAGTTCTTTTGTGGTTTGGAATGCTCTGTCTGTAACACCATCAAAGCTTTGAGTAAGCGTTTTCACACCGTTTGTTAATTCCACAATACTTTTGGTTGAATAATTGTCCAATACCTGAACCAAGTTTGAAAAGTCATCAACACGAGCTCCCAGTTCTTTCTTAATAGTATCCGTTTGTTGCATGGCAAGTCTGGTAACTTCTTGCAATTCGTCAACTTGAGAACGAATAGCATCAGCCATAGCTTTAGCTGTTTCGGCACTACCTTCTTCCGGATATACCAACTGATTCATATATGCACGCAAAAATTTTGCTTCTTGTTTGAAATTGCGTTCTCTGTCTATAAAAGCCATAACCAACCAAATTATAGGCAACGGCAAAGAAACACCGGCCAAAAATACACCAAATTCATTCGGCATCATCAAGAACAGGTTAGACCAACCAAAAAATTGGGTAATATAGATTAGAACAATGGCAAACCAACATACACCTACAACAATCATTAATCGGTGAAGATTGTTGCTGAACCAAGATTTTTCTTCTTCTACGGCAAAATTTTCATTTTCAACTTTGTTACTCATTTTAAAACATCCAGATATTGTTAATTTATATAAATCGAGCAAATTATATAGTGTAAATATTAATTTTTAGATAACAAAATTTTCAGTAAAACTCTGTGATAAACATGCAAAAATACTTGAGTATACTGTCCATATAATATACTAATACAATTAGGTATATTAAACAGCGAGGAAATGTAAATGAGTAGTGATATAGATGCTTCGTGTCGGGTGGCTTTTGCTGCATTAATTCATGACATAGGTAAGTTTTTACAAAGAACTAAAGTAAAATCAGCGAGTGATGAGAATAAACAGCTATATTGCCCCGAAACACAGTATGGATGGACACATATTCATAGTGCATATACAGCAGAAGCTATTGATGAATTAGAGAAAATGTTTCCCACTATACTGGGGGATGATGTATATCCATTTAAGGCTATGAAAGAACGAAATGTTGATGATTCCTTGCTAAATGCGGCAGCTTGTCATCATAAACCACAAACTTTCTTACAAAAGGTCATAACTGTTGCAGACCGTTTGTCATCAGCTTTTGAACGGGAAGAATATGAAAAATATACCAAACAGCAAGATAGTGACAATTATATAACTTCACGATTGACATCATTTTTCGAACAATTAGACAAAGAAAGTGTGTCACAAACCGATACAAAACATACATACCCGTTATATCCGTTGTCGGCATCTTCATGTTTTTCTCAATTAAAGACAACACTATCAGAAACAGAAGCAGCAAAAGAATATGAGAAATTGTGGGGAATGTTTAAGGATGGACTAAAACAAATTCCGGAAGAAAGCAAAAGAAATTGGCCTCAATGGTTAGACCATTTTGACACACTTTGGCTTACATATACTCATTCTATTCCTTCGGCAACGGCTTTTGTATCAAATAAAGCAACTTATGGAACAATATCGAATGTATCTCTTTATGACCATTCAAAAAGCACTGCGGCACTTGCTACTGCATTGTGGAGATATTATGTGCAAAGCAATTTAACAGAAGAAGAATTGTTTAAACACGTAGACACAGATGAAGATGAACCATTTTTACTTATTCAAGGTGATATATCCGGTATTCAAGATTTTATATTTTCCCAAGGTTCTGAAACTCAAGATCATGCTGCTAAAATTCTTCGTGGCCGTTCTTTTTTTATTTCTTTATTCAGTGAATGTGCTGCACTTAAAATTTTAGAAACATTGGGACTTCCTTCAACATCTCAAATTATTAATGCAGCTGGGCATTTTATGATTGTTGCTCCCAATACAAAAGATGTTATTGAAAAGTTACAAGAAATAAAAAAAGAAATAGAAACTTGGTTTTACAATGAACTGTATGCTGTATCCAACATAGCTATTGCATGGAAAAGTGCCGGTAAAAAAGATTTTACATCGAGGAATTTTGAAATATTACAAAAAGAGCTCCATTTGAGTCTTGAAAAAGCCAAAATGTCACAGTTTGATTTGTGTAAAAATACATACAGTCCGGTATTTTATGATTTTGTGGAACATTGCTCAGAAGTTTGTGAATATGACGGACGTTTTCCTGTCGATGGAAATAAAAAGACCTGTTCGTTATGTTCTGATATTAAAAATATTGGTGATGGTTTAGCTAAAAATAACTACATTATAATTTCTAAGAAAGTAGAAAACGGGTTAAATACAAAAATATTCGGTTATAAAATTCAGCTATCAAATACATTACCGCGTCTTGAACTTGATAAATGTTCTCGAGTATGGGATATTTCTCTCCCAAAAGATGAGAAACAAATACTGTTTAACGGTTATGCACGGCGCAATATAAACGCATTTATTCCAAAGGATGAGGAAGGAAGAGTTTTGGATTTTGAAAAAATATCGCAAAAATCAGAAGGCAAAAATGCAATTATGACACTAAAAGGTGATATAGACAATTTAGGTTTTATGTTCCAAGAGCGCATCAAACATAAAACTTTTGCTTCGTATGCCGGTATAAGTCGTTTGATAAATACCTTTTTCACAGTTGTCGTGCCGTCACTATGTTTCAAAAAACATAATGATATATATACAATATTTGCCGGAGGCGATGACTTTTTCTTCGTTGCTCCTTGGGACAAACAAATAGAGTTTTTGAAAGACATAAAAGAAAAATTTGATGATTATGTATGCAATAATCTTACTTTTTCTGTCGGAATGGTTATGTCCGATGCAAAAACACCTGTTCGCATTTTAGCTGATTTAACGGAAGCCCAGTTAGAAGATGGCAAAACATTACCGGATAAAGATGGTGTCTGTTGTTTTAATATTTCTGTTAAGTTTGACAAGTTTTTGCAATTATATCAAAAAGCTTGCGAACTGGACATTAATAAAGAAAAATATAAGCTTTCAACCGGATTTATTTATCGTCTTATCTCCTTATGTGAAAAGGCTAAACGAGCACAAACACATCCGCAAGATGCTATATGGAGATCGTGGTTAGCATACAGAATAACCCGTCATGTCAATGATATGTTGAAAGATAAAACTGATGATGAGATTGCCATCAAAGAAAAAATAACAAGTTTATCGCAATTTTTAGGCAGTTCGATTGAAAAATATACCGACGAATACAAAATTGCGCTTTTTATCCATTTATACAAATTAAGAAAAGAGGAGGAAAATAAAAATGAATAACAACAATTACGGAAACAGGAGTAATTTTAGTAAGCCTCCGTTTCAAAAAAATAGCTTAGAAAAGGATAATTATGTTCCTGAAATTTCAGCAAACAAACCATTGGATTTTGAAAATATAACCGTGGATTTATTTTCATCTACTCCGAAAAAATATGCTGAAATATGTGCAAGACCTAAAAATAAAAAAGGAAGAGATGACAGTAAATTAAATAAGGGAACACAATTGCGCCGTTTTTATGACGAATTTGTTATGTGGACTGAACGTAGTGAAACAGATGAAAAATTCAAAGAAAATTTGCCGTTTATATACATGATACAGTCTAAAGTATCTTATGCTGTAGGCAGAGAGCTTGTAGATGAAAATTATAAAAATATGATGTGCAATATAATTAATGGGATTAAAGAGAATAACCCCAAAACTCTTAAAAATGCCAAATTATTTTTAGAGGCATTTATGGGATTTTTCAAAGAATTAAAAGACTAAGAAAGGATGTGTAAGATGAACAAACTGAATAAAATAAAATTACTTGAAGGAAAATTGATTTGTGTAACCGGCTTACATATCGGCGGTGGTGACAACGGAATGCATATCGGCGGAACGGACAATCCGGTAATAAAAAAGGTAGGAGCTGTTAGTGAGCCTTACATTCCCGGTTCTTCACTAAAAGGTAAAATCCGTTCATTGTTAGAACTATATAAAGGCGGTAATGAGTTCGATTCTGATTTAGCACAACTTTTCGGTAAAAAAGCTAAAGATAACGATAATAAGCATATTTCTTCCGCCGTAGGTCGTTTATCTTTTTGGGATTGTTTTTTAACGGAAGAATGGAAACAAAAGGTACAAGAAAAAGACTTACCATACACAGAAGTTAAAATGGAAAATGTCATAGATAGGGCATCGGGTACAGCGCAACATCCTCGTAATACCGAGCGAGTTATATCCGGCTCCGAGTTTAATTTCAAACTTACGATTAAAGATTTTGAAGGAGATAATTTCGAAAACTTAATTTTAACCGGTTTGAAATTGTTGGAATTAGACAGTTTAGGCGGTAGCGGTTCCAGAGGTTATGGCAAAGTTCGTTTTGAAAATTTGACTATTGACGGTACCTCTGTTCAATCGAAATTTGACGGAATAAAATTGTTTTAATCATTAAAGAAAGTAGCCAATGAAAATACTTTGTTTTAAATTAAAAGCTAAAACAGAATTTTCAACACAAATAAAGGGTGATACATTGTTCGGTCTTATGTGTTGCTATATATCTGAGCGGTACGGAGAGGAACGATTGAACAATCTGTTAGCAGATTATACACAAGATAATCCCTTTATGATTGTTTCTGACATTTTTCCTTATGGTTTTTTGCCGCGACCTACTGTTCCGACAAGACAGTTGGGAGAAATTGTCGGAGCAGCTGAGCGTAAACTGTTTAAGCAAAAAAAATGGATTGCGGTTGACGATGTTTCGAAACCTCTAAATGAATGGTCTTCATATTTGCAGAAGGTTTCTTATCAAATACAAACAAGTCGAACTCACAATTCTATTAATCCTAAGACACATTTTGTGAGTGGAGAGGGATATGCTCCTTACACTTTGAAAAATACTTTTTATCAGTCGATGTTGTCGGTTTATGTCATGTTCGATGACAAGCGTATTTTTGCTGATGAAATAAAAGAAATTATGACAGATATAGGTATGGTAGGAATAGGCAAAGGAGCATCTCGAGGAATCGGTAAGTTTGAAGTTATATCATCTGAAGATGTTAAATTTTCTTCCGTTAAGAGCAACAGTTATATGACACTTTCTCCATGTATTCCTCAAAGAGACGATGTTGATGCCGAGAAAAGTTACTACAAGCCTTTCACTCGTTTTGGCAAACAATATATGTTTACATCAAGCAATACATTGCCGCATAAAAATCCGGTTTTAATGGCAGATACGGGATCTGTATTTTGTTTCAAAACTGCTCCCGAAAAACATTATATAGGCTGTGGTGTAAATGATGTGTCTAAAGACAGAAATATTGTTTGTCAAGGGTACGCACCGATTATTCCTCTTATAACAGGAGAATAAAATGTCAGAAATGAATGTAAAATTTTATCGTTATAAAATAACAACACTTTCTCCGATTCATGTTGGGACCGGAGAAGAGTTTTTGCCGACAAATAGTGTAATATCCGATGATTGCGGTTCACAAAAAGATATGATTTGTCCCGAATGCGGAAGAAAGATAGAGGATAATTATTGTTCTACTTGTGATATAGAATATACGGAAAAAGAGAGCACTTCAGGAGAAGCTCATTTACATACATTTACATCACAAGAATTGTTATCATCACTTGAAGTTAATCAGAAAACACTTTTTTATAATTTATGCAAACAGGGGGATTGGAGTAAAATACGTGACTTTTTTGTAAATAATGCAGATAAAATTGCAAAAAAATCACATATCAAAGCAACTGTTTCACAAGAAGTTTATAGTGATTATAAAAATATGGGAAAAGATGCAATGTTTGGAATTGAAAAACAATTTACCGACCTTCTTACCCAAAACCCGATAATTCCGGGCAGTAGTTTAAAAGGAAGCATTAGGACAGCATTGTTAAATGCTAAAGCTAAATTTAGAAAGTGTGATAATGATAAAAAATTGGCACAAGAGCTTTTAGGGTATGAAAAAATAAATGAAGACCCGTTCAAATATTTCAAAATATCTGATGCTTTTTCTTCAGCCCCGATAACTACCCGTATAATAAAGCAAATTAACAACTCTCGTTCCAACGGATATACACTTCAACCGCAAGGATATGCTGAAATAATCCCCGCTAACAGTGTTTTTGAGGGAACAATTTGTTTTAATAATGCTAAAGATAACAATCTGCGATTTGCGGAACTTTTCTCTGCTTGTAAAGAGTTTTACGGCAAAGAGCTCGCTTATGAAGAAAGTTATGCCTCGGAAGTTGTCGGCGACGCTTTTTATAAAAAGCTCAAAAATCTTTCCGAGAATCGATATTTGATTAGAGTAGGAAAACACTCGGGAGCCGAATGTGTTACCATAAATGGTTATCGAAAAATAAAAATCAGAAAAAGAGGCGGATACGAAACAAAAGATCATGCCACTACTTTTTGGCTAAGTAAAGATAACAACCAGGAGATTTTACCTTTCGGGTGGGCAGTTATGGAAATAAGCGAGGCAAAATGAGAATAGAACTTCCGCTTATAAAGCTTGAGTTTACCTTTAAGGCCGTAGATGAGATTAATTTTCCTTTCTATTCCGGCTCTGCGTTACGAGGTGTTTTTGGCTCCACTCTGCGAAAGGTATGTTGTCTATCCGGAAAGCCGGAATGTGACGGATGTGGTTTGCGTGCAACTTGTCCATATTCGATAATATTTGAAACGCAAAGCCGAGAAAACGGCCGTTCTGTAAATCCTTATGTTATAGAACCCCAATTAAATCAAAATCGTACCATTAAACCCGGAGAAACCTTTACTTTTTCACAAATCATTTTTGGAGATTGTATAAAGAGTTTGTCATTCATACTTCTCTCTTGGGTTAGAGGAATGCAGTTTGGTATCGGCAAGAGCAAATCTAAAGCTGAGCTCATAAGTGTATATCAAAAACATCCTTACGGTGACAAATACATCTATGGTCAAGAAGAAGATACGTTGCAGCCGCTGAACCCTACTTATATTTTGGATGTGCCGGAAAATCGCTCAAATATAAAATTGCATATTCAAACTCCGTTACGCATTCAAAGAGACAAACATCCTATAGTTCCTGACAGCTTAACTATTGGTGATTTTGCTTCTTCACTAATTAGACGTGTAGAATTGCTATATTCGTTTCATACATCAATGCCTAGTTTTATGAATAACAAATATGAATTATTGGAGCAGGCAAAAAAATTGCAAGAAGTGAGCAGAAACTTAAAATGGCAAGATTGGACACGTTGGTCCGGAAGACAAAAAACTCACATAGCCTTAGGTGGAGTGATAGGGGAATGGGAGTTTAGTGGAGATTTATCAAATTTGTTACCCCTTTTTTATGCCGGAGAACTTTTGCATTTAGGAAAAAGTACGGTTATGGGGTTAGGAAAATATGTTATTGAATAAAAAATAGCATATTTGGTTATAAAACATCGTGAATAAGTTTATTTTTTTTTGTGCTGAAATAAGTTTTTTGTTGTAAAAGCACAGAGTTATTTGCTATATAATAAATAAGCCCCAAATTGAGATGGGGACTAAAACTATCCAAAATTTTAGCTAGTTTTTTGGAATAATAAATAAGCCCCAAATTGAGATGGGGACTAAAACTGATTTAGGTGACCAAGTTCAAAACATTCAAATAAATAAGCCCCAAATTGAGATGGGGACTAAAACCATCAACCGTTGCTTC
>JAGBDC010000018.1 GCA_017937705.1 Alphaproteobacteria bacterium
CATAGAGGTTATAAGGCATATATTTTCTGGATTGCTTCGCAAGACTTCGTCGCTCGCAATGACAGTTTTGGGGTAAAAATGGGGTGGATTGTGGTTCGAAGAGGAAATGTCAAAAATTTTCTTGTGTAAAATCAATGTGTTGTTAATGTGCTTGTTCCGATTATACGTACCTTTATTTGAGTCAGAAATCAAGACAAAAAACCAAGGCTTACAGAAGATTTTTTCTGAATCAAATAAAGGTACGTTTAATTATGTTTAAACTAAACCGGAGATTTCCCGATGAAATACAATGCATTCCCTATCCTTTTAGCCACCACATTTTTATCAACTCCCGCAGTTGCGCAAACTGTTCCTACCATTAATACTGATTTCTTAAATTCCCTAACCGGAGAAAAAGTCACTTGGAAAGATGCTTCTGCAAGCGGAGAAGATACCGTACAAATCGGCGATAAATTTTACAAATACACCTATCACAAACCGGATAATTATACTGAGACATCTGAACGTATTGATGATACATTGTCAACTTCTGATGTAACGGATATTTTATTTAGCGGTATCTGTTCAACATCAAATGGAGGGGCTATTTATAATACGCAAGACGATTCTATTGATATAAAAGCAGATTTTGTATCTAATTATATAAATGCTAATAATGGTAGAGCTGATGGTGGTGCAATTTATAATTCGGCTACTATCGGATATATAACTGGTGACTTTATCAGAAATGATACAGCATCGGAATCTTATTTTGTGGTGGGAGGAGCTATTATGAATAATGGTATAATTGGTAATATAATTGGTAACTTTATCGGAAATTATTCAGCATCGCAATGGTCTAGTGCAGTAAGCGGAGCCATTGACAACGGTGGTTTTATCGGTGGTATAATTGGTAATTTTATTGGTAATCATTCTAGTAGTACCGGAGCAATTCACAATAGTGGTTCTGTTGTTGATATA
The DNA here is from genome assembly GCA_017937705.1 of Alphaproteobacteria bacterium. Classification (GTDB taxonomy): domain Bacteria; phylum Pseudomonadota; class Alphaproteobacteria; order RF32; family CAG-239; genus JAFUYI01. The sequence continues at coordinate 961 of JAGBDC010000018.1, forward strand.
ATAGGTAATTTTGTTGGTAATCATTCTAGTAGTACCGGAGCAATTTATAATAGTGGCACTATAGGTAACATTACAGGTGATTTTATTAACAACCATTCTACTTCTTCTTATGCTAGTGGTGCTGGTGCGTTCTTTAATAGTTTTGGAGTATACGATAACGGAATCCCCTCATCTGCAATTGTTGGTGAAATATCTGGTAGTTTTATTAAAAACTACGTAAAAGCAGATAGCACGAATGTACTTGGAATTGGTGGTGCTATTTATACAGATAGTGACTTAACGTTTAAGGCCGATGGTAAAACACACTTATTTACCGGTAATTATATTGAATATGAGAATGAAGAGATAGTTAATAATGCTATTTGGGTTGGAGGTAGAAAAGGAGGCTCTTATCGAGCAACTCTTACTTTCAAACTACAAAATAGCGGTGCATTTATTTTTGATGATGAAATTGATGGTGCTCAATGGAATTATGTTTTCATTGAAGAGGAGAAAGATGTTTTTCAGATTTGGGAAAGAGACGGCTACGGATATAACATCAACATCTATGGCGATGCCTACAATACTTCAGAAATGGATGAGACAAACACAATCCGCTTTAACGATTTGGTTAATAATGTTTATGATTTCAGTCTTGATGCCGTGCAAATGGCATTAGGTAAAAATGCGGTTATAAATGTTACACACAATTATATTGCTCAAAACAATCCTTATCTTCGTTTAGATTTAGATGCCGTAAATCGTGAAGTCGGTCAAATCAATATCGAAGGCGATGTTGAGGGAACAACCAATGTAATTGTAAATGTCCTTCAAAATAAAGAAACAGCAAAAGAAAACAGCATTGTTTTTGCAACTGCTCAAAATGATACTCAAGGAGGAGATGATTCATTTAAGATTTATCGTGTAATCGGCAGTCCGTATATGTGGGAAGTCAGTTATAATGACACTAACAAACAATGGGGATTGTATTCAACCGAAGAACAAAATCCTGATGAAGAAGATGATCCTGATGAACCGACACCTGACACACCTGTTCAACCATTAGGGCCTATAAAGGTAGCACCTGAAGTTATAGCAACAGTTGCTGTTAAGACAGCAGGATTATCTCAAACTAACGGTATGATTTATAATATTATGCGTAAAGTAGGTATAAATCATTTGTATTGTCCGGGTTGTGGTTTCTATGATTATAATTGGAATGGAAAAACTTTACACAATGCATGGGCAGATACAACTTACAACGGCTTAACAATCGAAGCTCCGGTAGAGATTGAAGCAAAAGTATGGGGTATCGAAGCAGGTTCTGATTTACAACATGACTTGAATAATAAACTCGGTATTTTCGTATCTTATCGTCAAGGTAATTATGAAATGGATGGTACAGGCGAGAAATATTACTCAAACATTGGTTCAGAAATCGATATCGACAGCTATTTAGCCGGTTTGTATTATCGTTATGATAAAAATAATTGGTATGCTTTCGCAACAGTTTATGGCGGAATGCAAAATGCCGAAATCAAAACTGATGACGGAGTATCGGCAGACACAGATGGTATTGAATTTGGAGGAAGCATTGAAGCAGGATATAGTTATGCTTTAACCGGAACTTTATCAGCAACTCCAAGTTTAGGAGTGTTCTATTCACAAATCAGTTATGATGATGCAACCGATAGTGTAGGTAAAACCGTCAACTATAATGATTTGAAACAAGTAGAATTGGAAGCAGGAATAAAGTTTAGCCAAGCAGAATACCTTGAAGATGGATTTTATGCTGTTTATGTAAAACCTAGTGTTGTCCAAACATTGATAGACGGAGATGAAATCGAAGTAACCAAACTTGGTAAAGTTGATACGATAGAAGATAAATCCTTAGGTCGAGTAGAAATAGGAGCCAACTATGGTTTTAATAATAATTGGTCAATATATAGCTGGGCAAACTATACCTTCGGCTCAAGCTATGATGCCACTTCACTAGGTGCAGGTGTAAATTATGCTTGGTAAACTCGTATAAAGAGTAACTAATAAACAAAAGAGGTAAGTTTCCACTTACCTCTTTTGTCATTGCGAGCGGGCATAAGCCCTTGCGAAGCAATCCAGAACAAAAAAGGCTTATTATTTTATACTGGATTACCACGTCGCTTTCGCTCCTCGTAATGACGAAGTGGTAAACTGGATTACCTCGTCGTTTCACTCCTCGTAATGACGGGATGGGCTGTAAATTGCCACGAAAATTTATAATTTTCTCGCAATGACAAAGAGGGATAATGGATTGTCTCATTCCTAAATAGTTTCGTTATGACATGCAATATAAAAAGGAGGTATAAATACCTCCTTTTTATAAAATTTTAGTCCTTATCTGCGTATGGGTTATCTGTTTTTCTGACTGAAATACGCAAAGGTATTCCCCCCATATTAAAAGTATCACGCAAATTATTAGTTAAATATCTCAAATATGAATCTGGTAAACCCTCCGGATTGCTTGAAAAAATAACAAATGCCGGCGGACGAGATTTTATTTGAGTGATATATCTCAATTTAATTCTACGTTTGTTTTTTCCTAAAGGCGGAGGATAAGCCTCAATCATATCGGCAAACCATTTGTTTAACGGAGCGGTAGGAACACGCAAATTCCATCTTTCATAAACTTTCAAAACCGCACTCATAAGTTTATCAAGACCTTCGTTTTTTAAGGCTGAAATTGTAACCGTAGGAATTCCCTCTGCCTGAGTGAGCGAAGTTTTAAGTTTATAATTTAATTTGTCGATGGCTTCTTTTCGATTAGCTATATCCCATTTGTTTACGGCGATAATTAATGCACGACCTTCATCTAAAACTTTTGAGGCAATGGTTAAATCTTGTTTGTCTAAAACTGCATCAGCATCTAAAACCAAAACTACAACTTGAGCCATAAAAGCAGCATGTTTAGAACTTGCTGCAGACATTTTTTCCAATGAATCGCTGACACGGGAGTGACGACGAAGTCCTGCGGTGTCAACCAATTTGATTTTTCGTCCTTTCCATTCCCAGTCAAGAGAAATAGCATCACGAGTAACACCGGCTTCAGGTCCGGTCAACATTCTGTCGTCTTGTAAAAGAGCATTTACCAGCGTCGATTTTCCGACATTAGGACGACCGACAATAGCCAGTTGAATAGGTTTTTCATTGCTATATTCTTCCTCTTTTGCGGCTTCTTCCTCTTCCTTATAATGTTTTTTGAGGGCATCGTATAAATCTAACATTCCCAATCCATGTTCTGCCGAAAAAGGAATAGGCTCGCCAAGCCCAAGTTTATAAGCTTCAAAGCGACTATCTTCCTGAAATTTTCCTTCACATTTATTTGCGAGCAAAACAACCGGCTTGTGTGACTTTCTTAGTATGTCAGCAAAATGTTCATCGTATGGTTGCAACCCGTCACGGGCATCATATAAAAACAAACAAACATCAGCAATATCGATTGCTTTTTTGGTTTGTTCCCACATTCTGCGTTCTAAATTATCCTCATTGGAATACTCATATCCTGCCGTATCAATAATGAGCAAATCTAAGTCTTGTAATTTTGCCTCTGTTTCTTTGCGGTCACGAGTAACTCCCGGTTTGTCGTGAACAATAGCTAATTTTCGACCTGCAAGACGATTAAATAACGTCGATTTTCCGACATTAGGACGTCCTATAATTGCAACTTTTAACGGCATAACGAACTCCTATTTATAAGCCAATAACTCTGCATCTGTTGTTGTGATTATTACTAAACCATCTGCAACAACCGGTGAAATGGCAGAGCCGTCATCAAGTTTCAGAAATCCCATAATTTCTCCGGTATACGGCGAAATATAAAAAGCATATCCGTTCGAAGTATTTACTATTAAGCGATTATTTACCAAAATCGGACCGGCATAACTTACACCTACGGCATCAGAAACGTCTTCTCCGGCCGGAACTTTTGTATCCCATATTATTTTTCCGCTCTCGGTATCAACTGCTAATAAGTGAGATGTTTCGGTTAGTACAAACAAATATTTTCCGGCTAACCAAGGTTGGTTGATACTTCCGAATTCTCTTTCCCATAATCTTTGTCCGCTGATGATGTCAATTGCTACTAACAAATTATTACTTCCTGCGGCAAAAACTACTCCCTTGCCGATAACCGGATTAGCACGAATTGAATTTATGTCAGATAATAAATTGTTGTTTCTGTATCCGACCAAATAATCACCCCATAACGGAGAACCGGTACTGGCTTTTAAGGCACGAACCTCTCCGTTGCTGAAACCGGCTATTAATATATCTAAATTACCATCGTATGCAGGAGATGCTCCGCCGACCATAACTGTATCTTCGTTAGGTGTTGCATATCTCCATATTTCTGTTCCGGTAATTTGATTGAATGCGATTAAAACATTCTCAATTGTTTGAACGAAAAGACGCCCGCCTCCTACTGTTGGAGAAATACGAATAGGATTCTTTTCATAATGCTTCCACAAGATTTCACCATCTTGAGCATTTATGGCAAAAATTCCGCCAAATCCGGTAGTGGCAAAGATACGTCCGTTGTCATAAGCAATTCCGATACCCTTCAATGATATACTTTTATCTTTACGAACTTTGGGTTTCAGACGTGTTTTCCAAATCTTTTTGCCGGTATCTTTATTAAAAGCACTAACGGTTGCATTTGTGTCAATTGTAAAGACCATATTTTCGGCGATAAGCGGAGTAGCTATAAGATAGTCTCTCTTGCTGTTGCCCTTTCCGAAATCAGCTGACCATAGCTCTTTTAATTCTGCATTACTTGAAATGTGCTCCAAATTATGAGCAGAATTTCCTCCTGACTGATTCCACAAAGTAGTATTGTTGGGTGTCGGTAATGAAATTTTTATGTCACCTTTCATATAATCTGCAGCTACAACTTCTTGTGCTCCCAAAACAGGAACTCTTTGTCCGTCAATGACCAGTTTTTCTTTTCCGCATCCAAATAATGCTAAGCTCACTGCTAAAATAACAGTCTTTCTATTTAACAACATTTTTATATCCTATAAAACTGATAAAATATCTCTTACACGATTTTTTAATTCGTCAGATACTGAAGTGTTATCTAACAAAGATTGGTAGATCTTTTTCGCTTCTTCGATATTTCCGTCTCTAACAGCAACTGTAGCTAACATTTCTTGAGCCGTACCATACCACGCATTATCATCAGCAACAGGTTCCAAGATAGTTTTAATCTCTTCACTTGTTGCGGTATCTAATTTATGAGATGCTAATTTTATAATAGCCAAATCTCTTAATTGTTTGTTGAAGTTTTTATCATTAGCGATTGTAAAGAGAATAATGAAAGCTTCTTCTTCTTTTCCTTGGTCTAACAATACATTAACTTGTTGCATCTTAGCCAAATCGGCAAAGGCACCGAATTTATTGTTAATGATAACATTAAGAGCTTCCATGCTCTCGTCATATTTGCCTTGATTTTGCAAATTCAAAGCAACTGCGTACGTATCAGACCAGTTTTCTGCTCTGTGAATATACCAAGCCTTAATTGACTCATAGCTGACGGCTAAAGACAATGCGACTACAACAAAAATTGTAATAAATAAACCATATTTATCCCAAAGTTTTTTCATCGATTCGTTTTTCAGATCTTCGTCAACTTCACGAATAAATGCATCTTGAAATGTTTCTTCTGTTTTAATATTTGTTTTAGTTTTTTTCATTTTCGTACTTTCTTCTTTGTTTTTTTACTATTTATATAAACCAATTAATTTGCTTGGCAATACAATTATTTGAGAATTTCGTGAATTAAAAACTTTTTAACCCAACGTAAATCTTTAATAGGCATTTTCGTACCGAAAGCCGCTATATTGTATTGTGTTATCAAGGCAAGATAATGACGATCATTGACCGGATTATACATAATTTCAATATCTTTTAATCTGTCAAAATCAACATCATCATTTTTTCTCGATAACAAGAAAAATCTGTAAATCAATATGATTCTGTTATCTTTAATGACAATTTTTTCTCTTTTGAATAACCAAGAAAATCCGAGGAACAGCATAATTGCAACAGCAACCATACCCAATATCAGTTTCCACGAAGATTCCATGTTAGCCGTAATTTTTTCAAAATTATACACAGCAATTCCTAATGCGATAGAAAAGATAAGTAACCATACAAAAGCCAGAACACTTCGTATATCCCAAAAAGAGTGTTTGCTCATTATAATTGTTTTTCCGCTTCTTTGAGCATATTTCATACTTTTGGGCAAAGGAGGAATAACCATATAATTTTCTGCTAAATTATTAGTAACAATAAATGTTTTTAAGTTTTTGTTTAAATCAAGAGTATCTGTAACTTTAAGCCCTTCATCGGTATTCATAATGGTAGGTTTATCCAGTCTTTTGGCATAATAATGCCACATATCATAAATTCCGGTTCCGTCGGTAGATATGTATAAAGGAATAGTTTTTCCCGGATCTATATGCTCAAGTTCGATTATGTATTTATTTTTATTTATAATACCAAATTGAAAGAATTCGATTCTTAGTCTGACACCACGATAGTTGCGGAGGTGTTCGTCAAAAAGTTCTACATCACCGAACAATCCTTTGAAATCAACATCAAAAGTTCTGCCATTAAAATAAATTTTTTTGTAACGAATATGCGAAATTATTGCTCCGGCAACAATACCAAGGCCGATGATAATAAAAGCATAATCAACAAAAACATGGTTTATAAAAGGTTCTACGAAGTCTTTTGATTGTTTATAAATATTTTTTGCAGATTCGTCATACATTCCGTTGCTTAATTCAAAAGCTCCGATTATGGACATCAACAAACCGATAAATATGCCCGGCAAAACCACCCAAAGGCTCAATCTGTCCTTTGCTTTGGCAGGAAAATTATTAAGTTCTAGTTTGTATTTATAACTAAGATGTTTAGGAAATCTTTGTTTCATAATTACTATCCTTTTTATAACTAATGAATATGTTATAGCATAATATTAAAAATAATCATCTTTTTTTTTATTTTTATCATATTTTAACTAAATGGGGTTAAATTGTGGTCAATGTCGGAAAGTAGATTGGGGGATTTACAGTAATGAGCTGTAGTTTCAGCAACACCTGTGGCGGTTGCAGTTTTCGCAATTTGTCGTTTATAGATTATCAAAAATACAAAGTAGATCAGGTGCGAAATCAACTACAGCTCATTGCCCGACAAAATTTTTCATTTGAAGAACCTGTTTTTATACAAGACCAAACTCGTCGCAGAGCAAGTTTGGCGTTTTGTTTACATAAAGGAAAAGTCGTTTTAGGTTTTAATGCTCTCAAAAGTTCTGAAATCATTGATATAAATTGTTGCAAGCTTTTAACTCCACGCATAAATCAAAATTTACCGTTTATCAGAGAGTTGTTGTCCGAGATAACAAAGGTTAATTTTGCGGTTAAAGGCAAAAAAAAATCAAAAAAAATACAACGTGTAGAAAAAGGTGATATTTGGATTACTGAAGCGGATAACGGGATAGATGTAGTTTTGGAGTTTCCTTTTGACTTGAACTTGGAATTACGACAAATCATTTTTGAAATGATATATAATCAAGATGAAATAATACGAGTTTCACACCGTCAAAGCGTTAATCATCATCCCGAAACAATTATGGAAAAAATAAAACCCTGCTTGAGTATAGCCGGACGAGATGTTTATATCCCTGCCGGAACATTTTTGCAACCATCCAAAGCGGGGGAACAAGCCCTAATTTCTTTGGCTGAAAGATATTTAGGGGATACAACGGGAAAAATTGCAGATTTATTTTGCGGAGTAGGGACTTTTTCATATTCTTTGGCTTCAAATATTAAAAATAAAGTTTTTTCGGTCGATTCGTCAGCAGAGTTGTTGTCAGGATTTCAAGATTCCGTAAATCGTCAAATGATACCGAATATTGAAATATTAAATCGAAACTTGTTTAAATATCCGCTTGCCGGCAAAGAATTGTACGGATTTTCTGCAATAGTTTTTGATCCGCCTCGTGCCGGTGCCAAAGAACAGGTTACGGCTATAAGTATGCTGCCAAATGAAGAACAACCACAAAAAATAATTGCGGTTTCGTGTAATCCTCATAGCTTTGTGCGAGATGCAAATATTTTAATATCAGGGGGTTATAAGCTCATTTCCGTTACTATGGTTGATCAATTCATTTATTCTCGACACAGTGAATTAGTTGCACTTTTTGAAAAAGAATAATTGATATAAACAAGCAATAAGCTCATTATTTACAAAAGACACAGATTCTTTTATATTCAAGATATATTTTATAACTTTATAAGGAAAAGATTATGTTGAAAAAAATGTTAGTTGCCGGAGTTTTACTTGTTTCTGCTTGTGCACAAGATAAACCGTTTGTTCGCTATTGTCCGAATGTCGTTATTAACCCTTCATATAGCAGAGTAACTCGTTTTTATGATAAAAACATTCAATATAAGGCTGAGATTATCGGTTATGAAGGATATTGCCGCTATGATGAAAAAACAGAACAAACCAATGCGGTTATAGCTCCTATTTTTGAAATATCTCGTCACTCTGATGTTGCCGGAAAGAATGTTGTTATAAATTACTATGCAAATACATCTGATAATCCGAATAAAATGATGGGACGTCAACCACATTCTTTTAAAACAGCGATTGAAAAGAAATTTGAAAGAGTAATGGTAACCGGTGATGAAATTGAAGTTCGTATTCCTAATGATACTCCGGGCTACCAGATTAATTTAGAAATGGCCCTTACTAAGGATCAATATCAATATAATCAAAAACAAGGATTGAATTATTAACGGGAGGATTTGTATATGTGCTACGACCATAATAAATTAGAAATCAAAATGGCTGATGCGATTCGCTTCTTGTCGGCGGAGGCTATTGAAAAATCTAAATCCGGTCACCCCGGTATGCCATTGGGAATGGCCGATGTTGCAACAGTTTTATTTACTAAATATATAAAACTTAATCCTCAAGATGCTCGTTGGTTTGATCGTGATCGATTTGTATTATCGGCAGGACACGGCTCTATGTTGATGTATTCTGTTTTATATTTATTGGGATATCCTGATATCTGTATAGATGACATCAAAAACTTCCGTCAATTTCAGGCTAAAACTGCAGGTCACCCCGAATATAATCATTTATCCGGTATTGATATGACTACCGGTCCTTTGGGGCAAGGTATTACTTCTGCCGTAGGCATGGCTTTGGCAGAACGCAAAATAAATGCCCAATATGGTGATGATTTATGCAATCACTACACCTATGTTATTGCCGGAGACGGCTGTTTAATGGAAGGAATTTCAGAAGAAGCAATCGCTATTGCCGGACATTTGAAATTGAATAAGCTTATAGTATTTTGGGATAATAACAATATAACTATCGACGGAACAGTTGATAAAGCCAGCTCTGTTGACCAAGTAAAACGTTTTGAGGCAGCAGATTGGAACGTTATTGAAATAAATGGTCATAAGCATAAAGAAATTGCAAAAGCGATAGAAAAAGCTCAAAAATCTAAAAAGCCGACACTTATTGCATGTAAAACAACTATCGGCTTTGGTGCTCCGACTAAATGCGGCACATCTTCTTGCCACGGAGCTCCTTTGGGAGCCGAAGAATTGTCGGCAATGAAAAAAGAAATTAATTGGAATTATGAACCGTTTGAAGTTCCTGTTGATGCTTTGAATGCTTGGAGAACTTCGTCAGGACGTAATTTGAAAGAATATGCTCGTTGGAATGAATTGCTCAATCAAAATGAAGAGTTTGCAAAAGTTATTAATAACGAGTTACCTCAAAATTGGGATAATAATCTCAATTTATTGAAACAACAAGCTATAGAGGAACAGACCAAAGTTGCAACTCGTAAAGCATCGCAAATGTGTATTGAAAAAATTGTTCCGGAAATTCCTCAAATTGTCGGCGGTTCAGCCGATTTGGCTGCATCAAACCTTACTTTTGTAAAAGGTATGAAAACAATTACGGCCGATGATTATAACGGAAATAATGTTATGTACGGAATTAGAGAACATGCTATGGCTGCCATTATGAATGGTATGTCTTTGCATGGAGGTATAATTCCTTATGGCGGAACATTTTTTGTATTTTCTGACTATATGCGTCCGTCTATTCGATTGTCTGCGTTGATGGGATTGCGTGTGATTTATGTTCTTACACACGATTCGATAGGTGTTGGCGAAGATGGTCCTACGCATCAACCCATAGAACACTTAGCGTCATATCGTGCAATGCCTAATGTTTTGATGTTCCGTCCTTGTGATGTTGTTGAAACAGCTGAAGCATGGCAGATAGCTGTTAAAACCGAGGATAAACCCAGTCTTTTAGCTCTTTCTCGTCAAAATCTGCCGATGTTAAGAAAAGATTGTAAAGAAAATTTAAGTGCTAAGGGCGGATATGTTATTTCGGATACAACAGACGGTAAAGTGCGCCAAGCAACGATTATTGCCACCGGATCTGAAGTTTCTATCGCTGTTGAAGCTCAAACAAAATTACGTGAACAGGGAATTGAAGTTGCCGTTGTTTCAATGCCATGTACCGAACTTTTTGACGCTCAAGATAAGGCTTACAGAAATGAAGTTTTAGGCAATGCTCCTAAGATTGTGGTCGAAGCTGCATCACCGTTTGGTTGGGATAAATATGTTGGAGAAAAAGGTGAAATAATAGGTATTGACGGCTTTGGTGCATCTGCTCCGGCCGGCGAACTTTATAAACATTTTGGTTTGACCGCAGAAAATATAGCTGAAACGGTAAAGAAATATTGCTAATTTCGGCCTTCTTTTCGCAGAGCTTTCGCTTGAGGCGGAAGCTCTGTTTTTTGTTCTTGTTGTTTCTTTTCTTTTACGGCCACTTTTACCACGTCAGTAAGTTTTACATCGGGTAGAATATTTTCAGATACATAATTTAAATTTACTAACTTTCCATCCCAGATAAATGTATAAATCTTATCTAACGCTTTGTCGTATTCGCTTTCTTGTCCCTTAGGTATCGGCTTATGTGATGCTAATTTTTTTATAGCATAATCTTGATAATTATATTTATGTTTGTTTTCCCATTTTTCCAACATAGACTTAACAATAAAATATTGTTCTTGTTCAATGTCCTTATGGTCGTCACTTAACGGATTGATTTTTCCTTGTTTAATTGCCTTTCCGTAAAAAGAAAAATCTCCGTAAAAAATATTTGTTTTTCCCTCTTTCAGATATTGTTCACGCAAGAATAATAAGCTGTTTATCCTAGATGCAATTTCATCGTGAGCACAAAGTTTTGCAAATTCTTCTGTTGTGGTATTATATTCAAAAACTCCACGTTTTGTAATATCTGATAATATAAAATTATTGCTGTTTTGGGTGTCTGGATTAGTATTTTGATGCCAAAACTCATGAGCCTTTATTGCACCTTTTTTCGTATCAGCGTTATGATATTTGGCAAAACTGATTATCATTTTTTTTGCTTTAGGTGTAAGATTAGGAATTGATATGGTATCCGGATTTATATGGGTTATAACTACTTGTTTTTTTCCATCAATTCGTTGATAGTAGCCATAAGTAATCATTTGGTTTAAATCACCGGAAAAACTGATTGTATCAGATAGGTGAGGGGCTTTTCCCACATAATCGCTAATGCTGTTAATTACTCCGTAACGAAACGCATCGGTCATAGAATATCCGACAAGCTTTTCTTTTTCTTTTTGTATGTCGTCCATTGAATACGTAGGCAACTTTGTTATTGTTGTCGTAGTGTCTTCCTTATCTTTTTGAGGTTTTGCTTTAAAGAAGCTATTATACGACAAAACCAACGAACTTCCTACCACAAGTCCGCATACGACCCATTTTTTGAATTTTTTATTTAGTTTATCAGCTTGTATCATTTTGTCCTTCTTGACAAAATTATATAGCTATTTTCATTTATTTTCTAGTAAAAAATAAAAAAACTTGCAAAAAAAGATGGTCTGGCTATACTCACGTCAGAGTTAAAAATTTTAAGGAGAAAATATATGCCTTTAGTTACTATGCGTCAAATTTTAGACCATGCTGCCGAAAACAATTATGGTGTTCCGGCTTTTAATATTAATGATATGGAACAAGTTATTGCCGTTTTGCAAGCAGCACGCAAAGTTAATGCTCCGGTTATTTTGCAAACTTCAACCGGTGCTCGTAAGTTTGCCGGCGATCCTATGATTCGTCACATGGTGGCTGCCGGAATAGAAATGTTTCCGGAATTGCCGATTTGTATTCACCAAGATCACGGTTCTTCGGTTGATATTTGCCAATCTGCTATCGTTAACGGATATTCTTCGGTTATGATGGATGGCTCGTTGGAAGCCGATGGAAAAACTCCATCATCGTTTGAATATAACGTAAAAGTAACTAAAGATGTCGTTGCTCGTGCTCATGCTGTAGGTGCTTCGGTTGAGGGAGAATTGGGTGTTATCGGCTCATTGGAAACAGGTCAAGGTGATAAAGAAGATGGTCATGGTGCAGAAGGCGTAATTGATAAAAAACGTCTTGTTACCGACCCGGATGAAGCCGCTCATTTTGTGGCTGAAACAAAATTAGATGCTTTAGCTGTTGCTGTTGGTACATCACATGGTGCTTATAAATTTACTCGCAAACCTACCGGTGATATTCTGGCTATTGATGTAATTGAAAAAATTCATGCTAAATTACCTAATACTCACATGGTTATGCATGGTTCTTCTTCTGTTCCGCAAGAGTTGCAAGATTTGATAAATGCTTACGGCGGTGCCATTCCACAAACATTCGGTGTTCCGGTAGAAGAAATTGTTCGTGGTATTAAATCCGGTGTTCGTAAAGTTAACGTTGATACTGACTGTCGTATGGCAATTACCGGTGCAATCCGTAAATTATTTGCTGAAAATCCGAAAGAATTTGACCCACGCAAATATCTCAAACCTGCGATTGAAGAAATGCAAAAGGTTTGTGAAGCTCGCTATATTTCATTTGGAGCAGCAGAACAAGCAAGCAAAATTAAAGTTATTCCAATGGCTGAAATGGCAAAACGCTACGCAGCAGGCGAACTTTAATATTATATTAAACAAAAAGCCTCGCAATTTTGCGAGGCTTTTTGTTATTAATTATTTTTCAAAATTTTTTGCGGCAGATGTTCGTACAATATCAAATTTTTGTTTTGACAAAGCAGCAAGTCGCTTATTAATTTTTTCCTTTTCCGGTTCATCAGAAATACGAAGCATTTGAGTATATGCACGTTCTTGAATATTTATTTTTTCTATAGGAGTAAGATTATCTTTCTTTATACCTTTGAGAGCTGCATCTAGCAAAAATTGTCCTTTTTTACCGATTTTTTCTGCTGTTCCGACTAACATAGAATAACGGTCATAACCATCAATAGACATAGCAATAGTATATTTTGTCATCGCCCAATCATCCATTTTATCTGCGGTAAATTGAACATTGGCCAAATTTCGTAATGTCAAAATTCTGTCATCAGGATTAAAAGAATATTCAGTAGCCATTGAATAGTGATGAATTGCTTTTTCCAAATTGTCTTCTTTTTCGGAATGGGCAGCTGTATATCCTATAACTTTGCTGCGTCCTTGATAAATATCTCCTAATTTAGAGTGCAGCTTAAACAATATTTTAGGATTTTCTGTCTGTCTTAATGCTTTTTTGTACGCTATTGAAACCAATTTCTTTTCCGGAGAACGTGGATTAAGTCTTGTATCGCACGCATTTATAACTTTATAATCATCAGCATAGAACAACGAATGTTTTAAAAAATTAAGTTCCTGCCCTTCTGCGTAACATGTATCTTTAGGCAAAACTCTGCGATAATTATTTGCCATATTTAAGAAAATTTTAGAACGATTGTTGCCGGAAAGAAAATCGGTAAAATCCTCTATTTTTTCAAAAGCATTATCAAGTTGTAAGGGAGTTGTACAGGTATCGCAAGTGTTAACATTAGTCAAAAAATCAACAGCGGTTTGCATATCATCTACTTGCGAAATGCGTTGAAAGGCCATATTAGTCAAGGAATCTGTTTGATTATATTGTTTAAGTGTTTCAATAGACTGTCTATCTTCTTCATTATAGAAACCGCAGAACAAAATAACATCTAATAATTTTTCGTTATCTTCATCGAGTCTGGCCTCTGCAATGTCATCAAACAAGCCACGCAACCCCTCTTCATAGATAATAGCATCAATTTTTTCTGCATCTTTACTAATATCAAGTTCAGCATTTTCAGCAATAGTTTCGACAATATTTGGAATTTGACTTTTTGTTTTCTCAACCAAAAAGTTTCTAAATTCTTCATTTGTCAAAGCAGGAGGACACTTTATTCTTATTTGCTCTGTTTCTTGAGCTTCAGCTTCTTGTCCTACGATTTCTTGACCTTCAGTATTTTCATTATCTTGCATGGCTATTCCCTTTTTCAATTACATCAATGATTGTGCCTTAAAATCGGACATTTGTCAACGTTGATACCTTTTTATGAAAAAAGGGCATCTTATAAAAATAAGACGCCCTGTTCATCCCTAAAACTAATTATTTGGAGTTGCGATATCTTAGGGAGAAAAATAAAATAGAATAAAATGTATGTGATTTTGTCATAAACATAATCTTTTTTGTTTAATTTGTCAAATAGTTTGTTCGCAGTTGTTGATAGTTTTTAAGCAAGCTTCACATCTTTTAATATCAGCAAGGAAATTTTCCCAATCTTGTTCATGATCAATTTCTTCTTGCAGAATTTCTATTGCGATACGATAAGTTTCATGATCTTTGCCAAAGCACATATCACATATTTGTTGATAGCGAGAAATTGCGCAACGCTCTGATTCTAAATTTTGTTTCAACAGTGATACTACATCATCATCAACGGGAACTTCATATTTACATTTTGCATGCTTTTCCCAGTCGGATGGGGCAAGTAAAGGAACTCCGCCAAGTTGAATAATTCTTGTGGCTATTTTTTCGGCATGTTCAAGTTCTTCTTTAGCATGTTTTTCAAATTCTTCTTGTACATTTGGTCCCATAAAACCGCAAATAATTTTAGCTCCAATCCAATATTGGTAATAAGCCAACCATTCTTCGGCAAAAGCTACATTTAATATTTCGAGCAATTTCCCGTTATCCAAACTAACAATTTTTTGAGCTGATTGTCCCATTTTTTTCTCCATAAATTTATGTTGATACTAACTTTTAGATAATTGCTGTTAAAGAAAAATCAATATATTATAAATATAATCCGTTTATTAAATATGGAGTAGGGTGATGGTTTTAATATCTCCCAGTATATTATCGGCAGACTTTGGCAATTTGCGACAAGAAGTTAAAAAGCTGGATAATAGTGGGGCAGACTGGATACATTTAGATGTTATGGATGGTCATTTTGTGCCGAATTTAACTTTTGGGCCACAAGTGATTAAATCGTTGCGTTCCACCACAAAATTAATTTTTGATACACATTTAATGGTGAATAATCCCGATAAGATGATACCTTGGTTTGCTGATGCAGGGGCTGATATTATAACGATTCACTATGAAGCATGTGATGATGTCTTAAAAACACTTTCATCAATAAGAAGACTTGGTAAAAAAGCGGGTATCTCTCTTCGCCCGCAAACAGATAGTAAAGTTTTGGAAAACATTTTGGACTATGTCGATTTGATTTTGATAATGACTGTCAATCCGGGGTTTGGCGGACAAAGTTTTATGTCTGAGCAATTAGAAAAAATATCATCGATTCGCAAAATGATAGAAAACAGAAAAATTTGGTTGGAAGTTGATGGTGGTATCAATCCGACAACAGCAAGTTTATGCATAAATGCCGGAGCAGATGTTTTGGTTGCCGGAAGTTCCGTGTTCAAAACACCGGACTATGCAAAAAATATATTATCTCTCAAGAATAAGGAGGAATAAATGACTACAGTAATGGTAATAGAAGACGAAGAAGCTTTAGGACTTTTATTAAAATATAATCTGGAAAAAGAAGGTTATGATGTTGTATGGGAAACAACCGGAAATAAAGCTATTGCTTCCGTTGAAAAAAATTGTCCGTCAGTGATTTTACTCGACTGGATGTTACCGGAATTGTCAGGTATTGAAATTTGTAAAATGATTAGAAATAAACCGGATATAAAAGATATTCCGATTATTATGCTCACGGCTAAAGGTGAAGAAGAGGACAAAGTAAAAGGACTAAATGCCGGAGCAGATGACTATGTGACGAAACCGTTTTCTGTTCCTGAACTGATGGCTCGTGTGAAAACCAATCTCCGTCGTTCTCCGGAACTTATATCTCAGAAAGAATATACTTTTGAAGATATAAGAATGGATTTGGTAGAGAAAAAAGTTTTCCGTAACGATAAGTATATTCATCTTGGACCGACAGAATTTCGTTTGCTCAAAATGCTGATGGAGACACCGGGAAAAGTTTTTTCCAGAGAGTTTTTGCTCAAAAATGTATGGGGAAATAATATTTATGTGGAATCCAGAACTGTAGATGTTCATATTCGACGCTTGCGTAAATCGCTAAATGAACATGGTCCTGATTATATCAGAACTGTCAGAGCTACCGGTTATGCAATAGACGCCAATGCTCATAACGAAGAGCAAGCAGAATAAAATTTTATAAACAATACCAAAACCCGCCTCTTTTAAGAGACGGGTTTTTGAATTTTCGGATATATCTTACAAATTATCGGGAACGATTAGTTCAGCTTCTGTATCTTTCAAAATATCTTCTAATGTAAACATAGGGTTTATTTCTTTTAATAATAATCCTTCTTTTGTTACTTCCAAAACACATCTTTCAGTTACAATCATATCAACTTCTCCTTCTGCCGTCAGCGGAATTGTACAGTTTTTAACGATTCTCGGTTCTCCCTTACCCGTAGTATGTTCCATCGCAATAATAACTTTTTGAGCTCCGACAGTTAGATCCATTGCCCCTCCCATCCCGGGAACAAATGCTCCGGGTATCATCCAATTTGCTAAATTGCCATGACTGTCAACTTGTAGTGCTCCTAGAACGGTAATATTGACATGTCCGCCTCTGATAATGGTGAAAGACATGGCGCTATCAAAAAATACAGCTCCGGGACGAGTGGTTACCGGCAATCCTCCGGCATTAGTGACCTTGGCAATTTCGGGTGCTTCAGTATCTTTAGAGCCAATTCCTATCATTCCGTTTTCTGATTGTAACATAACGTGGATATTATGAGGAATATAATTTGCAACTTCAGTCGGTAGACCGATACCTAAAGTAACGACATCTCCTTCTTTTAATTCCTGAGCAATTCGGCGAGCGATGATTTCACGACATTGTTCTTTTGATAGTTCCATTTTATTTGCCCTCAGTTGCTATGTAATCAATAAAAATTCCCGGAATTGTAATTTCAGCCGGATTAAGCGGTTCATCAGTTATTTCTTCCGGTTCAAGAATAACAGTATCCGCAGCGGTTGCCATAACTGTATTAAAATTCCGAGTAGTTCCGTCAAGAAAAGCATTGCCGAATTTGTCGGCTTTAGTTGCGTAAATTATGGCTATATCTGCTTTAAGCGGTTTCTCAAATAAATATTTTTTGCCGTCAACAACCATTGTTTCTTTGCCGTTTTCAACAACGGTTCCGACACCGGTAGGTGTTAAAAAACCACCCAAACCGGCACCGGCGGAACGAATTTTTTCTACCAAAGTTCCCATCGGAATCAGTTCAACTTCCAATTCTCCGGCGTTCATCTGTCGTCCTGTTTCAGGATTTGTTCCGATATGAGCAACAATAGCTTTTTTTACCAACTTATTTACGATTAATTGTCCTCGGTCATATTCCGGATAACTGGTATCATTAGCTATGAGAATTAATTTTGAAGTTTTATTCTTAACAATTTCATTGATTGTTTTATATGGAGTGCCGCAACGCAAGAAACCTCCAACCATAATTGAAGAGCCTTCTTTTATCAAATTTGCTGCTTGTTTTGTTGATATTATTTCTTTCACTTATTTCTCAATCTTTATATTTTTTATCGATGCCAATTATATATGCAAAATGTAAAAAGTCAAATTTTAGAAAAATTATCAAAAAAATATTGTTAGATAAAATTTAGCTGTTATTATGACATTATGTTATTACAAAGGAGAAATAAAATGAATAAAATTCTGTTAGCAGGGTTGGCTTTAAGTGTCGTTTTTGCCGGAAATTCTTATGCACAAGAAGTTTCAGCCACCACTGAAACAACCTCAATTTCGGAACAAAGTGCCGAAGAAATGATGAAAGATATGACAATAAGAGATGCCGGAGAAAAATTTACACTCATTGATGAAAATGGAGATGATGAAATTACAAGAGAAGAATATATAAATTTTTCATTGAGGGAACAAGCCGAAAAAAAAGCTAATGGAGAATTAGGCGATGAGCCTTTGTATAATGAAGATTTTTATTCTGTAATGTTTGATGATATTGATATTGCCGGCAGAGGCGCTGTTAGCCGTATAGAATATATCAACAAGCAATTAAGTGATATTTTGGGTATAGAAATGCCTGAGGGAACTAACGAAGCTAAAGAAATATCAAGTGCTAAAGATATTGAAACAGCAAAGCAAGAGGCAATTCTCCAAGCTCAGATTGAAAACGAGAGAAGAATTAAAGCAGAAGAAGAACGAATAAGAAAAGAGGAAGAAGAAATTCGAAAAGCCGAACAAGAAGCAATTGAAGCAGAAGAAGAAATGATGCGTATGAAAGAAGAAATGGCAGCAAATTATGACGATGGATATGAAGTAGTTACCAGAAGACGCAGAAGATAAGTATTTTTATCATAAAGAAAAAGGAAGAACCAATGTTCTTCCTTTTTTGTGGCGTTGACACAGTTTAGTCTATGTCCTCAGGATCTCCCTCTTCGTCACCGTAGAAGTCCACAAAATACATGAGGGTCAATATCTTTTCCTCAATATCTTGTGCATCACGAATCCTGTCGTATAAATCCTCAGTAGAGTCTCTCCACAGCTCCTTAATTTTTTCTTCGTACTGGTTTATCAAGCTGATGACCTCGTTTTTTGAGTAAATATTTGACAGATACCAATTCTGCTGATTTATGGTTAAATCCCAGAAAAAGTCGTCAAATTCATTTACATTAGGAGGGATCGGATTGTCTAACCATTTTTGACGTTGCTTGATTTTGTCATTTGTTGTCCATATAAAAAATATGGCAAAAGCCAAAATACCACCCATCACCCAAGAAGCAGGTTCAAAATCAAGCTTCATGTAGAAGAACACTCCCGCAGCAACAACAAGAATTGCAATAAAAGCAATTCGAAACTTTAATCTCTGTTCCATACTGAAAATTTTTTGAAGTTTATGAATAATTTATCTTTAATTGTTTATTAGTAGACAAAATATGATATTTTAGTCAAAAAGTCAATACTGTTAATGAATTTAAAACAAAAAAAATGCCGGAAACAACCGGCACTTTATCTTTTTATAAGAAACTATTTCATTTTCTTTTCAACGAATTCTTCGTGTTTTTTAGTTTTCTTATCATACTTTTTCAAAGTCAACTTTTCCGGATGAGTTCTTGGATTCTTCTCAGCGAGATAGAATGTACCTGTACCGGCAGTGCTTTCTAATTTTACTTTTACTTTAATTGCTTTAGCCATTTTAAAATACCTTTACATATAGGTTTACACATATTACGTTGGGTGTAATATAGCTTTTTTTCTTTCCTTGTCAATAGCTTTTTTAGCGCTTTATAACTTAAAAAAGGAGCAACCTGTTCAGGTGGCTCCTTTTTCGATAGAAGACTATGACTATTTGGTTGTTCCTACTTTGCTCAACGGCTTAGATATAACTTCCTGTCCGTTGAGAAAGATTTTTACCTCCACTCTTCCGTCATCGTAGAATGCCTGCTCCAAAGCGAACAAATCGCCTTTTTTCGGATGGGTTGTTCCACGAAATCTTGCGGTAGGTATCTCAATTTTGGTTTGTTTCTTTTTGCCAAAAAAGAGGGTTGTCAACCAGTTAGAAAGCATAACTTTTCTAACTTTCATTTCTTGCGTCTTTACAATTCTCGCCATAGTGATGTATTTTTTTTAATAATTTATAAATTAGGTTTGTTATGGCTTTATTGTGACGTTTTTGGACAAAAAAGTCAAGCGCCAATTTTAATCAAGCCGAACTTTTTCTTTCCTTGTGCAATTTTTATTTGTCCATCGATTACATCAGTGTTTGAAAAACAGTAGTTTTCATCACTAACCGGCTTGTCATTAACTTTGATTCCGCCTTGTTTTATCAAACGTCGAACTTCGCCCTTGCTTGCGCACCAACCAATTTCTACGATGGCTTCAAGAATGCTGACACCTTCTGCATTTGTTTTTTCGATAAACGGTAATTCTCCGCCGATACCGCCTTGCTCAAAAGTTTTTATTGCGGTTGCTTTAGCGGCTTCTGCTTCCGATTCTCCTCTGCAAATTTTTGTTGCCTCATAAGCTAAAATTTTCTTAGCTTCGTTTATTTCTTGGTCTTTTAATGCCTCTAAGCGACGAATTTCATCAATCGATAAATCGGTATAAATACGTAAACATTTGCCGACTTCAGCATCTCCGATATTACGGAAATATTGGAAATAGTCATAACTTGGCAATTTATCTTCATTAATCCAAACGGCATTACCCTCTGATTTGCCCATTTTTTTACCGTTTGAATCAGTTATAATCGGACTTGTGAAACCAAATAATTCCACATCGTGGCGACGGCGTCCGAGTTCTGTTCCCGAGGTGATATTGCCCCATTGATCAGAACCGGCAATTTGAGCACGACAATTAT
Source organism: Alphaproteobacteria bacterium (assembly GCA_017937705.1). Lineage (GTDB taxonomy): Bacteria > Pseudomonadota > Alphaproteobacteria > RF32 > CAG-239 > JAFUYI01. The sequence continues at coordinate 21,797 of JAGBDC010000018.1, forward strand.
ATTTTTGATATAGTTCACAAAAGTCATAACCTTGCAGAAGCATATAGTTAAACTCTAAAAACGACATTGGTTGTTCACGTTCCAAACGAGATTTAACACTATCCATGGTCAACATGCGATTAACTGAATAATATGTTCCGACATCACGCAAAAAAGCGAGATAATTAATATCTTTGAACCAATCCCAGTTATCAACCATAACGGCATCATTTGCTCCGTCACCGAATTTCAAAAATTTCATAAATGATTTTTTAAGTCCTTTGATATTGTGTTGTAATGTTTCTTCGGTCAAAAAAGGACGTAATTTATCTTTTCCGGACGGATCGCCGATTCGTGCAGTTGCGCCTCCCACCAAAGTTAAAGGTTTATGGCCGCATTTTTGGAACCAACGCATCATCATTAACGGAACAATATGTCCGACATGCAGACTGTCACCGGTAGGATCGGAACCTAAATAACCTACGGCCGGAGTTCCATTTTTTTCGCATTCGTACAAATAGCTGTCGAATCCGTTTTCATTTGTACATTGATTATAAAACCCACGCTCAACCATAATATTAAAAAATTCAGATTTAAAGTTACTCATTTTCCTTATCCTTAATTTATAAAATAACACCGCATAATAACATATAATCTTCGGAGTTCAAGAGTTTGATAACTAAATATTAAAATAACAAAATATTAACGCATAAAATATATAATGGCAGACAAATTTTTGAGGAAATAAATGAACAATATAAAAACAATAAGTGCTTTAGGAATAATGAGTTCAACTTCGTATGAGGGAGTAGGTCTTGCTCAAATAGAAACGGACGGAGTTGATATAAAAGGTTTCGGACCGGCTTATATTATTCCTTTTGAAGAAAATTTGCTCGATTCGATTCGTCAAATTGACGGACATCGTGCTATCGAATCTCCGGATATGGCAAATAAAATTCGCAATACCGAGATAGCTTTTACCGAATTTTGTGCCGATTTAGTGAAAAATTTTATTCAAGATAATGATATAAAAGCTGATATAATCGGTTTTGCCGGACATACAATATGTCATAACCCAAAAGAAAACTACACTCATCAAATCGGCGATGGGAAAATGTTATCCGAACTTACCGGAATATCTGTTGTCAGCGCTTTTCGTAAAGCTGACATCATAAACGGAGGAAAAGGCGCTCCGCTTTCGCCTATATATTATGAAGCTTTAACCTCAAAATGTGCAAAACCGCTGGCCGTTATTGATATTGGGGGAACTACGGATATTTCGTGGTTTGGTGAAAATGGTGAAATGACTGCATTTATTTCCGGTCCCGGCAACGCCGTTATCAATGATTGGGTAATGAAACACGGCGGAATGCATATTGACTATAACGGACGTCTGGCAATTTTAGGAAAAGTGAATGAGCAGATTTTGCAAAGTTTAATGCACCATAAATATTTAGCGCTTCTTCCGCCTAAGGCTTGCGACAGAAATATGTTTAACGAAAAAATGGAGCATTTGGAAGGGCTTAGTCTTGAAGATGGTGCCGCAACTGCGACAGCATTTGTTGCTGAATCAATAGTTTATTCTATGGCGCTATATTTGCCGGAGTTACCTAAAGAAGTTTATGTTTGCGGAGGAGGGGCCAAAAATCCTACTTTGATGCGGTTCCTTCGTCAACGATTGCCAAATGTAACAGTAAAAACTACTGCAGAAAAAGGTTGGAATGTTGATGCAATAGATGCACAAGCTGCAGCCTTTTGGGCAGTCAGACGATTAAGCTTGTTGCCGATAAGTTTTCCTTTTACTACCGGTGTTCCCGTTCCTTGTATCTGCGGAGAACTTTTTGAAGTTTAGTTAGTCTGTATAATAACCGCCAACATTTGAACTTGGATAATGGATTTCCATATATCCCCAATTATCAACTTGTTCTTTGCATATTCGGTGAGCTTCGGTTGTAGATAAAGGTTGTTTTTCTTTAGGAATCATATGATCTCCTGCTCCGCCTATATCAATATTAAATCCTGTCCAGTTAGCAGTTGCAAAATAAACACAAGATGGAACGTCAGGAAATTGATAATCGAGGTAAGATGGCGTGACATCTACATTTAGATTAAAAACATTATATATTTCGGTAGCAGTATTAGGAGACTTTCCATTGAGCATTTCAGCCGGTACAAGACCTGCACGAATAGCAGTTACTTTATCCATACCATTTAAATGTCCTTGGGTATAGTATAACTGCATAACATTGGATAACAGAGTTTGCAATTGATCCAGTCCTTTTTGATATTTAAATTTTGCCATGGCTTTGGAATATCCGGCAATTCCGCCAACGGATAAAACTCCGATGATTGCCAATACCCCTAACATTTCAACCATTGAACGACCGGATTGATTGCTTTTCCTCATAATATGCTCCATTTTTTTATTTTCTAATTAAACGTACATTTAATTTAGTCAAAAATCAAGACCAAAAACCAATGCATACAAAAGAAATTTTATGTTCCAATTAAATGTACGTATAATCGGAACATAGTGTTTGATAATATGTTGATTTTATATAAGAAAATTTTAGATATTTTTTCGACTATCTGCAAAAATTCCCTGTTTTTTGCATTTTTACGCCTTATCTTCACGGCGAGCGGACGTCAGTCTTTGCAAAAAGCAATCCATTATCTATGTTGTCATTGCGAGAAAATTTTTAATTTTCGTGGCAATCCAGAAATTACGTAGATTAATTTAGTGTTATTCTTCAACATACTTCTGATGTTTAATTTTCACTTTATAATCTTGATGGGTAATATTAGTTTCAAAATCAGCTTCAATAATCAAAGCTTCATCAGCATTTTTTAAAAAATCGACAACGCTGGGATTTAGAAAATCCATTAACAAAACATCTCGCCGATTGCGATAAAGATATGCGTGGTCATTACCGTCATAAAGCAAATAAGGGTTTTCAGGTTCGCTATTTTGCGGTTTTATAAAAAACACAACCTGTTTATCTTCTGAGATGAAAATACGATAATCTTCCGCATGACGCATAATATCTCCTCCCAAAATTTCGGAGTGAATTTGTGTTTTATGACAAACGTCCTTTAATTCTTGTTGCCAACAGGTCAACTCCTTTATGTCCGAGTTTAACGGCACCGCCTATAACAGCTTTCTTTGCTAACTTATCTATTCCGTTTATACCTATTTTGCCGAGAGGATTTCCTAATTTTATGCCGGAAAATCCATTTGCCAAGTCTGTGGTCATTCCTAAACCTGCATTTACGCCATCTACTCCGCAGGCAGCGATAAAGCCCGCTCCGCTTATTCCCCATTTTGCTAATGTGGCACCGACATCAACGGCCATTTCTTGTGCTTTTGTCATGTCCTCACCTCTTTTTTTTGTTTATTATAGACAAAATATAGCATATTTTTTACTTCAAGTCAATAATCGTATTTTGTTGTATAAAAGCTTGACTCGGCTTGTTTATTGTATTAAATTTACATCCGACTTAAAACGGAAAGAAAAGCTAAATGTTTGCAAAAATAATACATATCAATATCAATATTATCCCTTAGGGGATACGCTTTTCTATACATACATTTTTCAAACAACAAAAAATTCAATCAAATTTTAATAATATACAGAGGTTAACGATGACCAAATATTACCCAGAGGTAAAGGCAAAACCTGACTTTGTCGAATTAGAAAAAGAAGTTCTCAATTTTTGGGAAGAAAACAATACTTTTGAAAAATCTGTTCAAAATCGTGATGGTGCGGCAGAATTTGTTTTTTATGACGGACCTCCGTTTGCAAACGGAACACCACACTACGGACATATTATGGTGTCTTATGTCAAAGACGTTGTTGCTCGTTTCCAAACTATGTGCGGCAAAAAAGTTGACCGCCGTTTAGGATGGGACTGTCACGGACTTCCTGCTGAGATGTCTGCCGAAAAACAACTCGGAGTTTCCGGTCGTAAGCAAATTGAAGAATTCGGTGTTGAAAAATTTAATGATTTTTGTCGTCAAGATGTTTTAAAATATTCCGGAATTTGGGTTGATATGTTCAAACGTATCGGCCGTTGGGTTGATTTTTCACGTGACTACAAAACAATGGATTTGCCGTTCATGGAAAGTGTTATCAACAACTTCAAACAGTTGTATGACAAAGGTTTAATCTATGAAGATTTTAGAGTTTTGCCATATTCTTGGGCAGCTGAAACTCCGTTATCAAACTTTGAAGTAAATCAAGGCTATCAAGATAAAACCGATAATGCAATTACGGTTTTGTTCAAACTTGAAAACGGAATGAAAATTTTAGTTTGGACAACTACTCCTTGGACTTTGCCGTCAAACCTTATGTTGGCTGTGGGTAAAGACATTACTTATGCCGTTATGGAAGAAAACGGTCAAAAATATGTTTTGGCCGAAGCACTACTCGGTCGTTATAAAAAACAACTCGAAAAGGCAGAAAAAGTTGGAACTCTCAAAGGTTCTGATTTAATCGGTATGAGTTATGAGCCGATGTTCCCATATTTCAAAAATCTTAAAGAAAAAGGTTGTTTTAAAGTTCTATCAGGTGAATTCGTTTCTGTTGAAGACGGTACCGGCGTTGTTCATATTGCTCCGGGATTCGGACAAGACGACTTTGATGCTTGTCGTGCTTATGATGATAGTTTTCCGGTTGTATGTCCTGTCGACGAAGCCGGTAAATTTACCGCAGAAGTAAGTGATTATGAGGGTAAACAAGTTTTTGAAACCAATGAGCCGATTATGCAATGGTTGAAAGAAAACGGACTTTTGGTGAAAAAAGAACAATATACTCACTCATATCCTTTCTGTTGGCGTACAGACACTCCGCTGATTTACAAAGCGATGTCTTCTTGGTTTGTAAAGGTTACGGATTTTCGTGATGAAATGGTTGAAAATAATCAACAAATCAACTGGGTGCCGGAACATATTAAAGATGGTCGATTCGGCAAGTGGCTTGAAGGCGCTCGTGACTGGTCTATTTCACGTAATCGTTTTTGGGGAACCCCGATTCCGGTGTGGAAATCTGACAATCCGAACTTCCCACGTGTAGATGTATTCGGTTCTGTTGCGGAAATTAAGGAAAAAACAGGCTTTGAAGTAGATAATCTCCATAAGCCGTATATTGACGATGTTGTTTATCCTAACCCCGATGATCCTTCAGGAAAAACAATGATGCGCAGAGTTAGCGATGTGTTTGACTGTTGGTTTGAATCCGGTTCAATGCCTTATGCACAAGTACACTATCCGTTTGATAATAAAGAATGGTTTGAAAATCATTTTCCGGCAGATTTTATTGTTGAAGCTATGGATCAAACTCGCGGATGGTTCTATACATTAACGGTTCTTTCAACTGCGTTGCATAATCGTCCGGCTTTCAAAAACTGCATTTGTACCGGTTTGTTGATGGCAGAAGGCGGACAAAAACTTTCTAAACGTTTGAAAAACTATCCTGATCCGTCAATGGTATTAGATACAATCGGGTCCGATACATTGCGTTGGTTCTTGGTTTCTTCTCCGGTATTAAAAGGCGGAAATTTAGCAGTTGACCAAGAAGGAAAAGAAATTGTTAAGGCTGCTCGTGTAGCACAAATTCCGTTTTGGAATGCCTTTTACTTCTTTACTCTCTATGCTAACGCAGAAGGGTATCAAGCAAAAGAAGTGAGTTCTTCAACAGAGTCTTTGGACAATTATATTTTAGCAAAATTAAAACATTTGGCTAACGTCGTACAAAACGGGGTTGCGACTTATGATGTAGCAGTTGCTTGTAACGAAATTTCTAAATTTATGGAAATTTTGAATAACTGGTATATTCGTCGTACTCGTGACAGATTTTGGACCGGTGATACTCAAGCATTTGACGTTCTTTATACTGTTTTGGTAAATTTGAGTAAACTCATGGCTCCGTTAATGCCGTTTGTTTGCGAATATGTATATAAGAATCTGACCGGAGATGAATCAGTTCACTTGGCTGACTATCCTAATTTGTCCGCAATTGCCGATAACGAAAAATTGATGGCTGAAATGGATTTCTTACAAGATTTGTGTTCTGCCGGTAAATTTATTCGTGAAGAAAAGAATTTGCGTAATCGTTTGCCTTTGAGCAGTTTGACTGTTGTCGGAAATCATTTTGGTTCTGAGTATCAGGAAATTGTAAAAGACGAATTAAATGTTAAAGAAGTTCTTTTTGATGATAATCTTTCAAACTATGCTACCAAAAAGATTTATCTCTACACTCCGTTGTTAGGTAAAGCTTTAGGCAAAGATATGGGAGCAGTTATGGCAGCCTATAAACAAGGGCAATGGGAACTTAATGATAATGGTACATTAAGTATTGCAAACCAAACCTTAACCGGCGATTTGTTTGAAGTTCGTTTGGAAATGAAAGAAGGTGTTGCCGGTTTAGCTTTTGCAGAAAATAAAGCTGTCGTAACCTTAGATACCAACGTAACCGATGAATTAAAACGTGAAGGTATGGCTCGTGACTTTATCCGTTTGGTTCAAACTTTACGTAAAGATAAAAATTTCAATATTTCAGACAGAATAGAACTTAATTGGCAAACCGCTGATGATAATTTGGCAGCAGCTCTTAAAGAAAATGAAGCATATATTTGCGACCAAGTTCTGGCAGTGAAAGTTAATTCTGCTTGCTCTCAAGGAACAATGGCTGATATTGACGGAGCAAAAATTTGCTTTGATGCGGAAGTTGTAGCCTCAATGTCAAAAGGAGCATAATATGCGCTTGGCATTATTCCAACCGGATATGCCGCAAAACACGGGTACCATGCTTAGGCTTGGTGCCTGTGTTGACGTTGAGGTTGATATAATTGAACCCTGCGGTTTCATATTTAGCGAACACGCACTACGTCGTTATGGTATGGACTATTTGGATATGGTAAAATATCGTCGTCACAATTCTTGGGAGGATTTTGTAGAATATGCCAAAGCTCATCCCGAAGAATACGGCAGAATAATTCTTTTAACGACTAAATCTCAAACACCATACACCGATTTTGAATTTAGAAAAAACGATGTTTTGTTGTTGGGACGTGAAAGTGCCGGAGTTCCCGAACAGGTACATCAGAGTGTCGATGCCAGATTAATTATACCGATGAACGAAAAGGCACGTTCCATCAATGTTGCGGTTTCTGCAACTATGGTGTTGGGTGAGGCTTTACGTCAAACAAAATCATTTCCGACAAAAAATATATAAAAAAATGCTGGATTTATACCCTAAAATGTGGTATAATCCACTCTGTCTTGCGGAAAATAAGGCTTTCCGCGTTTTGTGTTTTTCAAAATATGGTAGGAATTTAATATGATAAAAAAAACAACATCTAAAATTGCATTCAATTCCGGCGAATATGTAGTTTATCCGGCTCAAGGTGTGGGTAAAGTTGCCGATATTCAAAAACAAGTAGTTGCCGGTACGGAATTGGAGCTGATAGTTGTTAATTTTGATAAAGACAAAATGACTTTGCGTGTTCCTTTAGCTAAAGCAAGTGCTAGCGGCTTACGTAAAATTTCTGAAAACTCAGTTATGGATAATGCTTTAGAAACATTAAAAGGAAGAGCGAAAGTTAAGAAAATTATGTGGTCACGTCGTGCGCAGGAATATGAGAATAAAATTAATTCCGGTAGTCCGGTTGCTATTGCAGAGGTTGTAAGAGACTTGCATCGTCGTGAAAATTTGTCTGAACAATCATACAGCGAAAGACAAATTTATGAACAAGCTCTCGACAGATTAGCCAGTGAATATGCTATTTGTCAAAATATTTCATCTGCAGAAGCTACAAGTAAACTTTTGGATATTTTAGCTTCGGTAAATCCTTCCGCATAAAGATATGTTTCAAAATTGCAAAGTCTGAAGGCTCTCGAAAGAGAGCCTTTTTTGTTATTGTGTTTATTTAAATGTGTATAACTTTGTTAACAAAGTGATTCCTTGTTTGCATATTTTTCAGAGTCCGAATAGTTTGTTTTTGTAAAAGTTAACAAAAGGTTAAGTGATGCAAACTACGGAAGAAATGATTACAATGCAAGAGGAAGGTCTGGTTATTACTGCGGCTTCTGAATTGGTTGACACATATACAAACGCTTCAGGTAAAGAGTTTGTATGGGGATATTATTTCTGCATTGAAAATACTTCCGATGAAAAAATTACACTTGTGGGAAAAAATTGGAATATTACCGATTCTCACGGTAATTCTTTTTCCGATTCTACTCCCGGATTTCAAGGTGAAATTCCGGAAATTGAACCCGGAGAATATTTTGAATTCAGCTCACAAGCTCCTCTAAAGTCATCAAATGCGGTTTTTTATGGAAGTTGCAGTATTTTGAAAGCGGGCAAAAAAATCGCCCAAAACATTAAACTGCCAATTTTGCAATTCAATGCGGGCGATAAATTCGCTTGCGCTTGTAACTGACTTTATTCGTATTCAGCTATAAATTGATTATCCTCAATGTACATATTGAGGTATTTGTTAACGTTCATTTGCATACGAGCATTGAACTCTTCAAAGAGTTTGTCAACCATGTTTTTCCAATAAACTTCTTTTTGTTCGATTGTTGTGTCAACCGGAATTGTAAGCTCGCGCCATGCATCCAAAGAAGTTTCTGCACTTGAAAATTTATTAGGATCGCTAACTTTCAAAACAACGGATAATTTTGCACGATACTTAATGCTGTCTTTTTCAAATAATTTTTCTGATTTTATAATTTCTTCTGTAACACTTGCATCTTTAACTGTGAATACAGCCTGTTTGTTTGAAGAAAAATCAACCGCTTTCAATCTGTCATTAGCCCAGTTCATAGCTGTTTTTTCAATAGATACAGGGAATAAATGTTCAACATTAGGTCTTGTAAACGAAGGAACAAATTCTGATACAACTTCAACCTTATTTACTTTAAGGTTAATTTGTTGTTGGGCATCAAAACGAGATTCTTGAAATTTTTGCGGAGCTTGTTCTTCTGTTGTTGCACAAGCAGTCATCATTGCCAAAATACCAAATACAGCGAGAAATTTTTTCATGGTTATTAATCCTTGTTGTTATATCTTTGTTATTGTAAAATATTATTTATTGTTTAACATGTAGTTAATATAATATGCAAGAAAAAGGTTGTCTATGTCTGAAAATAATGAAAAAAAAGCATCAAAAATTAAAAGAATCCGCAAAATGACAAAAGAAAGACTGCAAAATATTGCTCTTTATTACCTTGAGCGATTCGATTCTTCTTCTTCAAATTTATATCAAGTACTTAAAAGACGCATATATAACTATCAACGCAATGATGAAAATTTTAATATATCAGAAGCTGAATTATGGATTAATGATATAATAACAAAATTTGAAAAATTAGGTTATCTTAATGATGCAAGATATGCCGAATTTAAAGTTCAAAACTATATAAATGCAGGAAAACCTGAAAGATATATTCGTCAAAAGCTTCAAGCTAAAGGAATTGATGAGCAAGTGTTAGACGAAGTTTTGCAAAATCAAGAATTTGACGAAGAAGAAATGGCAAAAAAGTTTGTTGCAAAGAAAAAAATAGGTCCGTATCGCAAAGACGAAACGAAAAGAAAAGAATATTGGCAAAAAGATGTATCTGCAGTTATCAGAGCCGGTTTTTCTTATGAAATCGCAAAAAAAATAATTGGAGTCGAAAATATAGACGATTTTTCATAAAAGGTTTGTAAAACACAAAAATATAGAGTAACATAACCTTGGTGTAATATAGGTTGGGGGCGTTATGGCTACGGATAAAGAAAAAATCGCCGCATTGAAAGCTATCAGAGATAAAACTCTTGCAGAGATGGCGGAGACGGATGTGCCCTCATATCTTGATGATCAGCTTTTAGAAGAAGATGACAGTTTTCCTCCGCATGAAGATTTTGGAGAAGAAGATGATACTGTTCGCTACCGTCCGTCAGATGAAGATTTTTATGATGAAGAAGATTATGATATAGATGAATACCGTGACGATGATGGGTATGATGATTATGATGAAACGGATGAATATCGTAATGATGACGACGAATATGACGATGATTATGATGATGAAGATGAAACAGAAGAAGATGATGACGACGATGATGATG
>JAGBDC010000019.1 GCA_017937705.1 Alphaproteobacteria bacterium
ACAATTCATAAACCGTACAACTTTTATTTTGATAAATTGCCTCCAAAGCACCCGGATAACACTCATAGCAACTTGGAATCCCGGACTCATCCGTGGAAATAATAAAGTCAAAGTCATCCTTTTTTGCGCCAAACAGCAATCATGTTACCAGATTTTCAATTGCATATACATAAGCTTTTCCATGAGTAGACACTCTTGGTTCTAAAACTTTGATATCAGGGGTTGATGACACATGAAATAACATTGTTTTTCCTCTTTTCTTTGTTACTATTTTTTCAACCCGGTAGCCTTCTCATAGCAGGCATCACAAGCTTTGATAACTGCATTTCTAAAGCCCGCCTCTTCCAGTGCAGCCACAGCCGCAATGGTAGTTCCGCCAGGGGAACATACGTTATCTTTTAATTTACCCGGATGTTCGCCGGTTTCCAGAAGCATTTTTGCAGAGCCAATTACAGTCTGGGCAACCATTTCATAAGCCGTAGCCCGTGGAATTCCGAATTTTACGGCGCCGTCTGCCAGTGCTTCCATAAAAATGTAAACAAACGCAGGAGAACTTCCGTTGGCCACTACGGCAGCGTCCATTAAACGCTCCGGAAGCTCTACCATCTTACCAACGGTTTCAAACAAATCCTGTACTAATTTCTTTTCTACAGCTGTAAAATCATTGCTGCCATAGCAAACAGCTGTCATACCTTCACCAACCATAGCCGGTGTATTTGGCATGGTGCGGACAATCTTTGTTTTACCGCCGGTTTCCTGGCTTAAATACTCTACGGTTACGCCCGGAGCAAGAGAAATAATAACCTGTCCTTCAAAGGTATTTGCCTTAATTACAGGAAGCACCTCTCCAAAGGACTGAGGCTTTACTGCCAAAAGCACACATTCACTGGTTTGTACTAATTTTTCCAGAGATTCTGCTTGTTCTACTCCTGTAGTTTCATGTGCGCGCTTATTACTAAACTCGTCCGCGCAAAAGAATGTCAGTTGTTCTACGCCTAATAGCTTTGTTGCTCCCATAAGTAATGGTAATCCCATATTTCCTGCACCGATAAAACCTATTTTTTTCATAACTAATTCTCCTTTTTTATTATTAAATGATGAAAAAAAGCAATCTGTTTATATTCTTCGATATTTTCCACCCGATGCTCCATTTGAAGCATTTTCTCCTGCCACTCGGCATCCTTATGACACTCCTGATTTTGTTGTCTCCTGCCAGCGGGCATTTACTGCTTCCTCCGAAGGTTCTATGGCAATCACCGAGTTCTTATTAGCATAGTGATTTGCCGTCACACCGGTTCCGCTACCAAAATCCAAAATTCGTTTATTCTCAAATTCGCCAATTTGCTGCCAAACCATCCGCTTCATTAAAGCATCCCATGGTGGCAACATTTTTAAGGTTTGCATATTTTATCTCCCCTAAATATCTCTTTCTTTCCAATAAAGGATAAAAGAAACAATAAAACCATTATTACAAGATAAATATTATAAACTATATGTAACACATCTCCATCAACACGGAATGAGCCAATATAAAAGACGTGCCCTAAGGTTGGACAGGATACTGCAATTATAACAAAAACAACTGCAGCAACAAACATTAGTAAACTGATAAGTCTTAGTACAACTTTTCTATTCATAATGGTTCTCCTTTCTTTACCGTATTAACGCAACAATATCATAATACATCTTACCACAAACACAAGTTAAATACAATAAAAGACCCTACATTTTTTGTAGAGCCTTAAAGTTTATTTTTCTTTTTTAATATTTTCGTTCCAATATTCTTCTACTAAATCATATAAATATTGCAAATCAATTTCACCCTTGATTGTACTATATGGTTTTGTGTTTCTGTTTGGAAAGTTTATTTGTTGATTATTATTTAATATTTCTAAATATTCTATTTCCTTACCTTTTTCATCAAAAAAACGAAGTAAAAAAATCGTTGAGGATGGTTTGTTGGCAAAGAATATTTTTTCCCAAGCAAGTGACTTTATATTTTTACAAATATATTTTATTTTCTCGTGATCTGTTAGAGAAAATTTTATAAAATCTGTTTCCTCCTGTACCCCAAAATAATTCCCATGATATTCAACTTCTATTGTTGCTGTATCAGACAAATTGCCAACAGGATGAAGCATCTTATAAATCACGCATATAAAGCATAAAGCAATTATGATGAATAAAATTATTCTTTTTGTTCTCTTTTTCATATATAAATGCACATCCTTGAATTTTATTATTAAATATTACTTTAAGTTGCTTTTATTGTACTACATATTAGACGAAAAAAACAGCCGAAAAATTTGAAATAATTAAGTAGAAAAAAAACAGAAAAGCCTGTATTTCTACAAACTTTTCTGTGGAAAATTACTGTTCACACATACCCTAACCGCTTATTCGTAAAACCTGCCAGCAAGCTGTCAGCCGTTGCTTTGCAACTTACGTTTTACTCATATGGGTGAGGGTATGTCCTCACAGTATTAAATAAGCCCCATAAAATCACATGCAAGCATGCATTTTATGGGGCTTATTTATACTGCGTGAACAGTAATTTTCATGTACTTACTTTGCGTAGTCAATTGCTCTTGACTCGCGGATAACATTGATTTTAATCTGACCCGGATATTCTAACTCCGCTTCAATCTTCTTTGACAATTCTCTTGCCATAAGTACC
>JAGBDC010000020.1 GCA_017937705.1 Alphaproteobacteria bacterium
AAGTGAAGCAGAAGAAAAAGCCCGAAAAAATATAGATAGAGCAAATGTTGAAGCAAAAAGAGAAATAAATGAGGCATACAAAGCTGCTGATGAGCAAGTGGAAAAGATTAAACAGGAGCTTGCTGCAGCAAATGCTGAAATTGAATACCAACGTGGGCTGAATGAAAATCTTTTAAGGATTAACCGGGAACGTGCGAACGCTGACAGAAAATTAAAACCTAAAAAAGAACATACAGGGTATGTTGTATGTTCTTCATCAGAGCGTGACTATACATACAGAATAAACAGAAAAAATTATAAAATTGTTTTATGGGAGACAGTTCTGCAGAGTCCGTACACAATAGATTTTACTGAAGAGCTTGCACGAAAACAAATAACAGAGGAATTGTTTGAAAAAGATGAAAACGGGGATTTCTTTATTGCAAAAATAGGAATCACTGCCGGTTATCCAAGCGGTTATGCTGCTATGATAGAAAATAATGAGTGGGCAAAAGAACATAAAAAGTATAATGTTATGCTCGAAAGAAAGTTAAGAATGAATTTTAGAACAGGATATTGGGAAATAGCCTTTTATCACACAAAACCGCTGTCTTGCGTTCCAAAAGATATGCGTATGTGTTAATGGGTGTCAGAGGCTCAAAAACGGCTCTTAAATTGTTTTTGAGGCTACTATGTGATGTTTTATATTAAACAGGCTTAAAATGAACAAAAGCGGCCTGTAACAGCCGCTTTTGATTCTAAATTTGTTCGATTTCTGAAAAAACAACATTTATTACCTTTGTCAAAATCTCCTTTGGGAGCTGCTCCACAACCGTGTGCGGTCTTGAATTAAGGTCTAATGCCTTGACGTGTTCACATAAAATAACACCGGTTGTCTGCGTTCTGTTGTCTAAAGGAATATGCAATGGGAATTTATTGTTTGTGTTTGTTATGGGGCAAATTATAGCAAGATTGGTTTTTTGATTGAAAAAATCATTGCTTACTACAACTGCCGGGCGGTAGCCAGCTTGTTCGTGTCCTTTTTGGGGGTCGAAGCTGACTTTTATAATATCTCCTTGACTTACCATGCTTCTTCTCCTACCGGCTGTCCCCAATCCATTTCAACCGGAACATATTCACCTTCAAAATTAGAAAAAAGTTCCATGATGTTTTTTCTTGGTTCTGCTTTTTCGATTATAATTTTGTTTTTGTCGGCACTTATTACAAGCTGCTCATCTTCGCTCCATTGAACTGCATCGAGCAGAAATTTGGGGATTCTGATACCTTGACTATTGCCCCACTTCTGAATGGTTGTTGTCATACAAAACACCTCCATTATTAGTATATACATAGTATATCCGATTTTTGCGGATTTGTCAATGGTATTTTTAGGATTTATAAAAGACGATTAAAATAAACATAATAAAAATGTCAAAAAACTTTATTGATAATCTAAGCAGATAAGGTTGAATTTTGGAAAGTTTTATGGTATTATAAAAGTGTGGAAAAACTGTTTTGATAATCTAAGCCACCTATAAGCCTTTAGGCAATAAAAATAAATTCTTTTATTTTTTTATGTGAATGGAAAAAGTCGGAGAGGAAAAAGGGGGTGAGCGTAACCTGTGGTAAGGGTGTGTAAACTCGTAAGAGTTTTCCACGCTTTCCATAGGTGGAGCGAGGGGGAAAAGGGAGAGGTGACTTTTTCTTTAAGGGAGCGTAAGCGACCGCTTTTTTGCTCTCCCTTTTCCCCCTTTTTAGTTGGGAGGTGTTTTGTATGACAGAGAATTATCGTGATTGTTATAATTATTTAAGTGCTAATTATCCCATAGTCGGAGGCTATGAGTTCTATAAAGAGTTGTTTCCTGATAATGAGAATGAGGGGGAAAGGCATACTGACTATTCTCATCCCAATGCGGTGTATTTGTATCGTGATGAGAGCAGTCCTGAGAAAAAACTTCGTCGTAGAAAAATGTTCAATGATACATGGGAACAGGATTATATGAATTTTGTTGAGGGGAACGCTCTAACCTTGTGTAGTGGGCTTGTTTATCGCCGGAAAGAAAATCGTTTAGAGAACGCTCAGCGAATGTATGCTTTAATTTTTGATTTAGATGGTGTAGGATTTAGTGAATTGCGGAATTTGTTTTTACGTTTTGGCGGTGATCCTGAACGAGTTCGCCGTTTACCTATGCCGACTTTTCTTGTTTTATCCGGTACAGGATTACATATTTACTATGTTTTTGATAATCCTATTGATTTATACCCTAATATAAAAATTCAACTTAAAAGTTTGAAGTATGACCTTACTTTTCGTATGTGGGAATATGGTGGAACGTCTCAGATTGAGGCAATTCAATATCAATCTATAAATCAAGGCTTTCGTATGGTGGGGAGCTTAAATGAAAAACATGGAACGGAGCTTGTTGCGTTCAGAACAGGGGAACGTGTTTCTTTGGAATATTTGAATGCGTATGCTAAACCTGAAAACAGAGTTGATGTAAATAAACCTTTTAGACCTTCTAAATTGACGAGAGCAGAAGCAAGAGAAGCATATCCTGAGTGGTATGAGAGAGTTGTTGTAAAGGGGAATAAAGGGCGGAAAAAATGGGATATTTCATCAAAGGTCAATGGCAAAGATCCGTATGCTCTTTATCATTGGTGGCTTAAACGTGTTGGAGAAATTAAGGGCGGTCATAGATATTTCTTTTTGATGTGTCTTGCAATTTATGCTTATAAATGTGATGTTTCAAAGCAACAGCTTCGGCAAGATATGCAACGTGCATTTGAAGATTTGCAGTTGGTAAAGCATGAAAATATTTTGACCGAAGAAGATATAAAGAGTGCGTTAGAGGCATACGACAAAGAATATTATAATTTTACTATTTCGGATATTGAGGCATTGACAGATGTTAGAATAGAAAAGAATAAAAGAAATGGGAGAAATCAAAAACAGCATATGGAAGTAATGAGAGCTGTTCAGATGGTTGTTAATCCTAACTGGAGAGCCGGAAGTGGACGAAAAAGTAAAAAAAATATTATTTTTGAGTTTATGAGGGATAATCCAACAATTACAAAAAAAGCTGAAATTGCGAGAGGTCTTGGTATTGATAGAAAAACTGTAATAAAATATTATGATGATATTGTTGCCGAGCTGCAGCAGGAACGGTTACATTCGGAATGTATGGAACAGCTTGAGCGTGACGGTCATATTTCGGTTAAGATAACTCCGTCAAATGAATTGAATGAGTTTTTATTTGGTGATGAATAATGATTGATTATAAAATTGGGGAACTTTCTATGTATGGAAAGAAAGTTTTGAGAAGATGTAAATGTTGGCGTTGTAAGTATCGTGGTGAATATCAATGGAAAACAACAAAAAAGAGTTTTTGTAAAAAAACAAAAAGATGGGGAAGTTTAGACAGGGCACAATTTTGTAGATATTTTGAAAGTAACAGTAATAGCTATACAGATTTTTCAACAGAAGAATAGGTATCAAAAACTTTTTTCGTATCATAATATGGAATGTAAAGCAAAATATTGACTTTTGCTTTACTGTGTGATATAATAATATTACGATATGAAAGGAGATGTTTTTATGGCTCAAGCAATGGTTAATTTCCGTATGGACGAAGATTTGAAAAAGAGCATGGAGCAGGTTTGTAAAGATATGGGGTTGAGTATGACAACTGCTTTTAC
>JAGBDC010000021.1 GCA_017937705.1 Alphaproteobacteria bacterium
CACACTTCCTTTGATTATTTTTTGATATAATTTGATAGCTAACTTATTTTTTTGATGAATTTTAAGCTACATAGTTTTATTTTAGAATATTAACACTGTGCTTTTTTGTCGTAGTATGACCCGAGTTTTTGGGCAAGTTTTGTCATAATTTGTAAATTCTTGAAATATTAACAATTAATTGGATTTAAAATGTAAAAATAAAAACCTTGCTTTTCCTAGCAAGGCTTATATGGTTCAAAAAAATACACTAATTTGCAATATTAATGAATTGTATGTGTTTTTTTCGCTTAGCGTACTCTAAAGTTCGGTAAGCTCCGCCCCATTTATGATTTATATATGTAATTAAAAACGATGAGTTGTCAATCACCCATTCGTTTCTTTTTACAATTGCGAATTTGGGTGGAACTTTTTCTATTTCGGGGTATAAAGTATCATCAAACTTCTTATAAAAGTCTGCGTCAAATTGATTTTTCTTTACGGGCATATAAGCCAAAATCAAATATGATTTTATGAAGGGATAATCCTTCCTAAGTTCTTTAACGCAATCGGCGCAAAGCCAATCAAATTGTCCTTTACCTCCGTTATAAAAGGTATTAACACCATATCTTTCTATTAGATTTATAATTTCTTTTTTTAGTTTTTCTTTCAAGGTGTTTTCTCCGTAAATTTCTCCATGCCCTGCAAATGTACATATTTTTTGAGTCATAACTATCAATCCTTTTAAAAAATTAACGTTGTATCGTTATGTTATAAATTTTCTCTGTATTTGTCAACGGTACGCCGTTAATACTTCTCTATATGCGTGTTAGTGTTGATTTAACGCTACACAGTTAAAAGAGGAGAATTGATAGCTATGGAATATTCGGAAATTATTAGCAAAAGGATTTTGGATCTTTGCCAAAAACGAAAAATAACAGTTAATAAACTATCTACTATGGCAGGAGTTACTCAATCAACAGTGGATGGCATAGTGAGAGGGACTACTAAAAACCCAAAACTTAAAACCTTGCATAAGTTGGCAATAGGACTAAGCATGACATTAGCCGAGCTCTTAGATTTCAAAGAATTAAATGATTTTACTTTTGAATAATAAAAAGGCGGGTAAATACCCGCCACTTAGTTTTTTATATCAATTTAGTTGTATTATTTTAGTCATTAAATCGTAAATGTAATTCGAACCCCTCGAAATAAGTATTCCGGTCAAGATATGGCTTAAATAAGGAATCCGAGAATGTAAATTAAGATATTTCGGTATATCAATTTCATAAGCAATAGAAATAAGAATACCTAAAACTATACTTAAAAACATTTCCCAACAGAATTCTCCATCTACAAAAAACTGATTAATATATGTTATTGTGGCTTCGATAATAATTGCCAAAGGCATTATTGAAACTATTTTGTTTTTCAATCCAATCACCTCTTATTTGGGTATTTTCAAAATTTGATTTGGATAAATTGTGTCAGAATTTAAAGCATTTAAAGTTTTGATTTCTTTGTATTTCGTACCGCTCCAAAGATAACGCTGAGCAATCGCCCAAAGGGTATCACCTTTCTTAACTGTATATTCAAAATAGTGTATATTTTCTGGATTGTTTTCTTTATTAAATCCATTTAAGCCTTTATTCCTCATAATTTCGGGATAGTTTTTGTAAGCAATATCTAAGTCAACATTTCCGCTTATGCCGTTTATAAATCCTTTATCAGATTTTTGCCATATACCGCAAGGAACAGACGGAGCTCCCACGTTCCATTGAGCAAGCCAAAGGTCATATTTTGGCAACAATTCTTCTTTAATAAGATAATTGTTAAGCCAGTTCAAGTTACAGTAGAACATAGCATAATATCCGGCTTTCTCGATTTCCGAACAAAACGCTTTAACTATGTCTGTTCTCTGACGATTGCTAAGTGATAACATTGTTCTGTCCTCGATGTCAAAACAAACAGGATATTCAAATTGCATACCTCTAATATTTTCCAAGCAAAACTCTGCTTCACGTTTTGCATCATCTGCTGAATCAGCGTAAGAGTAATGGTAACAGCTTGTAGGAATCCCCACAGTTTTTGCACCTTCATAATTTTCTTTAAATTTTTTATCAATTTGAGTAGGCGATTTTTTGCCCCAGCCTTCACGAATTATTGCAAATTCCGTTTCGTCTTTTTTGACCTCGTTCCAATTAATATTCCCTTGCCATTTTGATACATCTATTCCTTTAAATTCCATAAATTTTTCCCCCTAATATTCGTTTAAAAAATAATATTTTTTGCTGTGTTTCGGACAAAATAAAAAAGCCTTTCTAGGCTCATTCATCATGATTATCTATTTCAGGTTCAGGAACAATCGGAGTATCACCCCAAATATTCATGACCGCAGATAAATATGGTTCTGATAGATCTTTTGAGATATCAGCTCTGCCACTTTCGCTATTAACATAAGCTCGCCTGTGAATATCTCCGACAAAATATTTCACACCATCTTCTTCGATATACTTTCGTGTAACAACACTTACGGAACTTATATTTAGTTCGTCAAGTGATATTAATTCTTGCATTTTATTTCTCCAATCTTTAATTTTTTCAAAAATCTAATTTTAATAAATCACGAATCTAAGATTTTATATAGCAACCGCTGTAACCGATATACTGATTTGAACCGGTAATCCATGTAGTTGCCATTGCACCCGAATGTCCTCGTAAATCTATTCTTGTTGTTTCTTGTACCACAAAACCTCTGGGATCACCCTCGCTGGTATTGGTTGCATAATATTCTTCGATTAGCGACAAACCATATTTATCGCATCCGGTAGCACAAGTATATGGCAGACCTTTAATACAAGCATAGCTGCTTCCCGTACTGCTTATACTCATATTAATATGGCAAGCAATAAAAACTAAATTTCCGACTCTGTAATATACACCATATTGATAGGTATAAGATACTGATGGCGAGGTTGAACCTGTAGATGCAACAGAAGGAGTCCAAAAACCTTTTTCGTAAAAATTTGTCGAACCGGTACCACCTTTAGATTTTGCTAAAACTGATGTTGTTGAAATTCCACCGGTACCATTTCCCAAAAGAATTGCTCCGCTTGTTAAACTTGTTTTTCCGGTTCCGCCCATAGAAACAGGTAAGGTGCCCGATATTAAATCAGACACCACATGACTATGTGTTTTTGTTGCAAAATTGCCGGTACAAGCGTTTTGCGACATAACAGAATTCGTTGAAGTTCCTGTAGTTTGCTCAATATTTATATTACAATCTTTCAAAACCCTTGAAATTACCGCATCGCTCATAGAATCACCTATCTGACACAAATAATTTGTATTGGTATTTCAGTAGTTGGCGATACATCATAGCAATAAACGGTTAATTTACCTGTACTTGTAGTAATTCGCGAAACACAGGACCATGATTCAATTTGAGATTTCGCGATAGAAACATCATCACTTAAAACCAAATCAATTGTAGGTGTGTCAGTTTCTGATATTCCGTCTAACGTAATTTCTTGAGTATATTCTCCGTTTGGATTTGACGTCCAAGTTGTACTGATTGTTGCGGTATATTTTTTAATTTCCGCTTTGGTAGCCAAACCGTCAACCAATGCTTTGGTACTTGTATAAGTTTCGCTTGAACTTTCGGTAAAGCTATCGGATTTATTGGATTTTGTTTCGTAAGTCGCGCTAATATCAGGAATATCGTCACTTACCAAATCTTCTCCGGCAGTTACCAAACCTTTTGAATCGTAAGTTATTTTGCATTTTGTGCTACCTACAATTTCAGTATTGGATTCAACCGCACCGATATCCTGATGATTTAAAGTTACAACACCTGTTTTCCCATTTACAGACTGTACTGAATCGGTAGGCGTCGCAAGCTCCAACCAGTTTGTAATTTCCGTTGCCGGTTCCTTTTGAAGTATATAAGTTTTATTTTCGTCTGTGCGAACACAAACATCACCTTTTTGTGCACTTAAACCGATCATCTGATCTTGATCTTCAGCTGTAAAAGTATCGGTTATGGCAAGCGAAGGGAGAACTGAACTGTCTATTTTGCCTTCTGAATTTATAATCGGAACATTGCCCTCTTTAGTACCGGTATTACACTTTGACGCCGTTCCCAAACTATCAACTGCTTCTTTTGCGGTATTATCATAGTCATTTGTAGAAAGGCCTTTACCTTCGATTTTGTCCGCTTTCAAATCCAATTTTGCGTCAACATAACTTTTAGTCACGTTTCCGGCTCTTACTATAATTGCGTCACTCATTATATTATAAAATTCCTCCTAAATTTCAATTTTGATATTCAAAGAAATACTGGGGATTTCCCCTTTTAAATACGTTGTTATACTTCCGTCATTGATAGTGATTTTTATAATTTTACTCCAACATTCGAGCTCTTGTTCAGATAATTCCGTATCAGAACTTAAGATTATGTCGGCGACAACAGAATCAGTTGATTTTACAGTTTCAAGAATAGTTGTTTGGTAATAAATATTTTCATTAAAAAGTTCCCAATTATCAGGAGATAATGAGAACGTAAATATTGTATTTAATCTGTTTAATTTAGCTTGTTCTTCGTCCGTAAAATCGTTACTTGACAAGACTTTATCGTCATATTTATCTACTTTTTTATCAAGTTCCAAAACCAAATCGCTCTGATTTGAAATTTGACCTTTTATGTTACCCCAAAACATTTCAGATGAACTGCCGTCATTTCCCGAACCAACAACGAAACCGCCATAAATATTGCAATCCCCGGACATATTCGTCACCTCCTTTCAAGTCTAGTAAAAGTATGTTATCGTAACATTGGTATCTTGTTTAAAAATAAGTTCTTTGATGTTAATAATCCCATAACCGATTTCAAAAGCATTTGCAGGCATTAAAAAATCAGATCCATTGAGTTGAAACATTGTACCTGATGGTGCTGCAATTGCTATCTTTTTAATAATCAAATTAGATATTTTTAAAAATGAATCAGCATGTTTTTTTATTTCATTTTCTCTGAAAATCGGAATTAAATTGACTCCGGCTTTAGCCATACCGAAAAAACTTCCGATAGTTGCATCTCCCATAAATTCAGCCCCCCTCTTAAACTTGTCCTCGCTTCCAATTTGAACCGGATTCAGTTTTAATGTACGAAACTGTCGGTTTCCACGAACCCGTTACTTTTACATATGGAACAGCTTTTTCCCAAGAACTTCCAATATTTATTTTTGCAGTGCCACCAATCGTCATCGTTTTCCAAATAGAACTGACTCCAATATTTGTATCGCCTGAATACGTTACCAAGTAATATTTAACGGGAACAGTTTGACCGGGACTGTATCCGGAAAGCTGACTATAAGCGTTTAAAATTTCATTATCTGAAATTGTAATCGTAGAACCACTTGTATAGCCTGTTCGAGTTATCCAAGTGTTTCCGTCATTTATTAAATCAATATATAAATTGTGAGTATATGAGGATTTATACGGGGTAAAAGTCGCTTTTGCTGTGCTTTCAAGAGTAAAATTGTCTGCATTTGAAAACTCTGTTTTTCTGTCAATATTATAAGGCACTTCGTAAGATCTTGTGGATCCCGGAGTGCCTGATGTTGCTGCAACTGAATTTAACCTAAAATAGAAGTATTGTGGGGAAGTAGAAACGTTTGTTTTGGTTACTGTAATTGAGCCTGATTTTTCAGACCATTGATTTGTTGAAGTACCGATCAAATTAACGTTGTTGCCGAGCGATGAACTTCCGCCATATTCTAAAACAACGCCATACCCCCAATAATTATACCCCGACATTGCGGATAGAGTGTAACTAAATGTAGCAGTTGCCGTACCGTTATTAAAAGAAGAGCTTGCAAGGGAAATAGTACACACTGGTTTTGGGCTTTCACCCATTTGAATACTTATTGACATATAAACCTGCTCCTAACTGTGCTTAAAATATATATCTCCGTTTGAACCGCCGGATGGATTGCTTGTTCCGTAAGTTATTACGTTTTTAGTTGCTCCGTTATCAATTCCGTTAAGTTTAGATTTATCTGAACTACTCATAAATCCGGCATTTGAAGTACTTGCATTATCGTGAGTATGTGAAGAAGTTGCGGCACCGATATTTATAGGTGTTACATTAACAATATTATTTTCATCTTTTTCAATCAGCAAACCATTGCCTTTGATACTTTGAATCGCAGTATCAGCTTTTGCTCCTTGACTTGATGTTGCAAAATCTGTACTCTCTTTTCCGTCTAAAAGATCGGCATCTAAACCACTTGCTGTGCCGTCAACAGTTTTTAGTTTTTCAAGAATTTCTTTTGCTGTAAAACGATTTAACAAAATAAAATATTCGCCTACATACTCAGCTAAATACTTAGTATTTGCGGTCAAATCTCCACTTTCCAAATTCACGATATTC
>JAGBDC010000022.1 GCA_017937705.1 Alphaproteobacteria bacterium
CCATAGATATAGATGGCAATCGCATAGCAGATGAGGCGGAACGGTTCAAATTCGATCACTTCATCGTTGGAAAGATCGGAAATGCTTGCGTGAGAACAGCCGTATTCAAAGTCGCAAGCAGCGCTGAAATAGATATACTCGTCGATAGTAAGACCGTCCAAATACACCTCCGCATAGCTCACACCGTCATGACTCAGCGCTTCTTTCACACGTTTCCAAAGATCTTCACTCGCAGATAACAAAAAAAGCTGTGCGATAAAAGAAGATTCATATCTCCTTGTTAAAGCACAGCCTTCATAGAAACGCATACGATGTTTGGAATCGAGGAAACACGAGTGCATTTCCCTCGCTCGTTCCGTTGCCAGACGCAAACGGAAATGAAAAATGGAATCTCCGATATTGGAAAAGCAATCGCTAAGCACTTCGGAGAACGTACAAGATCGCGCCTTTACTCGATCACGCATACAGCAGCAACGCTTCAAAGCACATTTGCCCTGATAGCAGTACGCACAATTCCGGCATCGGCATACATGATATTTGTACGGAAAACTTTTGGATTCGCAAGTTTTTTCCTCTGCCGCGCGAATCAGATCAGCAAAGGAAAGTTCATCTTTTTGGGATTCGATATACATGATACCCTCCTTGAAATAAAATTTTGGCAACAAAAAAGCCGACCTTATTTCCACTAAAATAGTGGTCATAAAGTCGGCTTGAATTGCGCCTATGTATTAGTTTTATTCGGTTGAGATAATAGGAAAAGAGTGTTAAACTATTCTTTTCCTATTATCAACAGTAATTTAACCAAAAAACAAATGAATTATCGTTTCTTTTTTTCTGTACGTTTCTTTTTCTTAGATTCTCCTATTTCTGAAGCAATTTTTTGTTCATCTTCTGTCGCCTCTTCATCCATAAATCGAACAAAGGTTAATGCTATCGTTGAATTAAATAACACAATTGTGTTGTAAATCGTACTTTTCAATTCATAAAAAATTCTAAAGCTAAAAAATAGATATACTACTAATAATATAAATGCCAACGAATTATCCACCATGAGATTATCTAACTCAAAAACCTTTGTCAGACGAAAAGCTGGATCTATGCATTCGCAAATAATAATAACAATTCCAGTAAAAGCAATATTAAAAAAATATAAAAACAACGCGGAACCATAATAATCAGTATATCTTTTTAAAAGACTTTTATTTTCAGAGTCAACATTTTGCGAATAGATTTTTAAAACCTTATCACTTAAAAATCCAATTATTAACGAATATACTGCAAATATACAACCAAACAACGCCAATTGAATATTTAGTAAAATATTTGCAATTTTCCCAGTTAGTTCTACCATATTTTGGCTAACCATAATAATTACAGTCGCCATTGTTGCTAATCCGAAAGGAATCCAAAAACTTATCCAATTACCTTTCTGAGGCAAAATTTCTCTAAAAGCAAGTGACATTAATTCTTTTGCACTAGGTGTCTCTTTATATTCATTATAAACTTCACTATAAACATCTATGTGTTTCTTCATAACACCACCCACTTTCTATTTTATTTTTGCATCAGTTTTTTTATTACACCTAAAAACTGCTGATATAATTTTTTGTTATCGTCACTTGTGTGAGTGATAATGTCATCTTGTTTAGCTTGATCAACAATATATTCGTCATCACTAGAATAGATATCTCTCCCGAAAGAGATTTTCTTACTTGCGGAGAAAGAATTCCCTTTAATTTTTGTTTTATTTCCATTGCGGTCGCTTACTTCAAGTGTAGCCTCTGCTAATCCCGCAGATTCTTCGATTAAATCCGAAACAGCTTTTTTGGAGCCAGGAGAAGTAAAATGAATGCCCGCATGTTTGCTTTGAACTTTTTGCATTTCCTGTTTTACCGCATTCGCCATAAAATTAGAAGGAATATCATTATTTAACGGAAAAAATCTAAATTTTAACGATTTAATTTTATGAACCGTTTGAAGAGTTTTCTCAATATTTTGCCTCATGGGAAGGTCAATTATATTAACATGAGGAATTGGCAATTTGTTATTTTTATCCCTGCTTGCATTTTCCTTCGAAACAAATGAGGATAACATTCTTTTTACTGTCGTTTGAAAACTTCTTATATCTGGACTTTGGGACTCATTTCGAACTAAGATCATTCTGTGATTTTTCAAAAAAATGATAAAGCGAGAATATGGAGCTGATGGTACATTTGCAGGTGTCGAAACTAACTTGCCGTCCTGAATTGTTGTGTTTATTTTATACTGCATATCTTTAATATAATTACCACACAAAACATATTCGCCATTTATTTCCTTAATTTGAATTTCATCAAAATAAAACAATGGGTATTCCCCTTCTTTTCCGCGATGAAATCCTGAAGTGAATGCTGGGAAAATCATATCTTCAAAATGGCACAGCATGGGGTCATCATGTTCTCCATATGTAATATTAAAATTTGCATAGTGCATATTTTTATCTGACATTTATTTTCTACTCCTAAAAACTCAAAATTATTTGTAATTATTATATCAAATTTTGCTATATATTTCAATAGGAAAAGATAAATGTCAAAATTAAAATGCTATATTCATCCTAAAATCAAACCATTCTATTTACTATATTTATCAATGTCTAGAAAAGCCGACCTCATTACACCATCTCGGTGCGATAAAGTCGGCTTGATTTTTGCCTATGTAATTATTCTTCCAGCAAATCCAAAAGACGAAAAAGCAATTCGTTTGTAGAATCGTATTCAATATTTTCATCGATCTGTTTTCTGCGATATGCCGCAAGCGTGTTGATTGCCACACGGATCTCAAAGTCTGTAAGTTTAAGTTTGCGTACCATCTGATATTTTTTCATTAGAATTCCCGCCGTTCGCTCGTCTGAATATAGTATAACCGATATAGGAAAAATAATCAATCTTGCAAATCAGGCGAATGATTGAATACGGAAAGCGCTATATATTTTCTCGTTTGATATTTGTTAAAAATTCCTGTTACCATCATTCGGTTGGCAATTTTTCTACCGAACGATGCGCTATATAAATATTTTGGTATCTATCAACTGAATTTTGTCGCTTGTTCAAGTCTATAAGGCTCGGAAAAAGGTTCAATGATCAAAATCATTAAAAAATGACCCTAAAAACACGAAAAAAGCCTTGATTTACAAGGCTTTTTCGGTTAGGGTTCAAAATTGACACCCAAAGATGGCTCCCCGAACAGGGCTCGAACCTGTGACATCATGATTAACAGTCATGCGCTCTACCGACTGAGCTATCGAGGAATATGACGGAGTTCACAAAATGAACTGCCGTTTTTCAGTTTTCCTTTAGCAACATTTCCGATTAGCATGAAC
>JAGBDC010000023.1 GCA_017937705.1 Alphaproteobacteria bacterium
AGAAAAAGAAAAATCTTAACAATAATGCAGATAACATTGAAACAGCAGAAAATGACATTATTGAAGATGAAACACCTTTCTTGGCAAATCCTGTTCAGAAAAAAACGACTGTTGTATCTGCATTACCGGAAATGCCGGCAATTGAAGATAAGCCATTCAGTAATGGTGACGATTGGGGCTTTGGAAGTTATAATGAAAATACTTCAAATAATGACCTACAAGAAGATAATTCTTGGGGGCAAGCTTTTTCGGATACATATCAGAGCGATAATTCCAACGAATTAACCGATTGGGGTTGGGATTATCAAACCGAAGATAATACAACCAACGAGGAATATTCCGAAGAAGGACAAGATTGGGAATGGGATTATGAATATGAAGAAGTTCCCGAAGGAGAATATGTTGAGGGTGAAGAAGGTCAAGATTGGGAATGGGATTATGAATATGAAGAGGTTGAAGACGAACCGACATCCGGATTTATTGACCCTGAAGCAGATTTACCGACATATCAGGAAGATATTGTTCAATCATCAGAAATTATTCTCTCTAAAGACTTTGAACTTATCCTTTTGGGTATGGAAGATGAAAACTATCACGACCCATACCTTGAGAGTAATGAAAGTATAGGATATTAAATATTTTATAATAATTCTATGTTATATAGAACTATCAATATAAGGAGCAAAATATGGAACCGAACAAACCTGCAGCACCAATCAATAAAGCTGATTTGTGGTATATTGATAATTATATTTTGTTAAAAGACTACTATGACCGCACCATTTCAAGGATTGCGGCTCGTTGTGTCAGAAAAGGCAATATGGCTTTAGAGGATTATCCTTTCTATGGCTATATTCTTGATGTATTAGAAGAAATAAGTGAAACCGGAGATTATATTTTAAGACATCGTGAGCTTTATCCTTATGTTGAGAGAAAAGTAGCAGGAGGAATGAACGGTTTTCATCGTACATTGATGGAATATAAAGAAGAATTGCGCAGAAATTCTACACCGGATATGATAAAAAGCGATGCCCGAGAAGTCGAAAAAATGAAAAAAGCGCTTGAAGTAGTTGACAAAGCAGAAGATCCTACTGTCGGAGCCGGAATGGGAATGGAGCAATTGATGGAAAAACTGCTTAAAGATGATGACGAAGCAAGAGCTCGTGTTCAGGCAGAATTTCAAGAAGCCAGAGAAAGAAAAGACGAAGATAACAAATAAAACTGTTGAAAGAAAATCAATATGTTAAAAGAATTCAGATTTTATAAAACATTACTAGCCATTGTTGCTGTTACTTTAGCAGTAACGGGTTGCCAAACAACGGAAGAAGAAATCCCCGTTATTGAAGAAAAAGTTGTTGTTTTAAATCCTAAAGCAAGTGCTAAGATTATTCAGCCGATTGATCCGAATATGATAAAAACAACAGAAGGCGCAAGTTCTCTTGACTTGGAGCTCCCCTTACGTTGCTATGTAAATTGGAATACTCAGCAAATGATTACAACTTTACCATATAATCTGAAAGCATTTAATTTAACTCGTAACGGCATAGATAACCCTATGCCTCGTTTTGAGGTTACCGGATTTTCTTTTAAAACGATGCCTGCAGAAAAAGCTTTGTTAAAATTAACGAAAGAAGCGGATATAAAACTTGTTGCAAAAGATGCACCTTATGCCAGCATATCCGCAGAAAACTTGCGCGGAGAGCTTTCTGATGTGGTAAAAATGATTACTGATGCCGCAGAGATATATTATAGTTACAATGCAGAAACTAAGACTTTGACTATCGGCAGAAAGACCAACTTTACCCTTTATACTCCAAAATCAAGACCCATCATTTTAGCTCTTTTAGACGTATTGAGAGGTTCGGGTATTACCAATGTTACAACAGACTGGTCTGATTATTCGTTGACTTTTGACGGCGATTATGAATTACAAAAGAAAATCCAAAAGTTGTTAACTTATTTTGAAGATAATCCGGTATTGATTGCGTATGATGTCAGCATTTTTAAGATTTATCCTAATCATAAAGATGATGTTGAGTGGCAAGATATGTTAAAATCTTTTGAGTTTGGAACAATCAAAACAGCAAAAACCGGTGTAATAGGACGTGTCTTAACAACGTCTAATGATATTAATATCAATACATTACAAAGCTTTTTAGGTAGTAAAGCCAGTGTTGTTCAGGTTTCTGAAGGAAAATTTGTAGTTCCTAACTTGTGGATGGCTCGTTTTGATATAGGTAAATGCGCCAAAAGCAACCTTCCTGAAAAACAATTATCATTATTGGCTAAGTCTTCTTTAATGCCTCAAAACAGAATCTTTTCTGATATCACATTAGAAGGCACAGACGGACAAATTACTCAATTTAATATTAGAAGTAAACTTGGCGAAAACTTCCTTATTATTGGTATTCCGAATGAAATCTTAGGTGTTTCTGATAAAAAATCTGAAACAATTGTTTTCATCGTTCCAAGAATAATTCGCACTATAAAAAAACAAATAACATCAGTTAAGGAATAATAGCGAGGATAAAATGGAAAATACACAAAATCGCCCCAGATTCAAAAAAGTAAAAAGACCGATTAAGCGACCTGTAAATTCTGCTGAAAATATGGCCGTTCCAGCAAAAGCAACCGAAAATCCTTTTAACAGAAATACAACAGGCGGAGGTTTTAATCTGGATTCATATTTGGAAAATGATAATTTACCGTCAATGCAAACAAATCCGGTACAAAACAACTTCAACCCACTTTTCATAGAAGAGGAAGAAGAGGGGCCAAGAACGTTAAAAGACCGATTAATGGTGGGCAATTTATTTACCAGTACTGCAATTATTGCAACTGCTGTAATTTGTCTTTTATTTGGCATATTTTTTGCAAAAGTATTTATGGCTCCGCCGGCGGTTGAACAAAACGGACTGCAAGGAGTGGTTGTTAATGCAGAAGTTCCCAGAGGACGAGCCAGATGCGGAAGAGCTGAAAAAACTCAAGGTTGTGTTTTATATATTATGAACCCGCAAAGGCAAGATTTAAGCGGACGTGATTTTTATGACTTGGCTGCTCAATTAACCGGTCGTCAAAGATTTATGATTGAAACCGGAAATATGAGATATGCAAGTACCAAAATACAACCTGGCGGTATTGCACAGATAAACATCCCTCCGTTACAATAAAAAAACTCCCTTATGGGAGTTTTTTTGTAAAAATCTATACTTTAATCTTGTATTAAATATAGGATATAGGTATACTTTCATCTATAAAGTTTAGGATAGCCAATAGTATGAATTTTTCACTTTTAAAAAGCCATCAGTTTGGGCGTTCAACCATTGAAATTTTAGGGGTACTTGCAATCATCGGAATATTGAGTATTACCGGAATAAGCGGTTATGCTAAAGTTATGGAAAAAATGAAAATCGATAACACGATAAATGAAGTCGCAACAATAATTCGAACCATTAAAAATTTTTATAAAGATCAGAAAGACTATTCCGCATTAGAAAATAAAAATATTATTTCTTGGGGTGTTCTGCCCAAAAATATGGTTACCGGCACGGAAACATTAAGAAATCCTTTCAACGGCAATGTAAAAATACGTTCAATCAGCTACAATTCGGGTTTTGTAATTGTGTATAACGGTTTGCCTAAAAAGGCTTGTGTTGCTGTTGCCTCCGTTGATTGGGGTAACAGTATAACTCACTTATTTATTTCTCCCAGTGGCTATGAATTACCTCGTTATTTTCCTAAATATTTGGACAATGGAGAGCATGATGCTACTGAGTTACCTTTACCTGTTGAACATGCCGTAAAAGATTGTTGGTGTACCCATTCCACATGCGGAATTGCTTTCTTTTTCAAATAGCTTACACAATATCAATATCGAGCAATTTACACATAAAAACTTCAGCATTGTGTTTTGTTTCACTACTGCCGGAAATATGTATTCGATGATTAGGATTACAAATATATGCCCCAATATCAATATCCGCAAAATCTTTAAACATTTGAAAATGGCGAATCGCTCTAAAATTTTGTTCATCTAACGAATACAACAAACTAAAAATACCTTTGCTATAATATAGTCGATAATTTACTATGTCAAAATTTGAACTTATCGGGATTATAACAGAATCAGAAACACCATGATGAGTGACGGACAGAAATAAAAACATTTCATTTTGAATTTTGGTAACCGACATCTTACACCAGTTTTGTTCATCAATTCTCCCCATTAAACCAAACTGACATAATTCTTCTATTCTTTCCGGTTTTTGCCATCTTATCGTTAATTCAAAATCTCCTGAGTATTTTGCAAAAAAGAAATGTCCGTTATTTTTTTTCACATTATTGCGTTTATCTTGCCAAAAATCCGTTTCAGATTGAGCCTTTATAATCAATGCGCCGGAACTAAAACTAAATTCCGGCTCATTATACCAATCAAAATTTCTAATTGTATCCAAATTCATTAAAAATTCCTGACATTCTCATCCGGCAATTTTTCAACGGCTTTTTCAAGTTCAGTATTTTTTTCTCGGGGAGGAATAATTTTAAGAACCATAATTTGATCTCCAACCCCCTTAAAATTATTCAAACCTTTGCCTTTTAAACGTAGTTTTTCTCCACTTCTGGCGTAAGGAGGTATTGAAACAGCAACTTTACCGTCAATAGTCGGAACCACAATTTTCGCTCCCAAAATCGCTTCTTTTAAGCTAATTGGCAAATCCATAACTACATTTTGTCCATCAAGACTAAAATAAGGATGTTTTTCAACATTTAATGTTATCAAAACATCACCTGATGCTCCTCCCATGTGCCCTGGCTTGCCAAGTCCTTTTAATCTCAATGTTTGACCATCAACAGTTCCTGCCGGCACTTTAACATTGATGTTTTTGCCGCCGATATTAACCTGTTGTTCTGAGCCTTTTACCGCAGACAAGAAGTCTATTTTCATAGTATAGGCAATATCTTCACCTTTGCGAGAACGCCCTCTTCCTCCTCGTGCACCAGCTCCGCTGAAAGCTGAAAAAATATCTTCTCCGAAAATAGATGAAAAATCAAAATCGGCTCCGCCTCTTCCTCCGGCTGATGAAGTATAATGAAATCCGTTAGCTCCGTTAAAAGGATTTCCTCCCCCTCCGAAACCGCCACCGAATCCGGCTCCGAATCCGGTTGGCTTACCATCGCTGTCTATTTCATTATTATCATATTTTTTTCTTTTAGCTTCGTCACCTAAAATATCGTAAGCTGCGGAAATTTCTTTGAATCTTTCAGCCGCAGCAGGATTATCTTTATTTACATCCGGATGATATTTTCGGGCAAGCTTGTGATAAGCGGTTTTAATTTCCGCTTTACTTGCCGTTTTGCTGATACCTAATATTGAGTATAAATCTTTTCCCATTTGATAACTTTTAATCTAATAAATTTTATATCCTTTTAGATATATAGTTTTTTATTTTATCAATTACAAGCGAACACAGTCAAAAGTTACACGACGAGATTTTCCGCTATACACATTTATCTTACGTAATAAAGCTGTGCGATTTCCTTTTTCACTGCAATAACGTGCCGCTAACGGCATTAACTCATCCACTCTTATATCTCGGTATTCATAAGTGACAAAGTTATCACTACCATCTTTCACGGCAATACGACGCAAAAATGTTTTATAATCTTCTTTACTGTTTTTTGCAGATGTTTTTGCAATGACTTCATCGCTGACGCAAGTTGAATTTTGTTCCACAACATAATACTTCGTCTGCTTATTTTCCGTAACCTCAGTAGTTACTTGTGCTTTATAAGTGTCGGTGGTATTGTTTTTATTACATAAAACACAAGACTGACAACCTGTCAAAAAAACACAAAAACCCAAAAACGCCAAATTTATTTTTTTCATTTTCATCCCTTTTTAATCCAGCAATTCTTGCAATTGTTTTCCGGCATTTTCCAATATTTGCAAAACTTTACGATTCTTCGAATCTTTACGACGACTATTATCCAGTTGTTGTATCATTTCATATAATTCACGATTAAATTTTTCGTTTTCTCGTAATTTTTCCATTTTTCTGAGATGCTCTTCATCATCAATTTTATAATCAGCCACTGCCTTAACAACAGCAAGGTATTGTGCTTCTTTACTGGAACTATATTGTGCATTTGCATCTCCGGCAGTAAGAATTAACGCAGCTAAAATAACAGGTAATATCTTCATAGTTTTCCCTCGCTCTAATTTTGTTATTGAGTTTGTTCTCAGTATTAATATAATACAAATAAAAAAATTTTACCAACAATTTTAGGGTTATGACAATGAAAAAAACTATATGGGCCTTATTTGATGATCGCATGGGCAGTATCGGACAAGCAAAAGGCATTTTACAAGAACTTAAAAATGATTTTGATATTGTAGAAAAAAAGATTGTTTACACAAAGTTTGCCGCTTTGCCAAACTTCATAAGAGGCAAAAACTTTTTAATCGGTGTTGATACAAAAGCTTCGGATAGCCTAAAAACAAATGATTATCCTGATGTCGTTTTATCTATCAGCCGCAGAACAGCTCCGATTGCTCTTTGGTTAAAACGAAAATCAAAAAACAAAACAAAAATTGTTCAACTTATGTTGCCGGGAAAATACGGATTAAATGAAATGGATTTAGTTGTGATTCCGGAACACGACCGAGGAAAAGTTGAAGGCAGTAATTTAATGTATATTACCGGCTGTCCTCACCGTATTACCGAATCGTCTTTAGCTGAAGCAAAAGAAAAATGGGAAAAAGAATTTGCATCTTTACCTAAGCCGTTAACTTCTGTCTTTGTGGGCGGTTCTATTAAAAACAAACCTTTTACCGATGAAAATGCAAAATTGTTAGCAGAAGCTATTGCAAAAGTTCAAAATCAAGTTAGCGGTTCGATTTTGATTACATCTTCTCGCAGAACAGGAAAAGCGGCCGAAGATATTATAATGGAAAAAATAAAAGGTATTCCGGCATATACATATCTATGGGGTGAAAAGAAAGAAAATCCGATTATGGGTTTTTATGCCTGTGCCGATTATATTATCGTTACCGGTGATTCTGTATCAATGGCCTGCGAATCGTGCGGGACAGGAAAGCCTGTTTCAGTATTTACCGGAAAAGGATGGCTCACATCAAAGCATTTGCGTTTTGTAAAATCTTTGGTTGATGGTAAATATGCCATAAACGTCAACGAAGGTAACATTGCCGATTTTGAACCGGTAGGAAAATTAAATCCATCGGTAGATGTCGCGGAAAAAATCAGAAAATTATAAACAAAAAAAGAGCAAGGAAAAAACCTTGCTCTTTAATTTTGAGTATTACCGACTTATTTTTTATCTTCGTCGGCAGATTCTGCTTCATCTGTTTCGGTTTCATCTGCAGTTTCATTAACAGCCTCCGCAACTTTTTCCACAATCTTTTTGTTACGATTGAGGAAAATATCACGAGTTCCGCTAATACCAAGCATTACACCTAAACCTGTCAGCAACTGTGGCCACTCAACCGGATCAATGTCAAAATAAGGATAAATCATACAATTGTTGAAGTAGCCCATTGCCAGAGCCCAACCAATTGCAACTATCCAATAACGTTTTCCCAGTGAACCGACTTTGCCATCTACCTTTGTTGTTTTGTCATCGGGTTGTTTTTTCAAGCCGATATCACGAGCACCGCTGATAGAGAGCATTACAGCTAAAGCTGTCAACAAGTGACTCCACTCAACTGTTTTGATGTCAAGATAAGGAGCCAACACACAGTTGTTGAAAAATCCTAAAAATAGGAACCATCCGATTGCCGGAATCCAGTAGCGTTTACCGGTTACAAGAATCTTTTTCATATCTAATAGTTTTTTAAAAATCATTTATACAATAAACAATATAATGTTTTTCGTCTTTTTTGTCAAGTTTAATATATTGGAAATTGTTGCATAAATGCAAATATATTCATAATATATGGAAGAGGAGACTTTTTATGGATAACTTTACTTTAGCATTTATTTTGACATCTTTTGCCGGTTTAGCAACGGGTATCGGTGCATTCATGGCGATGTTTGCAAAAAAAGTTAACGCTCGTTTTTTATCTCTATCAATGGGGCTGTCTGCCGGCGTAATGATATTTATATCTCTTGCGGAACTATTGCCGGAAGCTCAAAAAACGCTATTTATAAAATGGGATAAATTTAGTGGAATAATTGCATATTCTTCATTTTTTACCGGAGTAATCTTAACCGCTATTATTGATATGATTGTTCCTAAAATGAAGAATCCTCACGAAGTTCATCGCTCTAAACACGATTTAGATGAATTGAAAAAAAATCGCCATCACCCTCAACAACTTTTAAGATTGGGTATTTTTACGGCTATTGCTCTTGCTTTACATAATTTTCCTGAAGGTTTGGCCGCCTTTTTATCGGCAATGTCTTCTCCGACAATAGCTCTTCCGATTATTATTGCTATCGCCATTCACAACATACCGGAGGGAATTGCAGTTTATGTGCCGATTTATTATGCAACCGGTAGCAAGAAAAAGGCCTTTATATATTCCTTTTTATCCGGATTAGCCGAACCGTTGGGCGGTGTTGTCGGATATTTTTTGTTAAAGCAATTTTTGGGAGAAACAATGTTTGGTATTACCTATTCTATGGTAGCCGGAATTATGGTTTATATTTCTTTTGATGAATTGCTTCCGACAGCAAAAGAATATGGTAATCACCACTTATCTGTTTTGGGCTTGTTTATGGGAATGTTGATAATAGCAATAAGCTTAGCGATATTATAAATCCAAGATAAATGATATTTTAGAAAAGGAAACCCCCTCGCAACATAAGTCGCAAGGGGGGATATAAAATCAAAGGATAAAACCTTTATATCTTTGCCCATTCTACAAGTTTTCCCCACAAGGTTTTTAACTTTTCTGTAATTAGAGCTAAAAGCACAAACATCCAAAACGATACGGCAATAACTCCCAGAATGCCGAAAATTACTCCAGGTACTACCCAGTTACACAATATTGAAATAATGCCAACGGGGATACATAATGTTAAAGCGATGATTGCTACTAAAGATGGGTTATTATCCATCCATAAAATGAGTTTTTTAATTGCATTTCTCATAAGATTTAGGTTAATTTATATATAATTATTTTTAGGTTGATACAGTTATAGGTTATTTTTTTACAAAAATCAATACTTTTGTCTAATTTTAAGTTTTTTGTTTTAAATACATATATAATGTTGAATAATCAACTTTTAGCATTTCCGCTATTTTTGTTTTTTTGATATTCTGTGCTAATAAATTTTCTATCAACTCCTCTTTACCGGTCAGCTTATTAGTTTTATTTTTTGTACCTTTATTTCTACCGATATGTCTTCCCTCGGCTTTTAATCGTGCTAAACATTGTTTTGTGCGTTGAGAAATTAAGTTGCGTTCTATTTCTGCTGACAATCCAAAAGCAAAGGCCAAGACTTTTGATTGTATATCACTTCCTAATCTGTAATTATCTTTTATAGTCCATACTTGACAACCAATATTCATACAATGGTGTAATACAGACATTATTTGTAATAAATTACGACCGATACGACTTATTTCACTTGTAATTAGTATGTCATCATCTTTTAGTTTTTTAATTAACTTACCTAATTTTCGTTCTTCTAATGGCTTTTTTGAGGAAATTGTTTCTTCTATCCATTTATCTATATTGAGATTATTAGCACTTGCAAATTGTTCTATCTCAAATTTCTGATTTTCTTGATGTTGTTTATCTGTTGAAACTCTAATATACGCATAAATCATAACTTATCCTTTTAATTTTGTTTATTAAAAAGATGAGGTTAAGATATTTTCTAATATATTGAAAATAAAGGAACAATTTTATTCCATATTATATTTAATTAATTTAGTGTCAATTTGTTTTTCGCCCTTATTCTTATCATTGCTTGAAAACATCAATTTTTGCATCATCAATACAATCTCTTATTTTATTCTGCTTTTCCATGGAGAAAACCGTTCAGTTTTTTACAATGGAGATAAAAATGTATTCGTTTAGCTATTGGAAAAATTATCTTGAAAGAAAAGGTGTTTCTTTTAGTGAAGAACCTTTTATTCCATTTATGATATTATGGATGTCATATAACAGTTTTTATAACAAACTAGATAATCGTTGCGGAGATAGAAGAAAAGCTTGCAAAATCGGAGAGGATGAAAAAGCGATAGAAATATTTGAACGACGCAAAAATAATTTTTTGAATGATTTTAAAAATATAGCACAAAACAGTGATGTACGTTTATGCGTAATCAATATGCAAAACAGGAATCGTAATGTTTATTTTGATAATAATCACTGTGATATCAAAGACTTTTTATCCGCAGTATATCAAGTTCGTTGCAATTTATTTCATGGAGATAAAACGCCATATTGGGATGCCGATGTGAGATTAGTGAGTTGGGCATATAATTCTCTTTATGCACTATTACATGAATATAAGCCTGATTTATTTTGACAAGCAACTTAAACAAGACAAATAAAAAATTAGGAGAAAACTTAATATGAAAAAAGATACAGTCCTATTTATTTTGGCATCTGCTCTATGTATAATTTGTATTGGAATCCATAATATATCCAAATCCATAAATATTGATAGCTCAAATATAGAAAAAGATAATCCGAGCAATAAAGGATATGTTGCACATATCGATTGTATATTCGGAATGATTGGAGGTTATGCCCAAGTTCCTGTACAAAGTTGCGCAACAAATAGCGAAATTATTATAGTTAATAGCAACCGCTCCAGACAATCATATAATGAATATCGTATTCCTGACACAATCTACTTACCTTCACATTTTCGAATGAGTATTTGGAATGGAAGCGATAAATATACATTTGTAATAAAAATTATCGATAGTGGAACAAATAGTGTTGTAGCAGTCAGAGAGATTGGACCTACCTCATACGATATTGTTCAAAACTAATATAAAATATATGAAAATACATCATTGAGAAAGGAATAAAAATGTATAAAATTTTAGCTGTAATTGTTTTTATAATATCAATTATTGCTTCCTATTTTATTTTCAAGGGAGGTAACTATATTGGAGAAATTCAATCGGTCGGAGGCAGAACTCTGGAAGAAGCTTATTATAATGGCTTAGGTCTTGTGTATAAAGGCTTGTCTTTATTCGTACTTACAACAGGTATTTTCTTTTCATCGTTTTTATATCGTTTTAGTCATGATGGTAAAACAAGTATAAGCATTGGTAATTTTTCTTCTTTATTCTCTAAATTTCAAATTAATAAAAGCAATATACTCAAAGGAGAAGATGATAAAAAAGAAAACAACATTCGTCCTAAAATTAAAAAATTATTATTTATAATAATCGTAATCGTTACATGTTCATATATAGCATATGAAACTATTAATTTATTTATTGATACATTTCATTATCAAAGTGCTGTAGAAGATAATATTAAAGCTACCCAAGAACACATGTCTGTTGATGTATATAGACAATTTAAGCGACTAACAACAAAACAAAAAAATATGTTTAATAATCTTCGTGTGGAAAAAAACATGTTACCAAGCGAAGCCCTTGCCGTAGTAAAAGAAATGATTAAGTCAAATCGGTTATAATCCCATATAAATCTTATAGTAAAAAGGGTTTGAGAAATATTCTCAAACCCTTTTTTGAATTGGTGGAGCTAAGGGGGATCGAACCCCTGACCTCTTGAATGCCATTCAAGCGCTCTCCCAGCTGAGCTATAACCCCATGGTTAAATTTAATAATAGGTCGATCGCTTGTTCAAGCGCCTTGGGTGTCTAACCTCTCTGCGGTTGCTGTCGCTTCCCTTGTTCGGCAAGACAGCCAAGATGTTGCAGACGAAAACCACCCGTTGGGGTCGTTTTCGCTTAGCCATCCCAGCTGAGCTATAACCCCGTAACTTGGTTTTTTATAGTAATATTTGCCTGTATTGTCAAGTTTTATTTAAAACAACAAAATCCCCTTCTGTAATAAAGGGGATTTTATAATAAGTTACAAAACTACTTATTCAGCAGAGTTGTATTTGTCTTCAAGCTCATCGATAAAAGCTTCGAGTTCTTTACTCATCGGGTGAATCATAACCGGACGGGCAATAATCTCATTGATGATACTCTTGTTAGGCATTACCTTAGGAGTTACATCTTTGCGTTCATCGTATGACTTTCCGCATTCAACACAAAAAAACTTGGTTTCATCTCCGTTAGTTTCAATAGAAAACTTGAGATTACCTTTTTGAGCTATAAATTTTCTCATAAAAATTGGAATAAAAGTTATTAATTGTCTTTAATCTACCTATTTATATTTTGTTGTCAAATATTTTATTCAGCAGTCCATTTCATTAAAAACTCTTCTTCCCCTGTTGTTTCATCTGTTTGTGTTCCGCAAACCTTAAAGCCGTGTTGCATATAAAAACGCATTGCTTCGGTATTTTTGCGATAAACTTTCAAATCCAAAGTTTTATGTTTACGACGCAAAGAATTGAGTAACATCGAGCCTATACCCTGCCCTTGGTGTTTTTTATCAACGAATAATGCTCCTATATGACTTCCGTTTTGAAGACTCACAAAACCAAGTTGTTTTCCGTTATTGTCCCAAACATAAGTTTTTGATGAAGGAAGATATACATTGCGAACATCTTCGGCAAGATTTTTCCAATGATTATCATTTACAAAATTGTGCGAATCAACACTACAACGCAACCAGAGCTTTGTCAGAGCTTCCGCATCTTCAGTTTTATATTTTCTCAACATTTATTTAAATATCCAAATCATCCACAAATTTAGCACGTTCTACTATAAACTTAAAACGCAGTTCCGGATTTTTGCCCATAATTCTCTCTACTTGGCGACGGGTTTCAAAGGCTTCTTCTTTTCCCTCTTCCGTTCCCGTATCCGGTAACATAACTCTTAACAACGTGCGTTTTGTTTTATCCATTGTTGTTTCTTTTAACTGTTGGGCACTCATCTCTCCCAAACCTTTAAAACGGCTAATATCAGCTTTTGCATTACCTTTCAAGACTTTTTTTAAGATATGCTCTTTATCGTCATCATCAAGAGCATAATAGTTCTTGCCTCCGGCGGCTATCTTATAAAGCGGAGGGGTGGCAATAAACAAATGTCCGTTTTCGATAAGACGAGGCATTTGTTGATAGAAAAAGGTCATCAGCAACGATGTAATATGGGCTCCGTCAACATCAGCATCGGTCATGATAATTATTTTTTCGTAGCGTAGATTATCTTCCTTATAATCATCTTTAATTCCGCACCCGAGAGCTTCTATCATATCTTTAATTTCTTGATTTTGAGCAATTTTATCAAGAGAAGCAGCGGCAACGTTCAATATTTTTCCGCGTAAAGGCAGAATCGCCTGCGTTGCTCTGTCTCGTCCCTGTTTTGCAGAACCTCCCGCAGAATCTCCCTCAACAATAAAAATCTCGGTATCTTCGGCAGAATTACGAGAACAATCAGCAAGTTTTCCCGGAAGACGTAGGCGTTTTGTCGGAGTTTTGCGAAGTTGAACTTTTTCTTCTTTCTTTTTGCGACGAAATTCTGAACGAGCAATAACATAGTCTAACAAAGCGGAAGCATTTTCAACATCGGAAGAAAGCCAGTGGTCAAAAACATCTTTTACAGCTTGTTCAACTAATTTTGTTGCTTTACTTGACGTTAATTTATCTTTTGTTTGTCCCTGAAATTCGGGATCACGAATAAACACTGATAACATTATGCAAGCATCACTTAAAAAGTCTTCGTTCGTGACATTTGAGGCTTTTTTGATATTTGCCATTTCGCCATATTCTTTAAGCCCGCGTAACATTGCAGACTTAAAGCCCATTTCATGAGTTCCGCCCTGCGGAGTAATGACTGTGTTACAATATGAATGGCAAAATCCGTTTTCATCTTCTGGCCAAGTAACCGCCCATTCAACCTTTCCTTCGTCATTAGCAAGTTGAGACTCGCCGGTAAAAGCTTTACGGTTTACTGTTGTTCTACTGCCAATTTGATAATTTAAAAAATCTTTCAAACCATCCGGAAAATGCAATTCATTTTCAACAGGAGTCTG
The DNA here is from genome assembly GCA_017937705.1 of Alphaproteobacteria bacterium. GTDB lineage: Bacteria > Pseudomonadota > Alphaproteobacteria > RF32 > CAG-239 > JAFUYI01. The sequence goes on from JAGBDC010000023.1 coordinate 14,104, forward strand.
CTCACCTTCTCCTATAAGTTCGGGAGCACATTTCCACATAATGTGAATACCTTTGAACAAAAATGCTTTAGAACGCGCCATACGATATAGCTTATTTGGCACAAAGCAACAATTTGTTCCAAATATTTCCGGATCGGGACGGAAAGTAATACTGGTTCCGCGACGATTAGAAACAGGTCCTACCAACTCCAATGGCCCCAAAGGCTTTCCTTTTGCGTAGCATTGACGATAAAGCTTTTTCTCTCTTGCTACTTCGATAGTCATGGTTTCGGACAATGCATTAACAACTGATGAACCTACACCATGCAAACCGCCGGAAACTTTATATGCCCCTCCCCCGAATTTTCCGCCGGAGTGAAGCATTGTCATAATAACTTCCAATGCGGATTTATTCGGATATTTAGGATGTGCATCAACCGGAATACCACGTCCGTTATCAGTAATTGTTAAAGAATAGTCAGCATTAAGAGAAAGCTCGATTTTAGTTGCATAACCGGCAACAGCCTCATCCATTGAGTTGTCCAAAATTTCTGCTGCCAAATGGTGTAAAGCTTGTTCATCCGTACCACCGATATACATACCTGGACGAGCACGAACGGCTTCTAATCCTTCCAATACTTGAATATCTTGAGCTGAATATGAGCTTGTAGCGGTTGTTCCGCTTTCAAATAAATCCGTCATCTTTAACCTTTGAAAACTTTATAAAATCTGCCCATAAATTAGACTAAAACTCTATGCTTGGCAAGGTATTTTTATAAATTACCCAATAGAAACGATCTATCATTTTACAAATAAACTATTACTTGGATTAATGACTTCTCTTTTTGTCATCAAGAAAAGCGATAGCGACGTGGTAATCCATAGAGGTTATAAGGCATATATTTTCTAGATTGCTTCGCAAGGACTTTGTCCGCTCGCAATGACAATTTTTTCTGTCATTACAAGGAGCGGTAGCGACGTGGTAATTTCATTTCTGCACTGTCATTGCGAGAAAATTTTTAATTTTCGTGGCAATCCAGTTAAAAGAATATGCTTTTTTGTTCTGGATTGCTTCGCAAGACTTCGGCGCTCGCAATGACAAAAGGAGGCAAGTAAAAACTTGCCTCCTTTTGTTGTTAGTTACCATAGAACTGGCTTTTACCAACTGTAGTTTACACCGGCACCGAGAGAGGTGGCATCATAGTCTGAGCCGAAGGTGTAGTTTGCCCAACCGTAGGCTGACCAGTTGTCATTGAAACCATAGTTGCCGCCGATTTCAATTCTGCCTAAGGTTTTATCATCAATAGTATCAACTTTACCAAGTTCGGTTATGTCTATTTCATCGCCATCAACCAAGGTTTGAACTACACTCGGTTTGACGTACAATGAATAGAAACCGTCATCGGTATATTGAGTATGAGCAAATTTTGCTCCGGCCTCCAATTCAACTTGTTTCAAGTCGTTATATTCTACTGTTTTACCGGCACTGTCGGTTGCATCATCATAGCTGATTTGTGAGTAGAATACACCTAAACTCGGGGTTACCGATAAGGTTCTGCTTAAAGCATAGTTATATCCACCCTCAATACTTCCGCCAAATTCTATACCGTCAGTATCAGCGGATATACCGTCATCGGTTTTGATTTCGGCATTTTGCATACCACCATAAACAGTTGCAAAAGCATACCAGTTATTATGGTCATAACGATAATATAAACCGGCTAAATAACTGTCGATATCAATTTCACTTCCGATTGTAGAGTAATATTTTTTGCCTTTACCGTCCATTTCGTAGTTACCTTGACGATATGATGCGAAAATACCGAGTTTGTTATTTAAGTCATGTTGAATATCTGCACCGGCTTCAATACCCCAGACATTAGCATCAATCTCTACCGGAGCTTCGATTGTTAAGCCATTGTAGGTTGTATCTACCCAAGCATTATGAAAAGCTTTGCCATCCCAGTTATAGTCATAGAAACCGCACCCTGGACAGAACAAACGATTTACACCAACCTTACGCATAATATTATAAACCATGCCGTTGGTTTGAGCTAAACCGGCATTCGGCAAAGTCTCAAATCCGATGATTTCAGGTGCTACTTCTGTTGGACCGTCAGGTTGATAATCCGGATTTTCTTTAGCATCAGATTCAAAATACCATTTGTTCTCATTTTCAGAAGAACTTTGATGTTTCACTTCATACATATACGGACTTTTATATACACGAGAGATTTCGAAAGATTTCTCATTACCCGTGCTATCGTTTACGGATTCCGCAAAAACAATTTTACCATTGAGGTCATCGTTTGATGTCGCATGAACAACGAGTTTTGTTGTTCCTTCAACATTACCGTCAATAGTCAATTTATCTGATTTCATTTTAACTGGATCAACATCTATATGCAATGTTCCGTTATCAGAATAAAGACCTGATATTTTGATTTCATCAATTACCAAGTTGGCAAAATTTAAATTACCGCCGATCATATTAATTTTATTAAAATTATAGCTTGCAATTTTGTCACTTATACTAGAAAGCACAACACGTCTTTCCTGATTGCTTTTAGCCGATGAAATTGTAAGATTACCGCCGTTAATATTTAATTCTCCGACATTTTCGATTGTAGAGTTAACAATAACTTCTCCGTCGCCCTCTACTGTCAGTTTGTAGCCTTTGTCACCATCAATACCATCATTGAAGATAATTTCTCCGCCATTGACAGCAGAAAGAAGTAAGGTAGATGAACTACTGTTGTATATATCATTGTCTTTATCATTTGCCATATTTCCGCTGAAAACAGATTGATAATTATCAGCAACGATTGTTAAATCTCCGCTATTATATATAGCACCGCCTAAAGCTGCTTTACCTATTGCTTTATTATTAGCAAACGAACTGTTAGTTAAAACTCCATCCACAGCATTCGCAATGGCTCCGCCCATAGCTGTACCATTATCTGCTTGAGATATGTTATTTGTAAAAGTAGCATTTGTTATTTCAAATGATTTCTGATCTACTCCTCCGACAGCAGCTAATGCTTCTTCATAAGTTGCAAAACCGCCAAAATCTTGGATAATTGCATTAGTATACATTTCAATAAATTCTTCTAAAGTAACAATATTACCATCTGGGTCATAGAAATTACCATCTGAAGCCTTTAACCAATCAGATGAAATATTTTCTCCCAACCCTAAAGGGTTAATAAAAATAAAAGCAATCGCCCCACCGGTCGAATCATGATCAGTTGCAATAGCTTTATTGCTATCAAACTTCACATCATTAAAACTTTGTGTTTTTGTAGTATAACCAGCAAACAATGTCAAATACACAGGACCAATAACATAATTCGGGTCATTATCAACAGTTGCTTCAATTTTTATAATATCGGAATAAGAAGAACTGTATATAGCACCGCCTTCGGCACTTTTTCCTTGAGCTAAGTTATTATATATATTTCCGGAAATATTTTTTACGTTACTCAATTCGTTACCATATAAGAAACCACCCATGGCCGAATCATCTGTAGATATAGCTTTATTTCCGCTGATATTTTGTGATTTTATGGAACCAATTTCACTCATATTATAAATTGCACCACCATAGGCATAACCACCTGAAGACGTAGCATAGTTGCCGATAAAGTCTCCGGTAATGTCGCTAATAGTTGCGTTATTTCCATTAGAAATAGCCCCACCGTAGGCATAACCACCGGCAGCAGATGCATAGTTCCCGATAAAGTCGCCGGTAATATTGCCGATGGTGCTATCGTAATTAGAAATCGCTCCGCCATAGACAGTACCACCTGAAGCATAGTTGCCGATAAAATTACCGGTGATATTGCCTATACTAGCATCATTACCATTAAAAATTGCACCACCCCAGACATAACTACCTGAAGCATAGTTGCCGATAAAGTCTCCGGTGATGTCGCCGGTAGTACCACCACTATTATAAATCGCACCGCCATAGCCATAACTACCTGAAGACGTTGCATAGTTACCTATAAAGTCTCCGGTTATATCGCCGATGGTGTAATCGTAATTATAAATAGCTCCACCATAAGCAAAATTACGCGAAGACGTAGCATAGTTGCCGATGAAATCGCCTTTTATATTACCGATGGTCGTGTTTACAGTAACCGAGCCGTAATCATAGGCATAGTTAGCAATTGCACCGCCATAAGCAGCAGATGGACTTCCGTTAGTAGATGCGTAGTTTCCTATAAAATCTCCCTCTATATCGCCGATGGTCGTGTTTACAGTAACCGAGCCGGTTCCCGTTGAATAAGCATAGGCATAGTTAGCAATTGCACCGCCATAAGCAGCAGATGAACTTCCGTTAGCAGATGCGTAGTTTCCTATAAAATCGCCTTTTATATTACCGATGGTCGTGTTTGCAGTAACCGAGCCGGTTCCCGTTGATTTAGCATAAGCATAGTTAGCAATTGCACCACCATAAGCAGTAGATGAACTTCCGGTAGATGCGTAGTTTCCTATAAAATCGCCTTCTATATCGCCGATGGTTGCTGTTGATGTACTGTTAGAAGAACTTGATGTTTTCATATAGTTAGCAATAGCACCACCATAGACTTTATGATAACTGCCGGAAGATGTAGCATAGTTGCCGATAAAGTCTCCAGTTATGCCCGTAGTAGCGCCGATGGTTCCACCGCTATTATATATAGCTCCGCCACCGCTTGTTAAACTGCTGCTACTTGTACCGCTGCCGGAAGATGTAGCATAGTTGCCGATAAAGTCTCCGGTAATGTCGCCGATGGTACCACTACCATTATTATAAATAGCACCACCATGAGCATTACCACCTAAAGCATAGTTGCCGATAAAGTCTCCGGTGATGTCGCCTATACTAGCACCAATAGCATTATAAATAGCTCCACCATGAGCATAACTACCCGAAGACGTAGCATAGTTGCCGATAAAGTCTCCGGTAATATCGCCAATAGTTGCTTCGAATTGATTAAAAATAGCACCACCATCGACAATAGATGAACTAGATACATAATTACCTATAAAGTCGCCGGTGATGTCGCCGATGGCGCCATCACTATTATAAATCGCACCACCATAGACGATACGACTATAACTTCCGGTAGTAGATGCATAGTTGCCGATAAAGTCGCCGGTGATGTCGCCGATGGTGCCCTTGTAATTATAAATAGCACCACCATGAGCATTACCACCTAAAGCATAGTTGCCGATAAAGTCTCCGGTGATGTCGCCGATGGTACCACTATTATAAATAGCACCGCCATAGGCATAACTACCTGAAGACGTAGCATAATTACCGATAAAGTCACCGGTTATATTACCTATGGTGGCGGTACTACCACTATTATAAATAGCACCGCCATAGGCATTACCACCTAAAGCATAGTTGCCGATAAAGTCTCCGGTGATGTTGCCAATACTACCGGCATAATTATAAATAGCACCACCCAAGGTAGCACCACCTGAAGCATAGTTGCCGATAAAGTCTCCGGTAATGTCGCCGATGGTTGCTATACTACCACTATTATAAATAGCCCCCCCATAAGCAAAACTGGTTGAGGTTACACTATTTCCAATAAAATCAGCTTTTATGCTTATACTTGAATTGTCTTTATCGTAATTATATATTGCTCCACCACTTGAAGTTGAACCTGAGCTTATATTACTAAACACTACATCAGTTACATCTGAGGTTGCCAAGGTATTATTAATTCTTTCTGAAATTGTAGAATATCCGTTAGGTGCGGAATATGAATATTGAAAATATTTTGTTTGATTGTTAGGTAATTTTACGGCAATAACATTGCCTTCGTCTTTTTTAGTTTCATCTACTTCGGTCCAAGAAATGTTTGAACTTGTGGATAACTTGTCCTTATTTATATCTATTTTATAATATTTCGTGGTCAAGTTGCCATCTGCATCAGCTTCTTGTGTTGTAAAATTATAATCTGTTTCAGAGCCTGTGCCATAAGAAAAGCTACTATTAGGAATTGCATTTGTATTAAAACTATATTTTGTACCATTATACTCAAAAATACCGTTTGTATCTTCTATCAAACTTCCGGCGGAAGTTCCTGCTAAAATACTTAATAAACTTGCATCATCTCCGCTCGGTATAAAATAATATACAACTCCGTTTATTGTTACTTCTTTCGCACCTTCGGGAAGTGTGTTTTCACCTAATTCGGTCAAAGCATAATTTCCGCTCAAACTTCCGGATTCAGTTTTTAACATATCAAGTATGGGATTTAGTGTTACGGTAGATTTCACTGCATATTGATAATATCTTGTATCTTCATTTGGTAATTGTACTGCAATAACATTGCTTTCATCTTTTTTAGTTTCATCAACTTCGGTCCAAGAAATGTTTGAACTTGTGGATAACTTGTCCTTATTTATATCTATTTTATAATATTTCGTGGTTAAGTTGCCATTTGCATCAGCTTCTTGTGTTGTAAAATTATAATCTGTTTCTTTACCTTCGCTATAAGATATAACACCATCTTCTAAAGTCGGCTCTAATGTTATAGCCATCGCTGATGTTGATAAAAATGTGGTGGCTAAAAGAATGGGGAATGCATTGTATTTCATCGGGAAATCTCCGGTTTAGTTTAAACATAATTAAACGTACATTTATTTGGAACACGATTTTTCTTCTGCAAGCCTTGGTTTTTTGTCTTGATTTTTGACTCAAATAAATGTACGTATAATCGGAACACGTACACTTATAACATATTGTTTTAATGTGAGAAAATTTTTAACACTTCCCCAACAAACCTCAAAATGCTCTTATTTTTTGCATTTTCTTGTGAAAAATACTTCTTTTTATTGCAGATAAACTCAGATTTTTTCCTTTCTCGTCATTGCGAACGACGAAGTCTTGTGAAGCAATCCAGAATAAAAAGGCTTATTATTTTATACTGGATTACCACGTCGCTATCGCTCCTCGTAATGACGGGATGGGCTGTAGATTGCCACGAAAATCAAAGAATTTCTTGCAATGCCAGAAAAACAGAAGCCTTCCCGTAATGATAAGAAATAAAATTGATTGTTATGTTGTTGATACTTTTTGTAATGACGAAAAAGACACCGAGTTAAAATCGGTGCCTTTTATTCGCATAATGACATTTTATCTAAAAATTATATTTTACAACCAACATTCCGCTTTGTGCATTATATTTGTTTCTGAATGCTCCGTTATATTCTAATGATAAATCCCAATCATTAAACGATGCGGTCACACCAACTCCGGCCTCTACACCAAAACGGGATAAGCGTTTGCGGTCAACCTGATATCTTCCGCCTCCGAAAACACCTACTTCTGCAGCGCCCTCATCGGCAACTAAATCATAAGTTGCGGCTAAACGAAGTGTCGGTTTAATTGTATAATCAGACGTTTTATACATATCTTTTGAATATTTTATACCGGCAACCGCGGTTAAAATATTGTCATCTTTTTGACTGATATGTTGTGCTCCGTCAAAATATGAATCGGCATTTATATTAATGTAACGCAATCCTGCTTCCGGTGTAAATCCGTTATAATATTCATAACCGGTCATAACTTGAGCATAGTAAGATTTTACATCAAATTTTCCGCCCAAATTAATACCCATAGCTGTTTTGCTTTCTTTATATTTTCCTAAACCATAGCCTAACATCGAATTTACATACCAAGCAGATGGTTGATATTTTCCGTAAATAAAGAAATTATGTGATTTTACGTCAATATCTCGCCCGAATGAATCGCCGTTTGTGTCCATGTAACCATAACCGATACCTAAAATGGAATTGTGAGTTAAATCCATATCATATCCGACAGCAAAGCCATTTGTATCAGCGCTAAATCCGTCGTTTTGCGAAGTTCGTTCTTGTTTTGCATGTGCGGTAACACCTTTTACCCATAAACGAGATTCCGGATTTAGTTTATTATCATGCATACGATTTGACGTAATTCTGGCAAGAATATCTACGTTTTCTCTTGCAACTCCGGAAATAATTTGCGAATTTGTCGGTGCTGTTTTTCTGATTTCTCTAAAGGCTTTTGAACTATTTCCCGACTGTATTGCATCTTTTAAGGCTACTGCTAATTCTTGACCTTTACCACTTCCGTTTTCTGCGGCATCAATAAGACTCAATAAAATATCGGCTTCTTGTTCAGATGCACCTAAATCTTCGGAAAGTTGTGCCGCTGTTTTGGTTTTGATAGTAACTGTTCCGTCTTTTTCCGTAACATCATATAAATTGTCCGTTAAATCCCAAGTAAAATCACTGGTAGTTGTGGCTGCAGAAACAATATCGTATACACCTTCTTGGTTTATATCTACATTGATTTTTGCACCATTTACATCAAGCTCATCGGCAATGATTTTTCCATATTTATCTTTTCCGCTGACTTTAACATTAATAACGGCATCACTCGTTGCAGATAATAGTTGCGTTTTTAATGTTGAAACATCATCAATATTAATTTCATCAAAACCGCCTACTTCACCGCTAGATGTCGCACTAATATTTGATAAAGTCAAAACCGATTTACCTTCAACGTTTTGTGCAGACATACCTCCGGTATTAATTTGTCCGCCACCGGATAAATTCAGGTTTGCATTACCTAAAACTGTTCCGATTTCATATCTTGAGCCGACATAAATATTGTCTGTAATATTAATTTCACCATCCGTAATCATATTAATCGTTGTATTGTTTGCAGTTGCTCCTGCTCGTCCGGGACCGGCAATCACACTTCCGGCTGTAGTGTTCCCTAACACATTGATTGTAATATCATTACCTGAATTATAGGCACCTAATGCTCTAATTTCTTCCCCGATAATAGAATCTTTAACATTGAGAATAATATCGTTGGTATTAAATAATGTTTGATTCCATTCGGTATCGCCGGCAAACATATTTATACTTGAACCACGAACATCAACTCCGATATTAGAATTTTCAACATTAACGGTAATGGTACCGCCTAATCCGGCTTTTTCTGTTCCGGCACCGGCAAACATTTGTCCTATAACGGTATTTCCTATATTTGAATTTTTGACGTTTACGTTAATGTCACCATCTACATACGAACGTGAAATTGTTCCTACGGCAAGATCATCTTGTGAACTTCCGCTGTTCCCGATAACCGCTCCCGAGGTAGTAACATTATCCAAACTTAAATTTATATCTCCGTTAACGTTAGTACTTTGTCCGTTTCCGTAAATTGTATTAAATTTAGAATTGGTGATAGAGGTATTTACATCGCCATTTGCATTATTTATATATCCGCCGGATAAAATTTTAGCATTAGGTAAATTATAGCCATTCAAAACAACATTTCTTCCGTTATCGTCTGTTTTATATTCCCCTAAATAAATAGTTCCGCTAACATTTGCAGAAGTATTATCCAGTGTATTATTATTCAGAAATATTCCTCCGCTTCCGCTACCCAGTTTTACGGAATTATTGCCGGCAAATACAACCCTGCCGGTTGACGTTGCTGCAATATTTATGGTCTGATCCGGCGACCAATTTTTTAACGTGAGTTGGCTATATCGGTTCCAACCGATACCTCCGACAACATTGGTTGAAAATGTCCCGTTAAATCCGGATATATCTCCGTCCCATATAACCTGAACGTCATCTGCGGTTGCTACCGGATAAGCCACAATATTAACAACACCATCTCCGGATAATGTTCCGTTCATTGTTTCATCAACCGTAATTGTCAATGTGTCTCCGCCATTTACCACACAATTATCATTTTCTCCGCAAGTCACTGCAGCTGCATTAGCAGGATTTGCCCAAGCCATAAAAATTGCCGCATTAAAAATTGCACATTTAATCAGAATACTTTTGTATCTTCGAGAAAGAATTTTTATTGCCGTATTAGAATACTTCATCAGAACCTCTCTATTGAAAATTGTTAATCTTACTTTCATAGTCGTAGTTCGTTTATTAAAGTCTTTTTACGTTCAATATATATTGTATCAACTTGGTAAAAATTCTAGATAGAATATTGTATTTTATGATAAATATTGTTTTATATAAATAAGTTTCAAAAAAGCAGTATACATACCATTAAAAAAACTCACCGAAACGGTGAGTTTTTTTAATGGTGCGCCACGTTATAGTGAAAACACTGTAAAATTGAGTATTAATATCAACTTTTTTATAGAGCACAGTGAGGAAATTTTAGAAATGAAAGAACAGATTAAATTTATTAAAAATATGATAGAGCTTCATATAAATTTGACAAATATTTAAATGTTAAAGAAGACACATTTTTTAACATTTTCTCTGTAATTGGCTATTTTCCTAGCGTTTTATTTTGGTGGTGTTTAGGCTGAAATATAAAATGTTAAACTTTGTTAGGTTTGGCTATAAAGTTTAACATTTATAACTAATTACTTAATCCCAACATTGCTTGCATATTTTTTGTAACAGGATAAAGCATCATCAACTTGTTCTACAATTTCTTCTATTTTTTTAGCATCAAAACCAAAAGGTTCTGCAACTTTTATAAAGTCTTCTTTTGTGATATTTTTTCCTTTTCCGTTTGCCATTGCTGTTTGTTCACCATTTAAACCATGAGATGGAGTTAAATCGTATGCCGGTGTCATTTTCCAAACATTATCTTTTGTTAACATAAATGAAAAGTTTTTGCTGTGGTCATCTTTATTGCCGGATTTGATGTTGAATATCATTAATCTGACCATTTTTTCAACTTCACGGACATCTTTGGTTAAAATTGCTGTTAATTTTAAGAGAGATGTATAGTCTAAAGAAGCAAAACGGTGGCTCGCATGCAACAATCCACATGCTGTATGAACATGAATTTTACCTTCAGTTGTTCTATCAAAGCGTTTTACACCAAAATGTCCACTACTATCTTTTGAAGGGAACAAAAAGGTATCAGGCATTTCAATTCCTGCATCCTTAGCCATCAATGAATAAATGTATTCTTTTGCTCCGATATCTTTGTCATCAAGAGATGAGTTAAATTTTATTAACCAAGGCTCATAATTTTCTTGTGTAAGGTTTCCGTGAATCAATGTTTGTTTATCTTTTGAAACAAGTGCTACGATTTTGGGTCTTGCTCCCCCTGAAGACCCATTAAGGCTTAAAAGTTCATCTAAAACTTCTGAACTGTTGCCTTGTAAAATTTTGCCGGCTTCCATTGATAAAGCATCCAATACTATATCTCCGACAAATTCTTTATCAATTTCGGTTATGGGCTCATACTCTAAAGCACCCATAGCATTTAAGCCGATAAGAGATAGTCGTTGCAAAGGTGTGATTGAATTATAACTCAAACCTTTTTTTTGTAGTTTTCTATCTAATAATAAGCACCCCCAACCATCAGGAAGACTATCATTAAATACACCGAATAAGCCATCAAAAGTGTATTTTTCATCTTCATAAACTTGTTGTCTTAAAGGAAGCATAAAAGGTGATAACGGAATGTTTGAATTAACAAACTCAGGGGCATATTCAAAAAATATACGTTGCTTCTGTTCTTCCAAAACACCTACAAATAGACGGTTTCCATAAGTATTCAAAAATACATTTAATCTCATTTTATTGTTCCTCTTTTGCGTGTTTGGTCAGATTTTTTTTCAAAAAGGCTTTGTGGTTTTTGATTATCCTTAAAAAGTTCTTCAAAATCATTCATACACCCTAAAGTTAAAGCAATATCAATTAAAGATTTAAGAGATATTTCTCCAAAACGCTCAAAACGCTTAATTGTACCCAAACTCACACCTGAACGAACAGATAACCCTTGTTGTGTTAAATTCTGCTCTAAACGTTTGGCTTTCGCTTTATAAGCAATATCTTGCATAACTTCTTGCGGTGATTTTAATATAAAAGACATTATATTATCCCTAATCAATATTTAACAATCTTATAGATATTATATTATCTATAAGAAATAAAATCAAGTAGAAAAGGATAATTTTTATTATTATCTCAAATTCCACAAAATCCGTTTCACTTCATCATTCGGAATATATTTTTCTGTATCGTTGTATGCAAAGCGGTGATTGATTAGTTTTTTATTTGCAATGTAGGAAATGTTAATTGAGTTATCGCCATAGGTTTGGTGATAATGAACCAAAGGCAAGTTTTTATAAGTAAAGCCATTGTTCCAAAGATTGATTAAATCATGGATTATTATCTTCATTAAAATCATTGAAATTGCGAACTTTGTTGATAATGGTTGCAATATCCTCACAACTGTTACATCTGATATCTTGAGTTAAAACCAATACACCTTTTGAAGGATTTGCTCTAACTTCATCGTTTAATCTGGCTATTTCTTGAATATTAGTCATTTGCACACCTCTCTAATAATGTACAAAGGATAAACTCATTTAAGCCTTTATGATTATCGACATAGTCCCAAATATCTTTGCCTTGATTGTTTTTAATATCAACATCGGCATCGTTATTGATAAAGAACTCAATCAAGCCCAAACGCATCATGGCTTGCAGATGGTTTACTACTTTTATAAATGCAGTGTTGCCGGCATTGTCTTGGGCATTGATATTACTTCCAGCTTGAAGCAAAAGGTTCAAAGTAGCGGGATTGCTTCGTTTCTTGGCGGCAATCATAAACGGAGTATCGCCTGAAATGTTGCGAGAATGAACATCACCACCGTGAGCCAAGAAAAGCTCAATGACCTCCGGCTCATAGAACTCACGGCAGGCGAACATAAAAGGAGTGTAACCGTTAGAATTGTAGGGTTTGTTTACATCAGCACCATTTTCAAGCAAAGTTTTGATAGTTGCGAAGTCTTCGTTATAAAGTGCTTTCATTAAATCATTATCGTTACTAACCATTTGAATCTCCATGAAATTGCGGGTAGCTTTAAATTGCCGCCCGGGATATCATGCAAAGATTCAGCTGTCAAGCCGCAAAATTAACATTTTTTCACGATAATGCATTGATTCTAAAGAATTTCTTTTAAATACAGGTGGTTAAAGGCGTAACATTTTTGGAGGGATATTTTAATATGAGTAGTTATTCATATAACTTATTTTCAATAATTTCAGACATAAAATAACGCATATCTTTTCTTATAACATAATTTCCTACCGTTATATAATTGGCAAAAGGCCATGTTACAATGAATGGCAACCAATATAACCGATTTACTCTATTTGGAGCTGTTATTGCATAGACTTCCTTACCTTTACGGAAAACATGCATTGTAACATCAACATCATAACTTTCCTCCATTGGAATTAAGAAAAGTGTATATCCAAGTAATAATCCCATACCATATCTTGTTTGAGGGTCTGTTCCTGCAAAATGTCCTTCAAAGTGGTAGTGCAAATCACCTTGATTAGTTGTATAATAAACTTTATCAAAAAACTTTGATTCTTTTAAATATTCTTTGATTGAATTAGCTAATTTTTTTTCATACTTATTCACATTTTTACCAATACTTTCATCAAATGAAACAGAAAAAGTGACATCTTTTTTTTCTTTTATTTCATTTCGTGTAGTTTCATAATCTAAAGACACTGAAGGTACTTCTCCAGATGAGTAAGTTACACAAGATGATAAAAATAATGTAACCAGTATAATAAATTTATTCATAATTTTCAACTCCTTTAGCCATAAAAACAGCACCTTGATTGAACAAATTTACAGAATATGAATGAGTATAAGTGTTATAAGTGTAAAAAGTGGAAGTTCCTGAAAAATTTGCATAACCATAACTACCTGTCACTGTGCCAGAATGGTATGTATTATGTGGCTGAGGTACCACAATATTATAGTTAATATTAGTCGACTTTGTATAATTACCATAACGTATCACAACAGTGGCTTTTATTCTTTTAGCTTGTTCAATGGCTTTCATACTAGAGGACCAGGGACCATGAAATTCTGCCCATCCCAGTATAATGTATCCTTTATCCTTATATTCTTTAATCCTGCTTTCAATATCTACTGTTGTTATAACTTTTACATTTTCAAAGTTTTTTCTGGGAATGAAGAATGAAGGGTCAACATTATTATCATTATAAAAATCATAAAAGTCATTACTTGCACATGCTGTTATTGTAAATAAAGAAGCCATTAATATTCGTTTCATAACCTTACCCTTATTAGACTATCCCATTAATGCTACTTGCTAATGATTAAGTAGTCAATTAAAAATGTTGAAGTTACTTAATTCTATACTGCTAAAATTACTTTTAATAAATATCTTTATACAAGTAAAAGGACTTGATATGAAGGTGTTGATTGAGACTGTTACAAACCGTAAAGGGTATAAGAATTTTAATGATATTGATTGTTTGAACGAATTTTTGAATGAAAATCACAAAAAGATTAGAAGCTTCAAAATCTTATCAGAAGCCTATAACGGTACATTTGAAGACCTTATCCGAGAGATTATGGAAAAGGCAGATTTAGTCTCAAATATGTTACTATATGCATATTTTAATATGACCGATAAAAGCAACAAACATAATAAACTACTTAAGGCTGCCGGTCTTGCCGCCGAAATCCAAGGTTTGGTTAGGGGGTATATAAGGTAAAGTTTTTTATAAAGTAAAAACTTCACAAAAATAGAAAGTTTTTCTTTTATAAAAGAAAAACTATATAAATTTAGAAAGTTTTTAAGAAAAATCTAAAAAACTTTCTAATATTGAATACTTTTTAAGATATACTTATAGGCTTTTAGAAGTATGTTTTCTATAAACCATCGCAAGTTCTTGTTGTCCTTCTTTATTTAAGTGGACAGCATCTATATAAATCTTTGATAAATCCAGTGAGCAAAAGCTCATATAAGCATCTAAATACTTGATTTGATGTGTTTCACACAGTTTTGCCAGTTTTTGATTAAATGTTTCAACATCTGCATTAAAACCCCATTTATCCTCATCAAGCCAAGCTTGGTTTGGAAAAAGCTCTTCTCTAATGGGCAAAACGGATTGAACAATAATGTTAGAAGCCTTTGTTTTAGCTACTTTTAAGACTTCTTCATACTGATTGATAAGACTAGAAATGTCTATTTGGTTGGGTTTAGGAGCTCCGGACAGCAAATTGTTAATGCCTACCGCTAAAAACAAAGTGTCATAGTGATTGTCGTCTTGCTTGATTTTGCGTAAAATACCTTCAATCTGTTCGCCATTTTGTGCGAGTTTCAAAGCTTCATTTCCTAAATAAAGCTCATCAAACCAGCTTTGATTATTGTTGCCATAACCAAATGCAATACTATCGCCGTAAACACCAAATTTGTAGTTCATTAGTTTTATCCTATAAATAATTTTAACAGTTTTATAAAATATGGGGACGGATTGTCTGTGTTTTGTGACAAACCGTATCCAATGTAGCATAAAACCATAAAATCTATTTGTTTTTGTTCTATTTTAGACGTTGTCAGTTTATTGTATTCTGTTAGGGTGTCTATAGCAAGCTTACGGTGTATTTTGTAAAGAGGAAAAAACTCTTGATATTTAGGTATAACGATTGCATTACCAAAGTCTATAATCCCTTCTAATACATCATCATTTTGAGGGTTAAGTAACAAATTACTTCCGCTTAAATCATTATGGCAAAAGGCTTTTTCTGTATTTGGTGATGTTAATTTGTAATCGTCTAAATCTATATGATGTTTTAACAAAGCTTCCCTTACTTTTTTATAATCAAAATTTTCTTTTGTAGTTACATCCAAATTATCAATAGCTTCGTTGGGTTCAGAAATATTGATTTGTGTGTAATCAATTTGATGAATTAAATTAAAGAAGTTTGCTATGTCTTCAGCCAATTTAACCTGTTGTAGTGGTGCTAAGTTTTGATATAGCACAGCATATTCGCTTTCCGGTCGTCCATCGCAAATTTTGCCATAAAAACGTCTAGATACAGAAAATGGATGTATTCCGTTAACCAGCTCTATTTTGTGTATTTTATTTTCAAAATATGGTGTTAAATTTGGATATATTGTTTCAATAATTGCTTTTTCGCGTTGCATAGTTTGCCAAATGATTTCAGCTTTTGGAAATCGGACAATATAATCATCGGCATAATAAGCCACCGAGCGTGAACCACTTTGTAAGCGTATGATATTCTTAATTTTTGTAAAACCGCTATCAGCCAAAATTTTACGGATTAAGTCAATATTATTTGCTGTTTCTTGTGTTATAAAATTCATTATATTTTCCTATTCGGATAAAACTATATTTAAGCATAAAATGTATTTTGTTAAAAAAACTATAAATTATAGCATAAACTGAACTTTTTTCTTTGTTTTTTCGTTATATAGCTTGTAAGATGATGATGTTAGGAGATATTTGATGTCTGATGTTATTGAATTTTCTAAAACTACAATAGAAAGTATTGATTATTATGTATACTGTTTAATTGATTCTCGCAATAAACAAATATTCTATATTGGCAAAGGTTGTGGTAATAGAGTATTTGCTCACGAACAAGAAGTTGCAGAAAAAGAGAAAAACAAACGAATTGCGGACATAAAGTCATCAGGAGCAAATGTTCAAAAATTTATCATTAGACATGGTCTAACAGAAATTGAAGCATTTCATTTAGAAGCCGCATTGATTGATATTTTCTCTTCAAAAGCTTGGAATGATAGAAATTTATTAAATATTATGGGTGGATATCATTCTCTTGATAACGGTATGAAATCAATATCTGAAATTGAAGCCTTTTATTGTGTTGATGATATAACAGAAGAAGATATTTTTCATAATTGTTTGATTGTTAATATAAACAAAACCTATAAAACAGCCAAAGATGTTTATGAGGCGACACGAAAAAGCTGGAAATTAAGTGATAATAAAATAAAAGACATTGAGTTGGTAATTAGTGAGTATCACAAAGTATTTAGAGCTGTTTATAAACCTATTAAATGGCATTCAGAAATTGATGAAAAAGGAAAGAAACGTTGGTTGTTTGAAGGTATTGATGTTTCGTCTCAATATTCACAATATGTAAATAAAAAAAACTCATTTAAGATAGATGGTACACGAAATCCTGTTCGTTATATTTGGGGTAAAAGAGGATAATTTTATGCCGTATGTAATTGCTTTGATTTGTATGCTTTGTGTCGGCTCGGCTTGGGCTGATATGCGTTGCTCTACCAATTCTTTGGGGGTTACAACTTGTAAAGATAGTAATGGTAGAGTTATCAAATCTCGCACAAATTCATTGGGCGTTACAACCTACACCGACCAAAACGGTAAGAAAACCAAATGTAGGACTAATTCTGTTGGTGTTACAAGGTGTGATTAAATCGCTACTAATACAATAAAATTGTTGAATCTTTTTATTTCTTATGTTTAGACTAGTTCCATAAGTTATATAGCTAAAAGGACTAGAACATGAAAAAATTTTCTAAAATTTTATTATTTGTATTGGCTTTGTCTGGATGTGCTAGCATTATGCGTGATGGTTCACAAATAGTTCCAATTCAATCAAATGTAGAAGATGTTAACATTGAAGTCACAAACTCTCAAGGAGCTGTTGTTTATAAAGGCAAAACACCTGCAACAGTATATTTAAAAACTGCAAAAACAGGTTACTTTAATCCTGAAAAATATCTTATTAAGGCATCTAAAAAAGGATATTCAACTCAATATACACCCATAGATTATCATGTTAGTAATTGGTACTGGTTTGGAAATATTGTATTTGGAGGATTAATTGGTTGGTTTATAGTAGACCCAATAACTGGGGAAATGTACCATTTAGATGAAATTGCTACTGTAAACATGACACCTCTGTCAGAATAATTAAAATATTAAGGAGTAGAATTTCTACTCCTTTTTTCTATTCCTTATAAATTACTGCACCATTATCTAAACAAATTAGCGATATCTATTTCAATTCGTTCCAAAGCGATGAGAAGTGCTGTTTCTCGTTGGTAATTGAGCCAATTTACATCACAGCCTTTGTCAATTAACATCTGAATTACATCTAGTTTTTGTTCATCAGTCATATTTTCGTTCAAAATCACTGACATTATTGCATTATAGCCAAATATATCGGTTCGGTTGATTTCACTTCCTTGTTCAAGCAGATACTTAATTGGCTCTATGGTAGAGCAAAAGTAGCAAGCAACCAAGAAAAGTGTAGCTCTTCGGCGGTTTATTGGTGTGTTAATTTGGAAGTTTTCTGTCTCAATCATCTTTTGTATCTCATCAACGCAATCAATGCAAAGCTCCGCTTCGCTTTCATAATTAGCTACCGGAAACACCGGTGCGTTCTTCACTCGCTCGGCAATCTGTTCCATTTTCTTTTGCATTTCAGGGAATTCATCAATATGAATTAGTTTTGAATAGGTCTGGTTTTCGGGATTGAAAGTTAACATATTTGCTCCTTTTTCTTCATTACAAATGTATTTATCATTACAACTTGTAATTTTTTATTTTAACAAATTCGCTAAATTAACTGATAAATACATGTGAAGTTAGATAATTGCCTTTTACTTCATTAATATGTTTTTTAACAAATAAGTGCGATGGGAATTCCTATTGCACTTTTTTTATTTTAAGTGAGTTAAATCCCTTTGATTTCCTTATGCTTGCTATTTTAATCAAAACAAATTTTGCTATTATAATAGCTATTTTATTTCTATTATAATTATATTATAGGAGCAAAAAACAGCTCTCAATCCCTTGTGTATCAACAGTTTTAGCAAAGTGCGGCGGAAATATCTGTTTCCGCAAGTGGAAATATCCGTTTCCGCATAAGGAAATAACCGTTTCCGATATCGGAAATATTCATTTCCATTTGGCATTTTAGTGGAAATATTCATTTCCGCTGAGGTTTTAGGTGGAAATATTCATTTCCGGCAGCATTTTTTGTTAAAATTACAAAGCGTAAAATTTGCCTATAAATACTCATGTTAAAACACATATTAAAGGAATTAAAATGAGTGAAAGACAAAGAAAGCTCACTATTACAGAGCGTTTAATTTTAACATATATCGGCTATAAAACCAATCGCAACTTCAAATTTTTTATGACAAACGAGACGCTGGCAAAGGCGATTTGCTGTAAAACTTCATCAACCAAAGTTATGGTCAATAAACTCATCAGAGAGGGGTATTTGATAAAATCTTGTGATGATAAGGGCAGAAGACAATTATCGCTCTCCGGATGCTAATTTACGCCCTTAGACGGTGTTAATATGGGTAACATTAAAAAGAATATGCTAAAACACGATGCCCAAGACCAAGAGCAATGGGCAAACTACTATAAAAATGAGCTAAATGAGGCTCAAATCCGTATCAAATCCCTAGAAAATGAGCGAGATAACTACAAAAACGCACTAGAAACTTTGATGTCCGTTTTGTCATCAAAAGGTATCGATTTGGAGGATGTGGAGAGGATGTTAAAAAACTATACTAAAGTATAGTAAATGTTTGATTTAGTTAAATTGACAATCGAAATTTTTTTCAATATAATGTATTACGAATCCGATAAAGCACAATATATTGTTGTGTTATATCAAATCTAGGTTCTGATTGGAGGTTGAGAAATGTGTTAGAATTGTTAACTGTACTATCTTGGGTATCAAGAGCTAAAACTTGCTATGATATCACTCAAGCTAGAACACCTGCAGATGTATGCTATATTGCAGCGAACTGCGTTTTAACAGAAATTTTGCTATATCAAGCAAAACAAAACATTCGCAATCAATACTATTTAAGGTAAAGATTGCTTGAAAGGACTAAGAGTTATGAAAAAGCATAACTAGAAAGAGCGACATTTAGATATGCCGCTCTTTTTGTTTTATCCTATTAGAGCTAAAAGAATATTATAACAATATTTAACAACTTCGTGATTTTCATCATCTTCCGGATTCATTGTTCCATGTACCAAGCAACATCTTGTTTTATATAAAATTTCAATAATTGCAGCAAAAAAGTCTTCATCAGAAACCGTAATTTCTCTTTCAGCAATAGTTATTTTTTGATCAAATTCTGCATATTCTGAATCTTCTTCATTATCCAAAGTGATCTCAAATAAATTTATTGCTTTTTTATTGCTCGGAATCTTCACATATTCAAAGGTAATATTGACTTTAACTTGTTCTTCTCTTCTTGTTTCTTCATAAAATAGCGATGTACAGCTATTTAATGCAAAATATAAGCCTGTTAAATCGGTACGAAATGCATCTGCTTGTTTAGAAGAGGTATAAAGAAGATTTTCAAATTTATCATATAATTCATTTGTCGGATTGGAGAATACTGTCTGAATGATCTCAATATAATGACAATCTTTTTTATTTTTGACAGTCTTTCCTTTTGATGATTTGTATTCGTATTCTGTATACATTTCTTTGTACCAGGAATTAAACCCAACCCACAGTGCTAAAAAATGAGAATAATAGTCAATGGTTGCTTTTTTACGCCATTCTTCTTTATAGTGTGGCATTATAAAGTCACTCCGATTAATTTTAATTGTTCATCTATCCATTGCATAGCAATATCTTCGTTTTCTTCAATAGCTTTTTCTACGCCGTGCTTTGCAATTTCAAGAAGTTGTTTAGATTTCTGCATACTCTCGTACATTTCTGATATTTTTTCTTTTATTTTATTTTGCGTTTCGTTATCTATCCTAGGAAGAATTATTTTAGATAGCTCATCATTGTTAATTGCTGTTAATATCGTGCCTGAACATCCTTTTTTTAATTGCATCTGACCTACAACAGATTTCATTAAACAGAATAAAGTCTCAGGATTAAATTCATCTGAATGCATTACATAGAAACCAGTTGAACATAACGCATTATCGTATTGAGGAGTTATCAGAGCAATACTATTCAAAGAACCTTCAATTGAAGAAACAATAACATCTCCAGTTTTAACTATTCTTCTTGCACGAGTTGGAAGATTTTTGCCTATTTCTAGAGCTGTATCGCTGATGCTACCATTATTATTAATA
This sequence comes from Alphaproteobacteria bacterium, assembly GCA_017937705.1. Lineage (GTDB taxonomy): Bacteria > Pseudomonadota > Alphaproteobacteria > RF32 > CAG-239 > JAFUYI01. The sequence continues at coordinate 35,014 of JAGBDC010000023.1, forward strand.
TTTGCTAATTCAATATAAGTATATTTTGTTTCATCTTTTGGTGAGAAATTCTTATCCCTTAATTTAATTAAATTTTCCAATGTATCCCAACCATGCGGATAAGACTTAATTTTATCAATCAATTCATCATATTTAGGTTGAAAATACTCAGCATCTAAACGATTTGCTGATTGTACATCAGAAAAGTTTTTGATAAATGAAGATTTGCGTTGATGTAGCCAGTTTAGTAAATTTAATTTTTTTAATATAAGCTTCTCCGAAAATTGATATGAATTTTCAAAACATTCCTTTAGTTGTGCTGACTTATAAACTATTTTTTCAACATTTTTTTGTAATCTTAAATTAAATTTAGGTATGAATATTTCTCTAAATTTTGCAGGACTAAAATTACACTGATTACTAACCATAGAATATTTATTAATTTCATTTCTTCCATATTTTGAATTGAGATATATGGTTAATGTAGAGGAGTTTATCATTTTAACTTTGGGTCTTATTTTAAACAAATATGAAGCGTATGCATAATCCGTATTATTAGTGACAATTGCTGCTTTTCCAACATAATTAGGGTTTCCATTTGTCCTACAAATCAATACATCGTCTTTTTTTAGCTTTAACAAGTCATATGTTTCATTATCTATATAATCACAATATTTTTGTGGTTGCCCGATAAAATAACCATCAAATTCATTCAAGCGTAATATAGGAAAACCTTTTTTCTCATCATTTAATTCTTTTGAAGTTCCATATTGCGAGAACTCTATTATATCATTACCAATATATCCTATTTGCCTACTGGGCATTGCAACCCAAAATTCAGCTTCTAACCTTAAAACAGAATCACCTAAAATTTTATCAAATGAAACCACTCTATTCTTCATTAATCTTCGCTCCAAAAGCTTAAATTTTCAGATTTTGCAAATTCGATAAATGCTTCGGCAATTCCGTCCGATAGCTCACCATTTTGGTTGTGTAAATCATGCTCTACTATGAAGTGCCCGTGTTTATCTGTCCTCTTTCTTCCTGTTTCATCTTTAATATAAACATACTCACCAGAATTATCTTTGCCACTTTTTTCTGAAACAGCAAAAAATATCGGATAATCATCTTTATGTGGGCAATAATATTTTGGATCGGAATTATCATCATTCCATTTTTGCAAGAAAATCACACTTGTTTTTGTTCCTGTGTGTGGCTTGAAAGTATTTACATCTAAACCAATAACAGCCAAAATTCTTGCTTTGTCTGCAATATATTCTCTGACATCTTTATCTGAAGTATTATTATATCTACCTTGTGGTAAAACAATAGCTAGCCGACCACCTGGACGAACAAAATCAAGATTACGTTCTATAAATAAAATGTCTCTACCAACTTTATTTTTTTGTTTCTTTGTTCCTTTTTTATCTTCAGAAAAAGCCAAATCATACTTTGTTAAAATACGAGTTTCTTTAATATCTCCAGCAAATGGAGGGTTTGCCATTAATAATTCAAATTTGAATTCTTTGTTATTTCCCCTTGTAACTCCTAATTCCTTTAAGCGTTCAAATCCTTCTCCATAAACTCTATTCCATTCAATTGATTTTGTATTTTCAACCCATCTGTCATAATCTAATGTATTCAGATGCAAAACATTAGTATTACCATCACCTGCAATTAAATTTAAGGTTCTTGATACACGAACAACTTTTTCATCAAAATCAATTCCAAATATTTTTAGTATATTTTCTTTTTGTTCTGCTGGTATATCTGTGTTAGAAAATAGTTTACCTGTAATTTTGAATATTGTATGTACAGGGAAACCGCATGAGCCCGAAGCTGTGTCAATCATATGTTCTCCAGCTTTAGGATTAAGCATCTTAACACACATGTCAATTACATGGCGAGGAGTGAAATATTGACCTTTTTCTCCTTTAGCTGATTTGCTTACCAAATATTCAAAGGCTTCATCTATTACCTGTAAATTGGAATTAAATAACTTAATGTCTTGAATACTGGACACACAAACAGACAAGTGTGAAGGTGCTAAATTTATTTTTGCATCATCTGAGAAAACACCTTTCCATTGTCTTTTAGCTTTATCAAATAAATCTTGTATACGTTTTTTTAATTCTAAATCTGTTTCACCTTTATTTCTAAACTCTAAGCAACGAAACCTGCAATCATCTACTTGTTTTACAAGTTCTAGATATTTGCTATATTCAAGATCATTTAATTCATCACCTGCTAGTTCTTCTATTTTCCAATTAATCTTTAATTTGTCATCATTACTAAGCTTTTCATCATAAAGCTTTGTAAAGATTAATTTAAAACATTCTTCAAAAACATCTACACCGGCATTGGCGAGGACTTCATCTTCCATATCTAAAATAATTTGCTTTAATGTTTTTCCCTCTTTTAATATTTTATCTTTAATAATTAAATCTTTAAGAGTAAATTTTTCATCCAATATATCTTTTAGTGTTTGTGAAGAAGTAGGTATTTCTGTTATTTCTTCAAAATAATTTGGATCTTTTCGATTATAATAAGATATTTGAGAACCATTAGTCCAAATAGCAATAGATGCACCAGTAGCATTGCAATAGCTTTTTAGCTGTTCTTTACCTTCTTTTTCTTTGTCTTTCTTTAATTCTACCACAATATATTCTGTCGTTGGGCGTTCTTTTTCAAAAATGACAATATCCGCACGTTTAACCTCACGCCCAAAATGGATAGCATGCTCAAGTTTAATACGAGAAATTTCATAGCCATAATCATTTATGAGTCTTGCCAAGTATAGCTGACGAACAGTTTCTTCCGGAGTTAAAACAATCTCCTTTTTCCGCACAAGGCATTCAATATAATTTTGTTCTTTACCTTTTATTTCTTTTGTTTTAATTCGAGAAATTAAATTGTTTTTTTCTTCTTGTGAAAAAAGGGAAAGGTTATTTATTTCGTTAAATATATTAGTCATAATAAAATCCATATTGTGGTTAAGAGCTGTGTAATTTACCATATTGTATACAATTGAATGTTTCTATTTTATTAAGAAATTAAAAAATATTGTTTTACAGGCAATTGGCTACAAATTGTAGTCAAACCGTTACAAATTGTAACGGTTTGAAATCACCCAATCTCTTTTGCTAGTTTGTTGACCAAATCCATGTCTTTGCTTTTGTAGGCTTCGAGGCGAGCAAGATAAACTGAAACAAAAAATGGATAAATTATTTGATTTACGTTTAGACGGTGAATTGGATAGAGAAACATTTGATGCCAAACGTAACGACATACAATTACAAATGAATCGTTTAAAAAACAAGGTTTCAGCACATGAAAAAGCGGATAAAAGTTTTGATGAAACAATTTTGGAATTGTTAGATATAGCTACACAAATAGAGTATATTTTTGAGAAGTCGCAAAATATAGAGTTAAAAAGATTATTGCTTAAATTTGTTTTTGAAAAGCTTACTTTGAATGAAGGGAAGTTGAATTATAAACTAAAATTTCCGTTTAGTGAATTTGTGGATAATAACATTTTGTCGGAACAAGTTGCAAAATTACACGAACCGATGCAAAAGCAAGCAGAGCAAGGCTTACAAGCAAATAATAACGAATATCTCCAAATTGGGTGTTTGAAATCAATCGAACCGACGCAAAGCCTTAAAAATCAAGGGTTAGCAAAAAATTTTGCCAACCCTCTCCAAATTGGTGCGCTAGGCCGGAATCGAACCGGCACGGGATTGCTCCCAACAGATTTTAAGTCTGCAGCGTCTACCAGTTCCGCCACAAGCGCAAAATCTAGGATAGGTTATACATTATTTTTTTATAATTGCAAGACTAAACTTGAAAAAAATTTAAAAATATGTTTATATCCTGTTGTCCGCACATGACAGAAACAACGTTTCGGTGCTGCGTGACAAACAGAAAGGATAAAATTTATGAAAAAATTTGATTTAACTCATCTCAAAAACTTTTTACGCAACAGCATCATTCCTTATGCTTTCCCTCACATTAATAAAGAGGGCTGGAAGTTTGTTGCAGCTTTTGCTTTAATAACAGCGTTATTAGCATTGTTGTGGGAACCTTTAGGCGTAATCGGTATTGTTTTAACTGTTTGGTGCTATTTCTTTTTCCGTGATCCTGAACGTGTTACTCCGCAAATTGACAATGTAGTTGTTTCTCCGGCAGACGGAAAAGTTCAAATGATTACCAAAATTAACGGCCCGAAAGAATTGGGCATGGAAAAAGAAGAATATACCCGTGTCAGTATCTTTATGAGCGTTTTTAATGTTCACGTAAACCGTGCTCCTGCCAACGGAACAATTACAAAAACATCATACATTAAAGGAAAATTCTTTAATGCGACTCTGGATAAAGCAAGCAAAGACAATGAACGTCAACTTTTAGCAATGAAAACCGATTGCGGAAAAGATATTGCATTTGTTCAAATTGCCGGTCTTGTTGCTCGCCGTATTTTATGTTTTGCTAAAAAAGGAACTGTGTATAAAGCTGGAGAACGCTTCGGTTTAATCAGATTCGGTTCTCGTTTGGATGTATATTTACCGGAAGGTGTTGAACCTCAAGTATGTTTGGGACAAACGATGATTGCCGGTGAAACAATTATTGCAAACTTAACATCTTCTGCTCCGCAAACTATGGGAGAAAGCAGATAATGGAAAATATCAATTCTAAATTGAAGCTTTCCAAACAAAAGCTTACATCTTTGCCTATTCGAAAAATTATTCCGAATATGGTAACAACCTTAGCTGTTTGCGCAGGAATAACATCTATAAAATACGCTATTGCAGATTTATATACTCACGCAATAATTTGTATTTTTTTGGCAGCATTTTTTGATTTACTTGACGGACGTGTTGCTCGTATGCTCAAAGGCTCAACAAAATTCGGAGCAGAGTTAGATTCGTTATCCGATTTTGTAAGCTTTGGCGTCAGTCCCGCAATTTTAATGTATCGTTGGACCTTATACGATTTTCCAAAGTTCGGGTGGTTTTTCTGTTTATTGTTTGCTATTTGTATGGCAATGCGTTTGGCTCGTTTCAATACAATGCTTGAAGAAGAACCTCAACCAAGCTATTGGGATAATTTTTTCATTGGAGTTCCGGCTCCGGCTGCAGCTGCTTTGGGTATTTTGCCAATTATGATTAGCTTTGAATTTCCTGAAGTCGATTTTTTACGTAGCGATTGGTTTTGCAGTATGGTTATGTTCATTGTTGCAATGCTTATGATTAGTCGTATTCCGACAATATCTACTAAAAAACTGAAAGTTCCTACTTATATGGTAATTCCTCTAATCGTTATTTTGGTTTTTGGGGCAACTCTTGTGTTTAGCATGCCTTGGTTAGTATTGAGTTCATTGTCATTGCTGTATGCCGTAACAATTCCTTTGGGTGTTATGGTATTTCTTAAAGCAAAAAAACAATACATAACCAGAATATAGCTTATTGAATTAAAAAAATAGCGTAAAATGACATCGACAAGAATCGGTGTCATTTTTGTTTTATGTAAAATGATACTCAATATTAAAATAAACTGCTTTTTTTGGTAACTACGACTTTTTGATACATTTTACCAAAATATGTTGTTTTCCGCCACTCAAATTGCTGTCTGTCCGTAACATAATCTTTAATTTCGGTTTGCCACATTCTTTCGGCAAAAGGCTGATATAAACGATTATACATTTTAACAAACCATTTTAGAGGATGCCACCAAACCATATTATTATAATCTATAAATATAGCTTTTCCTCCTGGAGTAAGTCCGGATAAAGCCTGATTTATCAATCGACTTTTTGCTGGCAAGGGAAGTTCGTGCAACAACATATAACATATTACTACATCATATTTTTCGGTAAATGGCTCTAGCGCATCTCGGTTAATAAAATTCATATATGGGTATATAAAACGATATTTATTACGAACATAGCGAAGTTGTGTCGTACTGACATCAACAACATCATATTTTCCATAAACACCTATTTTGTCGGCCAAATCATTCATTTGTTCACCAAAAGTTACCCCCATTTGCAATACTTTTGAATGAGATACAACTTCATCAAGCACTGATTTTGCCAATTTATGATTATAGCCGAAACTCAACAGATTTAGCAACCATTGTCTGTCAAACAACTTTGTAAGACGATTACTTTCATATAACCAACTGTAAAATTCTTTCTGATATGGCGGAATAGGCGCCGGATTTATTGCTATTTTTTTCTTTGTCATTTTATTGTTTCCAATCTCCGCTTAAAGCTTGCCAACAACTGATAGCAGATAAGGCTGCTGTTTCTGCTCGTAAAATACGTTCTCCCAATTTTACACCCTTTGTGTATTTTTTTGAACGTAAAATATTTAACTCTTGTTCACTAAAACCTCCCTCGGGTCCGATTAAAAAAGCAAGTGGAGCCGAAGTATTGCAAAAAGCTTCATAGACAGGCTGTCCGGCAAGAGTTTCGTCCATATAATAAAGTGTTCGTTTTTCGTCCCAAGTATTTAGCAATTTATCAAAATTTATTGCCTCATCAATTATTGGAACATCTAAGCGGCGGCATTGTTCTGCCGCTTCGGTGGCTTGTGTTTGATAACGGGAGGTTTTGACCTTATCGGATATAGAATATTTGGTAATTACCGGAACAATTTTTGCAATTCCGAGTTCAGTTGCTTTCTCTATTACAAAATCAGTACGATCTTTTTTCAATGGGGCAAATAACAACCATATATCGGGAACTGCTTCAAATTTTCTGGTTTGTTCGTTTATTTCAATAATTACCGTTTTTTTGCTTTCTACGAATAAAGTACAATCAAATTCCCCGTCTTTACCATTGAACACCAAAATATTATCTCCGGATTGCAAACGCATAACCGAAACAAGATAGTGACTTTGTTCCGATTTGAGTTCTACTTTATTGCCTTTTACTAATTCAACATCGGCAAAAATTCTGATTTTTGATGTTTTCGGCAATCCCGTCTCCATAAATAAATTCTGTATAAATATATCAATAAACTTGTGTTTGATTTGATAAGTAATATAACTTGTGATAGTTAAGTTTTCGTTACGGGAAAATAAATATGATTATAACAATTGACGGACCTGCCGCAGCAGGAAAAGGAACTTTAGCTTCTAAATTGGCTTTGAAATATAATTTGGCCTATTTTGATACCGGTATGGTGTATAGAGCTGTCGGACTGGAAATGATTTTAGCTAAAAATTCGCTTGATGATGTTGAAAAAGCTGAAAAATTAGCTCAGTCTTTAACTTTTCCTCGCATGATTGAATTGTCAAAAAATCCCGATTTTCGCTCTTTAGAAGGGAGTAAGGCGGCTTCTTCCGTAGCTGCAATGCCCGGAGTTCGTTCCGCTCTATTGTTAATGCAACAAAATTTTTCTCAAAATCCGGTCTTTGCAGACGGAAGCAAAGCTGATGGTGCTATTTATGACGGGAGAGATACAGGAACAGTTATTTGCCCGCATGCCGATATTAAATTTTTTGTAACTGCATCTCCCGAAGTTAGAGCTATGCGCCGTTTCAAAGAATACGAATCGAAAGGACAAAAAGCAGATTATCAAGAAGTGTTAGAGCAAACAATAGAACGTGATGCTCGTGACTATGCTCGTGAAGGCAGTCAACCGGCTCAAGATGCCATTCATTTTGACACATCTGATATGTCTATTGAAGAAGTTTTTGAAAAAGCCTGCAAAATTATCGAAAACAGATAAAAAAGTCTTGAAAAATAAATATTTATATGTATAAAAGAGCTAGTCTGATAAATATGGTGCGTTATTATCGGATTTTTAACTACGCACAAGTCCACCCTATTTTATCTCGGGTTGGCATTTTAGAATTGTTTTATTTATATGAATACAGAATTTCAAATCCCAGAAACTAATGAAGTATTTGCTGATTTGTTAAACGAACAAATGGGTGAAAAGAGCCTTGTAGGTTCTGTAGTTAAGGGTACAATCGTAAAAATTACTTCGGATTTCATTATGGTTGATGTCGGCCTCAAATCAGAAGGTCGCATCCCTGTTCGTGAATTTGGTCAAAATCCGGAATTGAACCTCGGTGACGTTATCGAAGTTTATGTTGATCGTTATGAAGACAGAGATGGCAATATTGTATTATCTCGTGAAAAAGCTCGTCGTGAAGAAGCTTGGTTAGATCTCGAAAAAGCTATGAACGCCGGCGAACGCATTAACGGTGTTATCTTCGGTCGTGTTAAAGGTGGTTTCACTGTTGATTTGAACGGTGCTATTGCTTTCTTGCCGGGTTCTCAAATTGATATCCGCCCAATTCGTGATATTTCTCCGTTGATGGGTATTTCTCAACCGTTCCAAATTTTGAAAATGGATAAGGTTAGAGGCAATATCGTTGTTTCTCGTCGTGTTGTTCTCGAAGAAACACGTGCTGAATCAAGAGCTGAATTAATCGACGCTATCAAAGAAGGTTCTATCCTTGACGGTGTTGTTAAAAACATTACCGATTATGGTGCATTCATTGACTTGGGTGGTGTTGACGGCTTGTTGCACGTTACAGACATTTCTTGGAAGAGAATTAATCACCCAGCTGAAGTTTTGACTGTTGGTCAAACAATCAAAGTTCAAGTTATCAAATTCAATGAAGATAACCAACGCATCAGCTTGGGTATGAAACAACTCGAAAATGATCCATGGCAAAATGTTGCTGAAAGATTTCATGTTGACGATGTATGCAAAGGTAAAGTTACAAACATTACTGATTATGGTGCATTCGTTGAACTCGAAGATGGTATCGAAGGTTTAGTTCACGTTTCAGAAATGAGCTGGACTCGTAAAAATGTTCACCCGGGTAAAATCGTTTCTACATCTCAAGAAGTTGAAGTTAAAGTTCTTGAAGTTGATGAAGAAAAGAGAAGAATTAGTCTCGGCATCAAACAATGCACAGCTAATCCTTGGGCTGCTTATGTTGAAGAACATCCGGTCGGCACTGTTATCGAAGGTAAAATCAAGAACATTACCGAATTTGGTTTGTTCATTGGTTTGAACGACGAAATCGACGGTATGATTCACTTGTCTGACATCTCTTGGGATGTTGCCGGTGAAGAAGCTGTTAAAGAATATACAAAAGGCCAAGAAATCCAAGCTAAAATTATTGACGTTGATGTTGAAAAAGAACGCATCAGCCTCGGTATTAAACAGCTTACAGAAAATGCTAATGCTACAGCTTTAGATGGCTTCAAAAAAGGTGACAATGTAAAAGCTACTGTTACCGAAGTTGCTGAAGACGGCATTGTTGTTGAAGTAAACGGTGTTTCTGCTAACATCAAAAAAGCTGACTTGTCTAAAGACAAAGCCGGTCAAGATTTGAGCAACTTCAAAGAAGGTGATGTTGTAGAAGCCAAAGTTACTTCTGTAGAAAAGAAAAAAGGTAAACTTGGCTTGTCTATCAAAGCTCTCGAAATTGAAGAAGAAAAGAAAGCATTAGAAGAATATTCTAATACAACTTCAGGTTCTTCTTTAGGAGATGCTTTGGGTGAAGCTTTGAAGAAAAAATAATCTTATTTGATTGTTTTCAACAAAACCCGCTTTGAAAACAAAGCGGGTTTTTTGATATAATATTAAAAATAAAACTTATAATGGTTCGGGAATGATTTTGCTTCCGTAGGGAGGTTCTGTTTCCATACCTTGCTTCAGATAAGTTTTTTCTACAAAGCCCATTTCCCCGTTATCAATCATAATACGATACCAACTTTTATCCGGCGTAAAACCGGTTACTCTGACCGTCTGACCTTTTCTACCTTTTTTCAATACATCAAATTTTTTACCCGGTCCGTACATAATATCTGTATTATCAGTCAAATGATATAATTTACTATTGTCATTGACATCAATAGGAATCTGATAAATTTTAGAAACAACAACATCATCAACAAATTCGGCTCCGCTATCATATTTGACCTTCTGAAAATATGTGATTTTGTTTTCTTTTTTCATATATCGAAGCATATTATAATGCTGTACAAACGGATAGGATATTGCCAAGAGGAGCAAAAAAGGAATTATATATTGATATAAACGTAATGCCCCAAGTCTCCATTGTGGAATTTTTTTGTTATAAACAGGAACATTTATTTCTTTTAAAAATCTTTTTATAAGTTCTTGCTGATGTTCATCAGCATAATTCAGTGCCTGTATGGCAGATAACATAGCTTGATTGTCCTTATTTTCTTGATGATATGCAATTGCATTATGAACTAAAAGGACCAAGTTATCATAGTTATTATTACCAATATTCTTTATATTCCCGATTATTGCTTTGATATTACGCATGAAAGCTTTCGGATGCCACCAACCTAAAAACCAATTGGAAAGAGAATAGCGTAAAACTTCTTGCTTAGCTTGGTCATAAGTACATACAAGTTTATCTTCTTCTGCTGTGTATTTTATGATTTTGCCGACAATTTTTTGTAGATTTACAACTCGCACTAAAGGATTTTCATTATTAAATTTATCTTTAAGTATGCTCAAATTATTCATATCAGGAAAATTAGATGAGCCATAAATTTCGCTCAACAAATCGTAAATCAGACGAGTTTTTTCATTTTTTAATACATCATAAGCCACCGATAATTTTTGAAAATGTTCCATTGCATTTTCACTTTTATTCGAATCAGGGTGCCAATGTTTAGCTAAATCACGATATTTAATTTTGATAGTTTGTGCATCTGCCAAACCATCAACTTCCAATATGTTATAGTAACCTAGAGAATCTTTCATTTTTCCATCAACTTTCGAGCAATGTTTATTACGTCAGCGGCCGCTTCCGAAGTCGGATAACGAGATATTAAGGGCATTTGATTTCTAATTGCATCTCTGATACGGGCATCGCGTCTGATAACGCCCAGTAATGGAGGTGCAATTTTCAAAAAAGTTTGACAAGCCTTGCATAATATATCGTATGTACGACGTCCTTCTTGCAAATTATCCGCCTGATTCACTACCACCGAAACTTTACATTTCGGATATTGTAAAGACATAATCTTTATGAGAGCATAAGCATCGGTTAGTGAAGTCGGCTCATCGGTACACATAACAATAATATGTCCGGCCATTCCCGACAAGATACGTACCGATTTATCTATACCGGCTCCCATATCGAGTATAACTTTATCATAACTTGAGGAGAGAAGAGACAAATCTTCTGCCAGAATCTGCAACCTGCCTACAGGCATTGTTGCAAGCCCAGAAGAACCAGAGCGCCCCGCAATTATATCTATGCGAGCCTTATCATAATGATGAACTATTTGGTTTAGTGTTGTTGTCCCTGTAACCACACAGCCTAAATCATGTGAAGTCATCAAACCTAATTGTATGTCTATGTTGGCCAGTCCTAAATCACCGTCAAACAATAATGTTTTTTCCTTTAATCCGCTTAAGGCATGGGCTAATGTTATGGAAAACCATGTTTTGCCAACACCACCTTTACCCGAAGCTATTGCCAACATATTATTATGAGAAGGGAATATATTTCCTATTTCACTACGTGGTGCTATTCGTAACTCTTCACTCATCAATCAATTACTCCGTAATAATTCTAGTTAATGAAGAGCTGCTTATTTTAGCCAAACCATTGGCTATTTTAGAACTTATTCCGGCATATTCTATTTGCAAACCACAAATAATTGCCGTTGAGAGCATTGCTCCAATACGACGATTAACGTCAAATTTGAGAGGCAACAACCAATTAGCACCTAAATCTTTAAAAATATCTGTTACATCAACTGCATTATTTGCGTTCATACCACTGTCTATAGTGAGAATTTTATCACAATTAACAGCTCCGCAAAAAGATTGTAAATGTTTTACATCATCAGAATAAAAAGGATTAATTCCGGGAGTATCTATTAAAATCATTTTATTTTCTGATTGTGCAGATAGTATTTTATCAAACATTTTTTCCGGTTGTTTAATAAACTCAAAATCAAAATTTAGTATATCGGCAAAAGCTTTTAATTGATTATTAGTTCCGGCTCTCACATTATCCACACTGATAATCGAAACCGGAATATTGCGAATTTTTGCTAAAGTTGCTAATTTTGCCACTGCTGTTGTTTTTCCACTTCCGTGCATTCCTATAAACATCTTTATATTGCTTGAACCGGTAAAAAAATTACCATAGTTTAGAAGACGATTAAATGCCTCGGTTAAAATATCTTTATCTTGTATTATTCTTCTTTCGGAAGCAATGCTTCGACAGGTGGAAAGAATCGCGGCTTCAGATGTTGACGTAAGTTCATGATAAGCAAGACATTCTCTTATATATGAATCATTATATGTTGAAGAGCTTTCGTATATTTTTTCCTCTTCATCATATAATATATCCTGAGTATCAAGAGCAGCTATCAACTCCATTCTCCCATCGCTCAAAACAGAAGTCGATATAATAACCGCATCTTCTCCCAACTCTCTTTTAACTTGGGATAAAATTGATGACATATCTGTTGAAACAAATTTTTTTATTTTCATAAATCGCCACCATCAACTAAAATTTCGGTAAGACTTATGCCCAATTCTTTTCCGGCCAGAATGAGTTTTCCTCTAGCAGCCAGCATATCGTTTACATAAATGTCAACGGTTTCTCCAACTTTTTTATCCAACTCAATAATCGAACCTTCTTTTATATCAACGAGCTGAGCTAAAGTTAACTCTGTTTTTCCGATAACAGCAGATACTTTAACACAAACATTTGCAACAGCGCCTAAATTATTCATTTTCTAAAACTCCGTTCAACTGCTCTCGTATTCTATCCAATATTTGTTCTGTTGAAAAGACCTCTTCGTCATTTCCCCAAATAATTTTACATTCTGCAAACGACAAACTACTATCTTTGTGTAAATGAACATGTCCGGAAAATGAATTTTGAATAGCTAAATTTTCCAAGTTATCTTTTACTGAAGATATCGCATTTTCAGGAAGATAAATATCAAGTCTTTTTTGCTTAGCTAAATCTGGAAAGCGACGAGTTATAAATTCATTTATTATTTCATTACTACAATTTCGTGCCAGAGCCGGAGCTATTTCTGTCAACACCATTTTTATAAGTTTGATATTTTGTTCATTCCTATCTTCTAACAAAATCTGCAATTTTGCATTTATGTCTTTTAATAGAAGATTATCATTTTGATTTTTATTCAAAGATAAATCAAATACGGGCGTCTTGTCCCCTTCTACAAAATTATCAAATTGAAAAGGCACAAAATCTTGCATTTACCTTCCTCGCAAGGTATCGGCATACGTTCTTTTACAAATATTGACTATCTCTTGTTGAGCCTTTTCTATATCTTTAAGTTTTATCGGCCCCAAACGAATTAGTGCTTCACGAATTATTTCGGCCTGTCGAGACGGCATTGCGTTATAAAAATGTGCCCTCGCCTGTTCAGAAGCCCCTCTTAATGCAATTACAAGAGATGCCTCATTAATTTTTGAAATTAAATTTTGCATATCATTTTGAGACAACAACAACACATCTTCAAAAGTTATAAAATCCTTTTTTATGCTATTTGCTGTTTCTTCATCATTTATTTCCAATGCTGATAATATGCGACTTTCCGTATTATCGTCAAAATATCCGAATATTTTTGAAATATGCGGAAGAATATCCTTTTCATCTTCTATGTTATCAGCTATGGTTTTGCCAATTACTCCCACCAAATCCGTGTCGGCAGGATGTGAATTTAGCATTTTACTGATAACTTCGGCGGCAAAAGAATCATTAAACAAAGACAGAACAGCAGCACATTGTTTAGGTTCCAGCATAGACATAACAATCGCAACCACCTGCGGACATTCATTTTTTAGGTATCTTGCCAAAACTCCGGCATTTAACGAATTTAATTTTCTCCAACTTGATGCTTCCGGATTTCGATGACATGAGCGTAAAACAGAGGCAACTTCGGCTTCATCAACAAACCGACTTGCAACATTTTCTTTCGGCAATACAGGAAAATCATCCATCTTTATTATCGGCTGTTTTTCAATATTATTTTGTTTGTTTTGTCGTTTTACAAAAATCAACTTTATTAAAAATAGCAATGCAAGAAAAACAACCATTAAAAGAACAAAAATCTCAACTATTTCCGAAAAACCGGAGCCAACATAAGACTTGAATTCATCAAATAGCACATACCCCTTGGTTGAACGTAAAAAATCTTTTACTAAAAAATAACAACTACCGCTTCCGCTCAAAAGAGCAAGGCAAAAAGCAAAACCGCAAGCAAATGTTGCGATAGCACACACAAATGCCGTTATAATCGTTGTTTTATCTAATCTGCTGTTACTCACTCTTTTTCCTTTTTTAACTTTTTATTAAGATTATCTTATTTCATAAGTTATTAGAACAGTTTATTGCCAGATATTCACAATATTTATAACCGAATCTCTAATTTCGGAAGCTGTTTTTTCATCGTTCAAACGATGGTTGGCATCTTTTAACAATTTAATCACTATTTTTTCAGATGTAATATATTGAGCATACTTCAACACTTCTTGCCATGGAACGCTTGCATCTTTCATCCCTTGAATGAGATGAACGGGGCAGTCTATTTTCCATAAATTTTCACCTTCAGGCAAACAAGATGCTTTTGCCGTTTCAATAAATTTTGCAGTTATTGTATAAGTAAAATCATTATTAGTAATTTTAAAGTATCCGTTTTTATCTAATTCTGATTTTTGTTCGTCGGTGATTATTTTTTCAAATCGTCTGACAAAATTCGGAGCAGCGGCTAACCCTAACACCCCTTTGATTCGTTCAGGATATTTTATGGCGGTCAATAACGAGAGCCATCCGCCCATAGAAGCTCCGACCATAACAAAATCAGTTTTCACTACATTCTCAATCACCTCAAAAACCTGATTTTTCCACACTTCAAAATCAGCTTTGGCAAAATTTTCATAATCACTTCCGTGTCCGGCATAATCGAAACGAACAAAGCCTAAACCAAGCTCTTCACATACATTTTTTACTACCTCAGGCTTATGCCCCCATGCATCGGAACAAAAGCCATGCAGATAAACTATGGTTAAGTTGTTATTTTTAGGCTCGATATATTCAAAATCTGTTGCAAAGTGAGAATTAAAAGTGTATTTTGTCATATTGTTACTCTGAAAAGTTAAATTAAACTAACATTAAGGGATTATAGAAATAAAATGGTTAAAGGTAAAGAAGAAAAACCTATAGTATTACAAGTTTTACCCGAATTACAACATGGTGGAGTTGAATGGGGAACAATACAAGTCGCCGAAGCTTTACAGCAAAACGGATATACAAATTTTGTTGCTTCTGCCGGAGGAAGGCTTGAGTATGAACTTGATAAAATGAAAGTTAAGCATTTTAAATTACCGCTTAAAACAAAGAATCCGATAAAGCTTTATCTGAATTCCCTTAAATTGGAAAAAATCATAAAAGAAAACGGCATTAATATTGTTCATGCTCGCTCTCGTGCTCCCGCATGGAGTGCATATTGGGCCGCCAGACGAGCCGGTGTAAAATATATGACCACTTTTCACGGAACTTACGGACTTGGTCCGAAAGGAATTAAGAAAGTTTATAATAAAGTTATGACTTTCGGTCAGCTGATAATTGCAATATCTACGCATATTAAAAATCACATGTTGCAAAATTATAATGTTGCCGAATCGAAAATGCGTTTAATTCATCGATGTGTTGATGTGGAAAAATTTTCCCCTAAATCCGTAACTCAAGAAAGAATTATACGAACAATAAAAGAAAATAATCTTCCTGAAGACAGACCTATAATTTCATTGGTAGGAAGAATTACTCGTTGGAAAGGACAGCATATATTGGTCGAAGCAATGTCTATGCTCAAGAATAAAGATGCTTATGCTTTGATTGTGGGGTCTGACCAAGGACGTGTAAAGTATACGGAAGAACTGAAAGAAACAGCTAAAAAGCTCGGTGTGGAAAATCGTATTAAATTTATCGGAGAGAGTTTTGATATTCCGGCTCTTTTAATGGTGTCGGATGTGGTTCTTTCAACTGCTATTGAACCGGAAGCATTCGGCAGAGCAGCTATTGAAGGACAGGCTATGGGCAAAATCGTTCTTGCTTCCAACATCGGCGGTTCTCTTGAGAATCTTGTTGATGGTGTAAGCGGACGTTTGTTCAAAAGCAATGATGCAAAATCTTTAGCAGAAGCTATGGATTGGGCTTTGAGTTTGCCGGATGAAGAGAAGAAAAAATTCTCTGAAGCGGCAATAAAAAACGTACACGACAACTTTACCAAACAAATTATGTGTGATAAAACGATTGCCGTGTATCATGAATTGTTGAAAATGAATTAAGTTAAAAGGAATAAAAATATGGTTGCTATTAAATTACCAGACGGTAGTGTTATGGATTTTGAAGGCAGTGTTTCAGGACTTGAAATTGCCAACAAAATTAGCGCCGGTTTAGCAAAAAATGCTTTAGCGGTTAGGGTTAATGACAAATTACAAGATTTAGATACCACAATCACTACAGATGCAACCGTAACCATCATAACCACACGTGACAAAGAAGGATTAGAGATTATTCGTCACTCATGTTCACACGTTATGGCAGAAGCTGTAAAAGAGTTATGGCCCGAAGTCCAAGTTACCATAGGACCGGCTATTGAAAACGGTTTTTACTATGACTTTTCAAGAAAAGAACCTTTTACAACCGAAGATTTTGAAAAAATCGAAGCGAAAATGCATGAAATTGTAAAACGTGACGAAAAAATAACTCGCAAAGTTTTGCCGAGAAATGAAGCTATTGAATATTTCAAATCCATCGGAGAACACTATAAAGTTGAGCTGATTGAAGATTTGCCGGAAAGCGAAGTTATTTCCCTGTATTCACAAGGTAACTTTACCGATTTGTGTAGAGGTCCTCACGTTCCGTCAACCGGAAAAATAGGTGATGCCTTTAAATTAATGAAAGTTGCCGGAGCCTATTGGCGCGGTGATGCAACTAAAGAAATGTTGCAACGCATTTATGCTACCGCATGGGCAAACAAAAAAGATTTGGATGCATATTTAACAATGCTTGAAGAAGCTGCCAAACGTGACCACCGTAAATTAGGCCGTGAAATGGATTTATTCCATTTTGAACCGGAATATGCTCCGGGGGCTGTTTTCTGGCATGATAAAGGGTATCGTGTATATCGAAAACTCATTGAATATATGCGAAACCGCCAAGAAAACAACGGATATGTAGAAATTGCAACTCCTCGCATTATGGACCGTGTTTTGTGGGAAACTTCCGGTCACTGGGACAAATATGGAGCTCATAACTATTCCGGTAAAACTGAAGATGATAAAATGTTTTGTGTAAAACCGATGAACTGCCCGGGCGGATTGTTAGTTTATAAGCAAGGTATAAAATCATATCGTGATTTGCCGTTGCGTATGGCTGAATTTGGTATGGTTAATCGATATGAAGCATCCGGTTCTTTAATGGGATTAATGAGAGTTAGAGAATTTACTCAAGACGATGCGCATATCTTTTGCACTCCGGAACAAATGGAAGAAGAATGTATTACAACCTTGAAATTGATTTTGGATATTTACAAAGATTTCGGTTTTGAAGACGTAAAAATTTATCTTTCTACTCGTCCCGACAGCATTTATAGAATTGGCTCAGATGAAATTTGGGATTTGTGCGAAAATGCACTGTCTAATGCGTTGACATCTCACGGATACGAATTTGAAATTAATGAAGGCGAAGGCGCTTTCTATGGCCCTAAACTCGAATTTATTTTGCGTGATGCAATCGGTCGTGAATGGCAATGCGGAACAATTCAGGTTGATATGAACTTACCTCAACGTTTTGATATTTCATATATCGGCGAAGACGGAGAAAAACATCAGCCGGTTATGTTACACCGTGCATTGTTCGGCTCTATTGAACGTTTCTTGGGTATTTTGATTGAAAATCATGCCGGCAAACTTCCTCTGTGGTTATCTCCGGAACAAGTTGTAGTTGCTCCGATTGTCAGTGAATTTGACGAATATGCTCAAGAAGTAACTAACAAATTACGTATGGCCGGCCTGACAGCTAAAGCGGATTTGCGCAATGAAAAAATCAACTATAAAGTCAGAGAACATTCTTTGGCCAAAATTCCGGTAATTGCAGTTGTCGGAGCTAAAGAAAAAGAAAACGGAACAGTTACTGTGCGTCGTTTAGGCTCTGAAAAACAAACTGTTATGAAGTTAGATGACTTTATAACATCATTGGTTGAAGAAGCACAAATGCCTCATATCAACGAATAATAAAAAAATGCCCTTATTGATTTAATAAGGGCATTTTTTTATAACTTTATTAAAATAATCTCATCATAAAAGATAATTTAAAAATCAAAATACGTGTTTTCTAGCTCTTCTATACCCTTTTTTGACAGCTTCTTCAACGGTAAAAGCATAAAAATCACCATCTTCTTTATTTACTTTAGTTCTATCATATTGTTGATCCATAGGCAAATGATAAATTTTAGTTGGATATCCATATGTGTCATAATTATTATTGCATTTTATACGAGGAAAATCTTGCATCATAAAATTTTCTTTAATTTTAACACCTAGGTAGTTAGCAAATTTTTTCCCAGTTTCTGACAAGTGTATATTTGTTACTAACAAAGGAATGACTTCCTCTTTTGTTTTATTATTTTCAATTATGTACTGAATCGTTGTTCCATATAGCTGAGCAATATGCTTTTCATGAATTAATTTTTCCTGAGACCAATATTTACATTGTATTATATATGTTTTTTCTAATTTATGTGCTATTATATCTCTTCCTAAATCATTTAATTTTTGTTCAATTCCAATTCTTTCAACCTCAAAACCTTGTTTTTCCAAATAATAAGAGCAAAACATTTCATAATCTCTACCTATATCCCATTTACTTTTTTTATTAGATTTTATGTAGTTATCAAGAGCTCGTTGATTTCTAATATCTTCAGGTAATTTTTCATATTCATCTTTATCTAGCCATAACGAAACTTCATCACTTTCATCTTCTATATTATCAAAATTATTTTTACATATTTCTAATGAATTAGGTTTATCTACATAAATGTCTATTTCAGGAAAAATACTCAATAAATATTCATACTGATATTCTATTCGTTTTTTTTCCTCAATACATTGCTTTGTTATTTTTTTTAATTCTTCTATACGAAGGGCTTCCATGTGTGCTGGGTGTTTTTTATTATGTAAACATTCAACTGAATTAGTATAAATAAATGTTTCTAAATCAGCAGAAAAAACTGCCAAATTATTTATCCCTCTATTCATATTTTCTTTGAAATCATTTAGAGCATTTGCTAGAATCTCATTTTTTCCTTTAATTTGCTGTTTTTCTCTAGCAAGATTGTCTATTTTCTGCTTTATTTTTAATAACGGAATATATATTTTACTTAGTTCATTAACCCTTATAGTATTGTCAGAATCATGAGCAAACGCATTGATTGCATCTATAATTTGTGTAACTTGCTGTTTTTCTCTAGCGAGATTGTCTTCTGCTTTTTGACAATCATATTGAATAGTATTGATGTACATAAATAAGGGGATACCAACAACTATCAATAAAAATATTATAATTTCCAAAACTGTCTCCCTCTTAAATTTACGCACTTATTTATATTATAATAAAAAAAGAGAAAAAAACAATAACAAGCTTATACCTCCTATTGAATTGTCTAACTTATTGAGGGCGATTTAATAATGCCATTTTTAGCCCTTATAACAGTATAAATACTAAAAATTTTGACTTGGAAAAGGCGTAAAAATATGTTACACTTATGTTACATCAGTAATATTTTGTGGAGACAAATATGAAGTTGAGTGTATCAGATTATCGTTGGATTCTCCAAAATTGCAGTCTTATCGTCGGGCAGTATAAAGGCAAGCAATATGTTGTTATTGAGCCTAAATATCCTAAGCATAAAAATAAGCTAAATCTCATTTTAGGAAAACACCAATTTCCGACTTTAGAAGAATGGAACAAAATGTCCAAACCTCTTCATGCCAAAAGAAAAGAAGATGACATGCTTCGTCATGATATGGCTGTGCGAAAACTTTCGGGATTATCTTTGGAAAAACTGGAAAGGCTCAACGATAAACAACGCTTGGAAATTTTGGATTCTTTGTTGGTTGATGTTATAGGAAAAGATGTTGAAGCATATAAATTAAATATGGAAACCGTAGCAACTTATAAAGAACAAATAAAATCTCTATTATTCGGTATCACTCTTCCAAAAGATTTTATAGACCAAGAACAAGCCCGTTGCTCACAATTTTGTAACCGTTTGCAAAGTGTTCCTCATCTTAAAGAATATTTAGAAAACTGGCCTAAACTCGAATTTAATCAAAGAAAAGAATTATCCCAAAATATTTTAGACGTTTTTAACTCAACATATCATACAAATATCGAATTAAAATTTTTTACAACTGAAGAATGGCGACAAGAACAAATTGCAAAAGGGCTTAATCCTGATGAAAGAGTGATGTCAACCGGATATGCCGATGATAATGTTATCCATATAAATAAAGAGCGAATGTCAACCTGCGATAATATGGCAATTCCGGGCTTAATTTATCACGAAGCCTTACATATTGTTCAAGATAGAGAAGATTGGTCTCGTTTTCCTATGGTTGAAAAGCTGTTTGAACCCAAATTTCAATATTTGGCCTTTGATCAAGAAGACTTATATGTTATGAATCCGATAGAAGTTCATGCTTATGGTATGGATGAGCATATAAGCGAATTTTTACAAGAAAAAATGCAGATAAAATTTATTGACAGTTCATATTCTCCCGAGTTGAAAAAACAAGTTAAAGAAACGCAAGAAAAAGCTCGAATTATGTTGAAACATTCTATGTATAGAAATAATAGTCAGGGTAAATAATTTATTTTTGCAATTATATTTTTAATGAGGTAGATTATATCTATCTCATTTTTTATGGAGTATATATAATGAAAAAATATATTTTAGGAGTTTTGGCAGTAATGTTAACAACGAATATGGCTCAGGCTTTAGAAAAACAACTTCCGCAACCGGATAAAAGTGGTGGTTTGCCATTGATGGAAGCTTTACAACAACGCAGAAGCGGAAAATTTTTTATAAAAAAAGATATTGATGATAAAGTTTTGAGTAACATTTTATGGGCGGCTTATGGTGTAAACGATAATGAAGGGCGAAGAACAATTCCGACAGCAATGAATCAGAAAGAATTGGAAATATATATTGCCGATAAAAACGGTGTTTGGGTGTACGATGCCGATAACAACGCTCTGCAACAAATATCCGATGAAAATATTTTGAAAGCATTCAGTTCGCAAGAGTATATGGAAAATGCTCCTTTAGTATTAATTTATACCGGTAATAAAGAAAGTAACTATGTTGAAATGCACGCCGGTTCTGCTTATCAAAATGTGGGACTTTATGCTGCTTCTGCCGGACTTAATAATGTTGTACGCGGATATTTTGATAAAGAGCAAGTTGCAAAACTGATAAAGTTGCCGGAAAACAAAAAAGTTATTATTACTCAAGCAATCGGTTGGGGAAAATAAAATATTTCTTGCAAAATTAAATAAAAGTCGTTAAAAGTTAAAACGGCTTGGACAGGTGGCCGAGTGGTCGAAGGCGCACGATTGGAAATCGTGTGTACCTCCAAAGGGTACCAAGGGTTCGAATCCCTTTCTGTCCGCCATTTCTAACAAAAAACCTCCATTTACGGAGGTTTTTTGTTATTTAGGAATAAGATACTTACTAGGTAAAGCTATAAAATCGTCCAGTCTGCCTACAAAATTATGGTCAGCATTTTCAATTATTTCCAGTTTGATATTATCCCTTTTAATCATTGTAATCATTTCTGCATATTTGTATGAGGGATCTAAGGTTCCGTATACTAAAATAGCCTTTTCTCCGTTAAATTGATTTAGTCCTTTTTTGATTTTATGCCAATTAGTAAAAATTGGCATATTTATTAAGAGCATTCTTTTTATTTGAGGATACAGATGAGCATACGTTGCTCCGATATAACCACCGTTAGATAACCCCATATAATAAATTTTATAATCCTCAAACTCTTTTTGTTTGCAATAATCTTCTATGACTTTTATGGCTTGTTCTAATGGATTTGATTTACGAAGAGGATTAGAAGAGCAAATAACTGTATAACCGTAATTTTTGTTAATGTTATTTGCTATTGTTAAATACTTATTTTGATAGCCATACATAGAACCATCTTGTCCTGCTTTAATAAACAAAACTGTATTATTCCCCTCTATAATACCATAATTTACTTCTTCATTATCAATAGTTTTACTGAAGATAATATCAAAATTACACAACATGAGTTAAATCTCCAAAAGCCGGCGGATTTTCAGGAACCTTGGATGTATCATTTGTTTCAATATAAATCTCCAATCTCTCTGCAAGAATCTTACACCCTTCATTAAATTGATCAATATTTTCAAGAGTTGGTCTAAAAATTTTTACATAATCAGCGATATACTTGCCTCCATAACTTAATTCATATTTATAGTAGCTTTCATCCATTTTTTCTAATATAGCAAAGCATTTACAATCCTCAGATGCTTGCACACGCCTTTTAAGTCGTAGAAGAAAATCAAGATATTCATCAGGTGTTGAGAAAAAGCTCTCTATCAAATTATGCTTTGTCATGTTTTGTATCCTTTTATAAAAAACAAATATGAAATTTCTTGCAATATACATGTATTATTTTTCCATTACAATACAGATAAATTTTAAAATGCCATAATTTGACATTTGTTTAACTGTTTTTAAATTATCGGTAGTTATGCTTTATAAAAAAACAGGGGGTGCTTATGTTTTATCAAAAAACTCAAAAAATTCTCGATTTGGCTCTTTGGATGCAAACCAAAGAAGGTGGTGTTTCTATTGCGGACATTATGAAAAAATGTAACGTATCTAAACGAACAGCCATTAGAATGAAAGATATGGTAAAAGCTCAATTTCCGCAAATTATGGAAATATCAGGGGCTCGTAATACCAAAAATTGGTCGATTCCTCGAGGAACTATCAACAATTATATCAGTTTTTCGCTAAATGAAATAAATGCTTTACAAAATGCCATAAAACTAATGAAAAACAAACTTCCTGAAGATGTAGAATCATTAGAAAACGTTATGCATAAAATTAAGGCAACAATGAATAGTGATATGCTCAATCGCATAGAACCCGATGCCGAGGCTTTGCTTGAGGCAGAAGGATATGCTCTTCGCCCCGGACCTAAAATTAAAGTTAATAAAGAATATATAGAAACATTAAGAAATGCTGTAATTGCTTGTAAAGTAATAAAAATAAAATATAAATCCAAAACAAAAAACGAATGGAGAACTGTTCACCCGTATGGTTTTCTTTATGGAAATAAACACTATTTGATTGCTTGGCATACAAAACGCAACGTAATGTGTCATTTTGATTTGAATAATATACAAAATATTGAAGTACTGAACGAATATTTTGTTCGTGATACCGAATTTTCTTTAGATAAATTCAGTAGTCAGTCTTTTGGTGTATATCAAGAAGAGCCTTTTGATGTTGAATGGTTGTTTGATAAAGAAGTTGCATCAGAAGCTGAAAAATATATTTTCCATCCTTCTCAAGTGACACAATTAAATGAAGATGGAAGTTTGACTGTTACATTTCGAGCCGGTGGTGCACGTGAAATGGACTGGCATCTCTACACTTGGGGAAATCACGTAAAAGTGATTAAACCAGAAGATTTTGACGAACGAAAAATTTGGAAAGATTAAAGGAAACGCACCTAATTTCTTCTTCTGTAACAATTTATAACCTTTGTTGATTTGCTATAAACAAACTATTGAATCATACTCGTAATTGAATTGATGGAGATTATAAAAATGAAGCATGGAAAAAATTTTATACTGGGTGAATATGTAATTATTAAGAAACCAGATTTAATGGATATTGGCGATAATGTAAGAATAGCCGATTTTTGTCGTATATCTTCGGCTTGCAAAATCGGTAATGATTGTGAAATTGCTCCGGGAACATATATTGCCGGAGGCGATGGAGAATACACTTTTGAAATGGGAAGTTTTTCAAGTTTAGCCGCCGGTGTAAAAGTATGGCTATCAAGCAACGATTATGTAAATGAGTTGGTTACACATTCGGTTCCTGAAGTCAAAGAAATCAAAGGAAATGTTAAAATGGGGAAATTTACCGGTATTGGAACAAATTCGGTAGTTATGCCGAATAATGATATTCCGGAAGGTGTTACTATCGGCGCATTAAGCTTTGTTCCATCAAATTATAAGTTTGAACCTTGGACAGTTTATGCTGGTCAACCTATTCGCCCGATAAAAAAACGTAACAAAGCAAATATTATGCGTACATTAATGAAAATAGGCTATATTGATGAAGATTTTTTAGATGAAAAACAACTATGTGCCGAATGAAAATTTTAGGTCGTTTATGCAAACGACCTTTTTTATTACTATATTATAATTATCAAAATTTTAAATGTTTTGTCATTATAATTGTTCGTCAAAAAAAGTTGTTAATAAAGGAAATATAAATGCATGCAATCCATCCGTTGATTATTGATTTAACATTGATATCCATTTATGCCGCAATCATCACATTAATTTGTAAAAAACTAAAACAACCTACGGTTTTGGGATATGTTCTTGCCGGAATTTTAGCAGGTCCTTTTTTAAGTTTTGTTCCTACAGTTTCCGATAAAGCAAATTTAACTTTATGGGCTGATATCGGAGTAATATTTTTGCTATTCGGACTAGGATTAGAATTTAGTTTTAAAAAGATGATAAATGTCGGAAAATCAGCATTAATTACATCAAATGCAAATATATTTTTTATGTTGTTTTTAGGATATAATACCGGTTTATTGCTCGGATGGTCGGTAATGGACAGCTTCTTTTTGGGAAGTATGATTTCTATGTCGTCAACCACAATTATCATTAAAGCTTTCGAAGATTTAAATATTAAAAAACAAAAATTTACCGATTTGGTTTTTGGGGTATTGGTAGTAGAAGATTTAGTAGGAATTTTACTGTTGGTTTTATTGCCTACCATTGCACTGGGTAACGCTATTGACAGCAAGGAACTTTTGTTGAGTACCGCAAAATTGCTTTTCTTCTTGGTTCTTTGCTTTGTTATCGGCATTTATCTGGTTCCGAGTTTTTTGAAAAAAATTACTCCGTTGCTTAATGATGAAATGCTCTTAATTATATCTATCGGGTTATGCTTCAGTATGGTATTATTAGCAACATCTTTTGGGTTTTCTTCTGCTTTGGGTGCATTTTTAATGGGGTCAATATTAGCAGAAACTGCTGTTATTGAGAGAATAGAGAAAAACATGAAACCTCTCAAAGATTTCTTTGGTGTGGTATTCTTTGTGTCGGTGGGTATGATGGTTGACCCATCCATGTTTATAAAATACGCTTGGCCGATTTTAGTTATTACAATAATCGTTATCATCGGAAAAGTTATTTTTTCTTGTTTTGGTTTCCTGTTTTCCGGCGAAACTTTAAAAACATCGCTACATGGAGGTTTTTCATTGGCTCAAGTAGGCGAATTTGCATTTATTATCGCAAGTTTAGGTATGAGCCTGGGTGTCCTTTCAGATCAAGTATATCCGACAATTGTTGCTGTTTCCGTAATTACGACATTTTTGACTCCGATGATGATAAAAGCTGCCGGACCTGCTTATAAATATTTGAAAAAAGCATTACCGGATTCAATCAGTAAAAAATTGGAACATACAGCTATTGCTAAGGAAACAAAAATAGAAGAACAACACTGGAAACTGTTGTTCAAAAACTATTTCATTCGTTTGAGTTTATTCAGTATGATTTTATACACGGTCATAATTGTTTCTACATACTTTATAAAACCGTTTATTCACGGATTAATGCCTAATTTGCCGGCAAGAATTACCGTTACGGTAATAACTTTATTACTTATGGCTCCATTTCTAAAAGCTATGATAGGTTGGGAAACAATTTTACCGATTTTTGTGCGAGAAAAAATTGCACAATTTTTATGTGTATTTACTCATGAAGATAAAAAGGATGAGAAACGGAAGTCCGTAATTTCTAAAATTGAAGAAAAACTCGGAATATGCAGTATCTATGACAAGGCGATTGAAGAAAAAAATTTCTTTATTTCAAATCATAGTGCTGCTGCTGTTTATTATAAACTTTGGACAGCGAAAAAAATTAATCGTATTCCATTGATTGTAATGACAAGTTTTCGTTTAGTTATGGTTTTATTTGCCATTTCTACTGTAGTTCATCTATTCTTGACCGAAAACCCAAAAGTGACTTGGGGATTAGTTATAATCTCAATTATGGTACTATCCCAATCCAAATGGCTGTTTAACCAATATATGAAAATTGAAAAACAATTTTTAACAAATTTAAAAGGTGATAGAAAAGTTGTTGAAGATTCATCTTTAACTAACGAATCTGCTAATTAAAAAAAATGTCCATCTGTTGATGGACATTTTTTCATCTTTATTCAAGTAATGTTTGTGCGGTTACATAGTCTATTTTACCGCTCCCCAGAACGGGGATATTTTTGCAATATATAACTTTTTTGGGCATCCATAATTCACTTAACCCTTGATTACGAAAATATTCACGTATTGTCTTTATATCGGCATTTTCTTTGTTGGTAAGCAGAACAAGTTGCTCCCCTTTCTTTTCATCAGGCTGAGTCAGAACTCCTTGTAGTGTTTGCGGATAGAGTTTATCCAAAACTTGTTCAACCGCAGTTAGGGATACCATTTCTCCGCCTATTTTAGCAAAACGTTTAACTCTGCCCTTTATGGTTACATATCCTTCTTCATCGATTGATACAATATCTCCGGTATCATACCATCCATTCTCTAGAGGTTGTAAAACTCGGGGAGCATCATATTTCATATAACCTTGCATTATATTATCGCCTTTGACCCAAAGCTTTTGTCCTTCCTCTACTCCTACGACTTTTTCAAGACGATATTCTATTCCCGGCATAATTCGTCCGACACTGTCTTCTTTAAAATGCATAGGGGTATTTATAGTTATAACCGGAGAAGTTTCTGTTGCCCCGTATCCTTCCAAAATTCTGATACCAAACTTTTTCATCCATAATTCTGCGGTTGTTTTTTTCAATTTTTCACCACCGATAACCGCATATTTAAGCGAGAAAAAGTCATACGGATTGGCCATTTTTCCATATCCGGCAAAAAATGTATCGGTTCCGAAAATGACCGTAGAAAGCGAATCGTAACACATTTCAGGTACAATTCTATAATGTAGCGGAGACGGATAAAAGAAAGTTTTTACTCCAAATAGAATCGGCAATAAAGTTGCTACGCTTAACCCGAAAGAGTGAAACATCGGCAAAGCATTAAACACAACATCATTTGAATTAAATGGAATTACACTTGCTATCTGATAGCGATTAGCTTGTAAGTTTCGGTGTGATAAAAATACGGATTTCGGAGCACCTTCCGAACCGGAAGTAAACAATATTACAGCCGTTTTATCCGCAGTATGAATAGGATGTTTTTTAAAAATATAGTCTTTTATTGCTCGCAATTTAGTAAATAAAGATATTTGTTTTGCAAAATCTTCCAGATAAACAATATTTACTCCATTATCTTTTATTGATTGTTCTATTTTTTCAAGCTTAGCTTGTTCTATAAATGAACGAGATGTTATAATTGTCTTTAGCTCTACTGTTTTAAGAGATGAAATAAACGGTTTTATTCCTAATGTAAAATTGAGCATTGCCGGAACTTTATCAGCATATTGCAAAGCAAAAAAGCTGACCACATTAGCCAACACATTCGGTAGCATTAATCCTATTCTTTTTTCTTTAGAAAAGGCTTTTTTATATGCTGTTCCGAGAACATAACTCTTAAATAAAAACGACTTGTAACTTTGAGGTTTTCGGTTTATATCTTCGGCAATAATATGATTTTTACCATAAACATACGCTCCATCCCACAAAGAATTAAATATATTTTCATTAATTTTAGATGTTTTGTATATCATCTCCGACATAATATCATAAAGCTTTTGTGATACAATTTTGCGATATTGACGACGAGAAACATTTTCTTCAATTACAAACTTTTTAGGCTCTAAAATATTGAGTGAAATATGCGGAAAAAATTTAGTTCTCATTTTCTTCTTTAAATAAGAAAATTTAGAGTATTGAGCTCCATTTATACGAACAGGCAATATTTTTGCTCCGGCTTTTTGTGCAATAATCCCTGCTCCCTCATAAATTTTCATCATTGAACCGGTTACGGTAATTCTCCCTTCGGGAAAAATCATAATTTTTTTATTTTTCTTCAACTCTTCAATAAGACTGCGAACAGATAGAGGACTGCGAGAATCAACCGGATAAAAATCGACCAACAATTTTATAATCGGCATAAACCATTTGCGTGTCCAATCAGTATTTATTGCAAAAGTAATTCGTTCCGGCATAAATGCAGCTATCAATACACCATCTAAAAGCGACACATGGTTCGCAACAATCAAAACTCTTTTTCCTGCTTTGCGAAAGTTGCTTAAACCGGTAACTCTACTATGGAACAAAAATCCTAATATACTTTGTAATATTGAGCGTGGTAAAGCTTCAGGCAAAAGCGAACAAATATAAAAAGCGACAAATGTACTTATTATAGCCATTGTTAAAAACAGATTAGGTAATCCCAAACCCATAGATAAGAAAACAACTGCAAAAACAGCAACACCCACCATTCCTAATGAATTAATGATATTATTGCCGGCAATAACCGTTGCAACGTGTGATTTAGGAGCACGATACTGCATAATTGTATTTAACGGAACAATATATAATCCTCCCCAAAAAGCCAAAAAGAACATACTAAAAGTCAAACCGATGGCATGAGGTTGACCAAAAAACTTTATAAATGTTGTTTGTTCATCAGGTGTAGGATAATCTTTGGTAAAGAGATATATCAAATACATACAAAAGGCCATACCGATTGCCGATAAAGGAATATATGTAGTATGAATAAAACCTCTTGAAATTTGATTACACGCAAAAGAACCAGCAGCAACACCGATAGAAAATAAAACTAAAAACCACGTGATTACGCCTTCAGAAGCATTTAAAATTTGGGTACAAACAGGATAAACTTGAACTGCAACCAATGCCCCGATAATCCAAAACCAAGATGCTCCTAAAATACTTTGTAAAACTACGGGGTGTTTGCGTAAGAATCTAAAATTATCAATTGTTGATGCTAAAATATTTTTTCTGACTTTCAACTCAGGTCTTGGGGCGGGAGCATTCGGAATAAACCACGAAGAAATTATTCCTACGGCTGCCAAAACAATCAATACGGCGATAGAACTTTCTATCGGCAGTAAAGTTCCTAAAATCAGTCCTAAAAGTATTGCCATATATGTTGTAGCTTCTACATAAGCATTACCGGTTATAAGTTCTTCCGGTTTAAGTTGTTGCGGCAACAATGAATACTTAATCGGACCAAAAAATGAGGATTGTGTTCCCATTAAAGCTAAAATAGCAATAAGCAAATGAATATTGTTAAAATAATATGAGATAGCAACACCTATCATCAAGAGAAGTTCTGTAATTTTTAATCCTCGAGCTATTTTATTGCGAGAATATTTATCAGCTAATTCCCCTGCTACAGCAGAAAATAGAAAGAAAGGCAAAATAAATAATCCGGCAATGACATTTGATAAAACAGCCGATTGAGCAGTCATTTTAATTGCAACCAATGTTAATAATGCATTTTTAAACAGGTTATCATTAAATGCCCCCAGAAATTGAGTAATCAATAAGGGCAAAAAGCGGCGTGTTTTCAGCAGACTCATAGTATTTTCCTTGATAAATTTTCGCTATAAGCATAAAACATTATAAGTTTGCGAGTGTCAAGGAATAAAGAATAATGACCGAAGAAGAATTAAAAAAATGGATTGTTGAAAATAGTGATAAAGAATATCAAAAATTTGCTTCATCATTGTTGCCTGATGTAAAAAATATTTATGGGGTTCGTTTACCCAAATTGCATAAACTTGCAATAAAATTGGCCAAACAAAAATGTTACATAAATAATATATTATCACCCTGTTTTGAAGAGATAATGTTACAAGCTTTTATTATCGCAGAAATGCAATGCTCGGATGAAGAAAAACAACGAACAGTATCTGATTTTATACCTAAAATTGATAATTGGTCTGTTTGTGACAGTTTTTGTTGTTCTTTGAAATGCGTAAAAAACAATCCTCAATTCTGGTGGAAATGGTTACAACAATTTATTTTTTCATCAAAAGAATTTGAAATCCGTTTTGGAATAGTAATGCTGATTTTTTACTTTACTGATTCAAATTATGTGCCGCAAATTTTAAACATTATTCCTTGTGTTAAATCAGATAAATATTACTCAAAAATGGCAACGGCGTGGTTAATTGCCGAATGTTATATAAAACATCCTGATTTGGTTATTAACTTTTTAAAAAATAATAATTTGCCTGTTGATGTACATAATAAAGCCATTCAAAAAATTTGCGAATCGAAACGCATAGAAAAAGAAATCAAAAAACAATTAAAAGAAATGAAAAAATAAGAGACGGAAAATCCGTCTCTCAATTTTAAGGCACAACAACTTATTCGTCGTCGTCTTCATTATCGGGTGAACTTGTTGCGTTTTTCTGATGCTCGCATTTAGGAGTTTTGATAGAAAACTTTCCTCCTAAAAGCTTTACTCCTTCCAACGAAATATCACGTCCACCGGATATTACCAAAATAATCAGCAAAGCACTGGTAAGATTATCCCAGTTAACCTCGGTAATTGTAGGAGCTAATGGCCAAACAATGCAGTTCATAATAAAACCGCCTACTAAAGCCCAACCGACAACCGGTATCCAATACCTTTTAATTGCTTTTCTGAATGGTTCACACTCGGGATCATTACATTCGGGCATAGTCTTTACCGATATTTTTCCTCCCAGCCACTTGATTCCGTTGAGAGTAATATCTCTGGTACCGGAAACAATAAGCAAAATAAGGAGAGCTCGGTTAAGATTATCCCAGTCGATAATCCGCACATTGCCGGATATGGCCGGCTGAACGATACAATTGATTACATACCCGATAGCGAGAACATAACCGACTGCCGAAATCCACAACTTCTTCGTTATGAATTTCTCCATTACATTTGTATTCATACTATTGAGATTTTATATATTAATAATTTTATCTGATACTTAAAAGATGACATCTCAAAACATTTTTGTCAAGTTTTTATGACAAAAACTCCCGAAATTTATTCGGGAGTTTGTTTTTTATCGATTATACTGACTATTGTACTGCATAGTACGAGCTTGAACAACATCGTGAACGTGATCTTGATTATTTGAGCCATACCATTGTTGACGCAATGACTGTGGGCTATGAACAGGAGTTAATTCTCCGTCAACATAATCAAGTCCTATACTTTTTACATCTTTAGAGAATTGTTGCATCCAACGTTGTTCAACAACTGTCGGCTCATATCCGTTTGCTATACGTGCTTGCATATCCCGATATACAACGTCTCCTCCTTCTATATTCTTAAACAAATTGTCAAGTTGTTTATTTACCTGATATTGGTTTCCTCTAATCGCTCCTCCCAGATACTCCTCATAAGATGCATTATCACTCCATTCATGAGTTGCTCTAATATGTCCACGAATATCCGTACGCAGTGGAACATTTTTAAGATATCCTGTATCTAATTCCGGATGACCTGAGCCATGGTCGATAAAGGTATAATGACCTTTAACTCCTTGATATTGAAAAATTCGGTGTTGAGTATCAACTTCTCCAACCGGATCATAAATTTGGCTCTCTCCACCTTTTCCCGGAACATAATATAAATCATCTTGAACTCTTGATTTTGCTGCAGCTACAGGTTGTTCAACTTCTGTTTTTATTTGACTTTGTGTAGTTGCATTGTCCGTTTGCGGGGAATTTGCACTTGCAAGCATTTCACCTTGAGATTTAGCATAATCATTCATAAAAGCAAGAGCTCCCTTATTAATTGTTTGTCCTGCTTCTGCCTGCATTTTTAACGAAGTATAGATTTCTGCTTCAGCTTTACTCATTGCTTCATCAGAAAGCATATCAGCATAAATAATATCCCCCTTGGTATCAATAGTATATTTGATCCCCGATTGAGTTGTCAAATATCCGTTATTATCTGCTGCCGGAGATGGTGCTACCATATCTGTTTTGCTTGTTTCGGTCGCTTGAGCAACAGCATCTGTTTTTACTGCTTCATCGGTTTGAACAGTAGCTTGAACAACCGGTTCTGCGGCAGTTCTTATGGCTTCATCAATTTTTTCCTGTGGGATTCCGTGTTCAATACCGAACTTATCCATTTGATTGTCAAAATGACGCAAAAACGCTGCTTGTTCCGATGTTAATTGACCTCCGGAAGATAATATATCTTCTGCAATGGCTTTTTGAATTGTAGCATTTTGACAAACATTAATCGTTTTCATACTTACAACATTGTAATTTGAACTCTTGATTTGTCCGTTTGCCGTCGAGTACATCCCATCCTTTCCTTGGGTTATACCTGCACGCATATCATTTAAC
>JAGBDC010000024.1 GCA_017937705.1 Alphaproteobacteria bacterium
ACAAGTTCAAAGCTCCGTTTTCTACAGTGAACGACAAATTGATTATATTCTGAAGATTTCCTGTCATTGAGATATTTTCACTCATGGCAATATCGGTATCTTTAGCATTGATATTAACATTACCGTATGAAGTGATTGCATTGCCGTCATTGTTATCAAACAAAACGTTGGTTAAATTGAGTTCTGCTTGCTCTGATACCGTAATTGCATCGCCTGAAGCATTACTCAAGGTTACACCGCTAACGTTAAGGGTTGTGGCATTGCTCAAGTCAAACAAAGAATGATCGCTGGCATCAATAATCGAACTTTCCGCATCGTTATTAAAGCCTTTGATATTCAATATTCCGGCTGTGGTCGCCGATAAGTTTTCGTTTAGGGTTTGTGTGCCGGCTTCATCAAAGATAAATGAACGTTCTTCGCTTGTTTTTTTATCGTTGATAAGAACCAGAGCATTATAGATAGCATCCTGATAAATTTTGATACTATCGTTAGTAGTATCTGTGGTAGCAAGTGAAATACCGGCTTCTTGAATATAGTTTTGAGAAACATAAACTTCATTACCTATATTTCTTCCGTCCTCAACAACTGTGATATTATCCTCATTCAGTGCTAATTGTAATTTATTTGATTTATCTGTATTTTTGAGAACTTGGATTACAATATCTTCATTAGTAGAACCAATGTTGTTGATTTTATTGATATAAACTGTTCCGTTAGAACCACTACTGGCTATATTATCCGCATTCTTATCGGTCAAGTTGACATCAATATTCCAGCTTGTGTTTCCATTTGCATTTAATGTACCAATTTTATAATCATCAGCACGACCATTGCTTAACATCATACTTCCGCCGTTGGTTGTAAGTTTGGAATCAGTAAAGGTATCAGTTCCAAATGTTAAAGTCGCATCAGTAGCAGTTGCATCTGCATTATTGATAATACCATCAATACTTGTTGTTCCCGCAATAGACATTATATATTCGGTGTTACCGCTAATATTACCACTAACATTAGTATTATTTAGACTAACTTTGGCGTTTGCATTGGATATATTTACCAAATCATCATTTAAAGCATTGACTAAGGTTATATCATAAAATACTAAATCCGTAGCATTAGTCAGATTAAAACCTTGTTTGTCGTTCATATCGATACTTGATTTTTTGTTCTTAGAAGTTGCACCAATTATATCAAGAAGTCCACCTGCCACTGCACCAATATTTTCGCTTAATACGTATTTTACTCCGGCATTATCGGTTTCAAAACTTCTATTTCCTATATCCGCTTCCGCAACTAAAACCAATGTATCTCCCATAGATTCCGTAGTGGTCGTGCTTTGTTGATGACGGCTTTCTACAATACCTATAGAGTCGTTAGCTGTTTTTGTTGTCGTCAAACCCAACTTTCCATAGATTATATCATCTGATACTATTGTTTTTCGATATTCTTTATCCCATGCAGTTACTTTTGTAATAGTTTCAGGTGTTTCAGTTCCTTTTGTTTCTTTAAGGATATATTCATCATTACCCAGTTGATTTTTAACATTATCACTCAATACTAATTGCAAATTATTATTTTGAGTATCTAAAATTTGAACCATAAATGGGTTAGTTGTCTGATTTTTATTTATACTTGTTATATTTCCGTTGAACATATTTAAATTATCCAGAACAATTGTACCACTTGATACATTAGCAGTAATTATTTTATCTGCAGTACGATTTGTTACATCAAAATCTATTTCCCAATTAGCATTATTTTTTGAATCTAATTTTCTTATTTGATAATTTTTAACATTTCCGTTAGCTAAAATAATATCAACATTATTTACGCTAATATCAGCATTAGCTATATCATTAAATAAAGAAATAGAACCAGTACCATCACCTGTTAAATTTATATCATAACCATCAACACCATTAATAGCATCATAGAGTTGAATTTTTCCGCTGTTATTTGCTATTAAATTAAGGACGGAATCAGCGTTATCCATATAAATAGCTTCTTGTACACTACCAGCCATATTTCCTTTGAATAAAGATGTAGCATTATCTGCGTAGATATTTATATTTTCTGTAGAATAGATAGCTCCACCACTATAATCCGCTGTATTGTTTTCAAATGTTACATTTGTCAAATTAAGGATAGGAGTTTTGTCTGCGGTTGCACCTGAAACAATATAAACAGCACCACCATATCCGGCACTATTTCTGTTAAAAACGGAATTGCTTATATTATATGAATTATTTGTAGTAACATTATCTACATACTCAGCAAATTCAACATATAATCCTCCACCAAGTGCTTTAGCATTATTGCTTGCGGAGACTACAGAATTATTTTCAAAACTACTGTTATTAATATATAAATTTTGTCCATAAACAATGTAATTTCTTAATGCTCCGCCTTCTACAGCTATGTCGTTATTTGTATTTCTTGCTTTATTGTTTTTGAATACGACATTATCAATGTTAAGATTGTTTCCTGTAGAATTACTGTGTACGTTGATTGCTCCAGCTGGAACCACCCCGTTTGAAATAACGTTATTATCAAAATTTTGCAGAGTAACATTCTTTATCCAAAGGGTTACATTGCCTCCATTAGGATTATCATCCTGCCATTCTAAAAATAAAGACGGATATGCAGATGAACCTGTTAATATTTTGTTTTGACCATCAATACCTGCCCATGACTTGCCGAGATCAAGTTCGACTCTCCCCCATTGCCATTGCCCCATATCATTTTGAACAATAGCATTATTTCCGTTTCTTAACTGATCGTTTAATTGTTGCCAATCGTAAACGGCTTCGTCACTAGCAACAACTGACGTTGACAAAAAGGTTCCGGCCAAAAGCGCAGATAATAAATTGAATTTCATTATAAAAGCTCCATTTTGATTTAAACGTGTTTAAACGTACCTTTTTTTGATTCAAAAATCAAGACCAAAAACCAATACTTGCAAAAGAAAAATCGTGTTCTAAATAAACGTACATTTATTTAGAACACAAATATTGATAATAATTTGTTTTTATTCAATTATCTTTTTATTGTATTAAGCCGTTATCTTTATTTTTTATCTGATTTTATATTTTTCACTCAAATATTGTGCTTTAGCCTATCAATCGGGTGTACGAATTTTTCGTACACTGAGTACGATTTTTTACCTCTACCCTAAATGACAAATTGTAGTTAAATTATTATTGAAGGAGAAAAATTATGACACGAGCTTATGATAAAAATGCAGAATATAACAATGCCCGTGAGATTTTGTTAATCGAAAAAATATATCAAAGTTTCGAGGCATTGGAAGAAACCCTCGAAAAACTCGAATTAGAAGAACCTTTGTTTATGATAAAAACAGCAAAAAGGTCTTTCGCCGACAATTTATTTAAACAAATAAAATTTTTCAGCGAAAAACCTATTACAAAGAAATATTTAAATTAAGTTATGCTCTTTTCCAAGATGTTCCTTGAGGAGTGTCTTCAAGCACAATTCCGGCTTCTTTGAGTTGATTGCGAATAGCATCTGCTCTTGCCCAATCTTTGGATTTCTTAGCCTCTAATCTTTCAGCAATCAGTTGATTTATTTCATCTTCACCTATGCCTTCTTCTGCAATATTACCCTTAAACCAGTCTTCTGCATCTTGGTATAATAGCCCCATAACTTCAGCGCTGGACAACAACAACGATTTATAATATTGCTTGTCTTTAACTGTTTCTGCCTTATTAAGATTGTTTGCAATATCATGCAAATAGCTGATTGCAAGAGGTGTATTTATATCATCTGCCAGAGCTTTTATAACTCTCTCATCTGGCTCGATTTTTGTTGTTTCTACATCTTTAACTCGCAACAACGCATTATAAAACTTATCCAAAATCTGTTTAGACTGTTTTAGACCATCAAAAGTAAAATTGAACGGTTGGTGATAGTGAGTACTGATAAACAACAATCGTAATGCTTCTGCCGGATATTGGGTTATCAATTCATTTACAGTATAAAAATTACCTAAAGATTTAGACATTTTTACTC
The DNA here is from genome assembly GCA_017937705.1 of Alphaproteobacteria bacterium. GTDB lineage: Bacteria > Pseudomonadota > Alphaproteobacteria > RF32 > CAG-239 > JAFUYI01. The sequence continues at coordinate 4,030 of JAGBDC010000024.1, forward strand.
CGTCGACCATCAACATTCCGGCATGAACCCAATAACTAGCAAACGAGTCGTTCGGGTGAGCACATAAAGATTGAGCACACTCGTTTTCATGGTGAGGAAATATTAAATCCGAACCACCACCATGAATATCGAAAGAATTACCCAAATATTTAGAACTCATTGCCGAGCATTCCAAGTGCCATCCTGGACGACCGAATCCCCATGGACTATCCCATCCCGGTTGCCCTTCTTCCGACGGCTTCCACAAGATAAAGTCTGCCGGATTCTTTTTATAGTCGGCAACTTCTATACGAGCACCGGCAAGCATTTCTTTCATACTGCGACCGGATAAGAAACCATAATTGGGCATCGAATCAACAGAAAACAGTACATGACCTTCAGCTTCGTAGGCATGTCCGTTTTTAAGCAATTGTTCAACTAACTCTATCATTTCTTGCACAAATTCCGTTGCTCGTGGACGATAGTCCGGATCTTTAACATTCAGAGCATGCATATCATCAATGTACCACTGATATGTTTCTGCGGTTATTTCGCTAATCGGCTTGCCGGTCTGCTGGTGCTTATTTAATATTTTATCGTCAATGTCAGTAATATTTGATGCATATTTCACATTTTCATCCCCATAGATTTGACGTAAAATACGATTTAAAATATCAAAAACAACGGCAGATTTTGCATTTCCGAGGTGGGCTCTATCGTAAACCGTAGGCCCGCAAACATACATACGAATATTTTTAGAATCTATCGGTTCAAATTTTTCTTTACGTTTTGAGAGTGTATTATGCAAAAACATCTCTGTCATATTAATCTCCTATGCTGCTTTACCTTTCAAGCGATTATAAACACGGTCACGCCCGATAAGAGGTAATAAAATTTTCAACTCGGGACCATTTTCCATGTTTGTAATTGCCTTACGCAGCGGATGAAACAATCCCTTTCCTTTTCTGTCAATCTGACTTTTAATGTCATTAATCCAACAACTGAAAGTTTCTTCATCCCATGGTTCGGCAGGCAGAAGAGATGCTGCTAAGTCAGTAAGTTCGGCATCTTCAATTGTCGGATTGACCGTACATCGACAGATGTTCTTCCACTGCTCAATATCTGCAACAACATCAATATTATTACGTACTACATTCCAAAAATCCTCATCAACCCCTATTCTGTCGGCAACCATAGAATAGGGCATACCATGAATTAATTTGGTATTAAAGTGTTCTAAATCTTCTTCCGAAAATTTAGGTTGAGAACGACCAAGCTTGTCAAAATCGAGAGTTTTAGCCAAGCTATCTAAGTCATAAAATGTTTCTATCGCTTCAGATGTTCCTAATTTTGCCAAATATGAGCAAATTGACATTGCTTCAACACCCTTTGCTCGCAAATCAATAACACTAACGCTACCCAAACGTTTTGAGAGTTTTCCTTCTTTTCCTGTTAATAACGGTAGGTGAGCAAATTGCGGAGCAGTACCTCCGATTGCTTCAAACATTTGAACTTGTGCCGCTGTATTGGTTACATGATCTTCACCACGAACAATATGTGTAATACCAAAATCAACGTCATCTATAACTGATGGTAAATGATATAAAAAGCTTCCATCTTCACGAATGATTATAGGGTCGCTAAGATTAGATGCAGCATAGCGACATTCTCCTCTAACCATATCTTGCCATACGATATCACCATCTATCAATTTGAAACGATAGTGAGGTTTGCGCCCTTCTGCTTCGTATGCAGCTTTTTGTTCGTCTGTCATTTTCAATGAAGCTCTATCGTAAATAGGCGGCAACCCTTTTGTCATTAATTTTTTACGCATCATCTCAAGTTCTTCTGCTGTTTCGTAACAAGCATATATACGACCGGCCTCAATTAATTTTGCCGTAACTTCCTGATAGCGTTCAAGGCGAGCCGATTGTCGAGCTTCGCTGGTCCAATTTAGGCCTAGCCAGGTCAAACTTTCACGAATTGCGTCTTCATATTCTTTTTTTGAACGCTCTTTATCCGTATCGTCAATACGCAACATAAACTCACCGCCTAATTTCTTTGCCAGTAACCAGTTGAAAACGGCGGTACGAGTATTTCCGATATGCATATATCCGGTCGGAGACGGAGCAAATCTTACTTTGATTGCACTCATTTTATCACTTCCTAATTTTTTAAACTAATTGCAAATTGTATAGATATATCTATACAAATTCAAGTTTTTTCTAAAAAGAAAGTCCGCTTTTTTACAGCGGACTAAATCTTATTCTGCAGAATCTGCTTTTTTTGTTGTTTTCTTTTTAGTTGCAGTCTTTTTAGCTGCGGTTTTTTTAGTAGCTGTTTTCTTTGTTGAAGACTTTTTTGCTGTTGTCTTTTTTACAGCGGATTTTTTTGCTGTTGTCTTCTTTGCCGTAGCTTTTTTGGTTGCTGTTTTCTTTGTGGCAACTTTCTTTGTCGTTGTTTTCTTCTTCGCTACTGTCTTTTTAGCTACGGTTTTCTTAGTTGTTTTCTTTTTAGTTGTTTTTTTCTTTGTCTTTTTAACTTTCTTTTTCGGTTCGTTTCTTTTTCTGGATATTTCCAAAGCTTTTTCAATATCTTTTTCTTCGCACAAACCTATTACTGTCGGATTCTTTGGCTTAATTTCTGCGATATCCTTGTGTGTACCTTCACGTAAAGATGTAATTGTCGGTACGGTTGTGCCAACAAGTTTACAAATTTGCGAATCGATAATTTCCGGATAGTGCTTCAATATATACAAAACAGCTGCCGGTTTGTCTTTTCTTTGGTATGGTGATAACACTTTTTTATTTTTGCGATTTGAAGCTTTTACATTGCCTTCTGGCTCGCTTGCAACCAAGATTGCACTGGCGTCAGCTTCACAACGAGCAATTTCTTCAGCAGTCAGTTGTCCGGCAGTAATAGGATTCATTCCTACAATATTTGCTGCCACATCACCATCAGCGATAGCTCTGATTTCCAATTCATGCAATTCGCAGAATCGAGCAATTTGCTTAAAAGTTAAAGTAGTATTATCCAACAACCAAACGGCTGTTGCCTTAGGCATTAACGGTGCTGTCATTTTATAATCCTTTCTTTTTGTGCAAAGGTCATATCGACCAATAAAAAACCTACGTCCATTTATGAACGTAGGCTATTCAAAAAAAATTAATATTACATTAAAATATTAATTTGAAGTTTTGAGACCAAACGCTCCAAACTTATTCTTAAACTTAGATAATTGACCGCCTGTGTCAACTAAACGGTGAACACCGGTCCATGCCGGATGTGACTTCGGATCAATTTCCAAATTCATCTTATCACCAGCTTTACCCCATGTAGAATTTGTAGTATATGTGCTACCATCTGTCATAACATATGTAATCTCGTGATAATCAGGATGAATACCTTTTTTCATCTTATTTACTCCATTAAATTTGCTAGTTGTTGCTCTTATACATTACAGTTTTTATTATTGCAAGCACTTTTTAAAATATTTTTCGTTTATTAGTAACTAATCAATACGTTATTTCTTAAACTTGCATCTTCAGTATTGATAATCTTAATGCTAAAGCTCTTATACCCTTCACCTAAAAGATATGAACGAACAGCAACAGCCCTGTTTAAGCTTAATCTTTTGCGAGAAAAAATTCCGCCGTCGTTGTCATAATTATAAGCTTCAATCAAAAATTTTCCACTATAATCCCCGCCAATTTTTTCAACTGTAAGATTAAGACGACGAATAATTTCTTCATTCAGCTCATCGGAATCATCAGCAAAAGAAACCGTTGTCGATTTTTCTTCCATTCCATCGTCAGCAGGTGTTTCTTCTTTAATCGTCGCAGATTGCTTTACAATCGGTACTATCGGAGAAACAACCTCCGCAGTTGCTCCCGCGTTGGGAGCTTCTGTTTTTTGTTCAATGATGGGTTTGATAACAAGGGTTTTGTTTTCTTTGATATCATTTCCATTAGGAGAATCAGACTTATCAACCGGATTGGTAACAGGAGTTTTTTGTTCTTTAACTTCTTTGGCAACAACAACCTTGGGTAAAATATCTCCCTGTATTTCTTTTTTTGGAGTCTCTATTTTTTTTACTACTTTCGGAGTGTTTTTCTTTTTCACTTTTTTCGTAGTCTTTTTTACCGGGTTTTCTATTGTTTTCTTTTGTATTTTTGGGGTCTCTATATTAGGTATAGGGAGTTGCTGGTCCATATTTTCTTGACCTAATGCATTTAATACCGATAAATTAATTTCATAATCTGCAGCATGAACATCTGTTAAAGTCCAACAAAAGCTAAACAAAAACAAAATTATCAGTCGATACATATTAACTCCCTTTACCTCTAAGCTATTTTCTTGATTAAAGCTTCCATATTGTTATTAGAAGCAACAATATTTTCGCCTATAATTACTTCTTCCAGTTTAGCGGGTGCAATTTCTTTTCCGTCGATATTATAAACATATCCGCCGGCTTCTTTAACCAGTAACAATCCGGCAACGACGCTGTTTAAGTTGTTTCCGAAACTGATAGAAATGTCGGTCTTGCCCGCTGCGGTATAATACATTGATACAGAAACCGAACCCAAAATTCTGCTTTGTGAAGCAACTTTGGATATGCGGTTGTATGATTTTGCAAAATCTTCTGATGTTGCATCATATCCGATTTGTGCAGAAATGAGTGCAAATGTTTCATCTTTGTTAGTTGAAACACGCAAACGTTCATGACTACGGAAACCTTCTTTGCAAGAACCGTTACCTTTTTCGGCAAAATAAAGTTCATCGCTTGCTCTATTATAAATCACGGCAGCTTTTACTTCCCCGTTTTCACAATAAGCAACAGTTGTTGCAAATAAAGCGATTCCTCTGGAAAAGTTATTTAACCCATCAATCGGATTAACTAAAAAACAACTACCTTTTGCAGGAATAGTTTTAACGCTATTTTCAATAAAAAGGGCATCAGGTCTGATTTTGGCAAGTTCTATGCGCAAATTTTGTGCTGTTTTATTATAAGAATTTGTAACAAAATTTTGGTATGGACGCACAGATGACTGCAGACGCTCTATTTCGCTAAAATCACGATCAAGATTTGATGTAGACTTTTTGACTGCATTAACAAGCATTGTCAATAATGGGGAAAGATACGACATTATTTTGCTCTTTCAACATAGTTAGCTTCTGCCGTTCCGACAACGATTTTTTCGCCTTGACTGATAAACGGAGGAACCATTACACGAACACCGTTATCAAGTATTGCCGGTTTATATGATGACGCAGCTGTTTGACCTTTCACAACAGGTTCTGTTTCAACAACTGTACAAATAACTTGTTGCGGCAATTCAACAGCAACAGGTTTACCATCAATAAAGTTGATATAAACAGTCATGCCTTCGCTCATAAACGGACGGGAATCGCCAACAATATCTGACGGCATTACAAATTGTTCAAATGTTTCAGAATCCATAAAAGTAAGACCGAGAGAATCTTCATATAAGAATTGGCAGTCTTTTTCTTCTACCATAAGTTTTTCTACGGTATCTTCCGAGCGGAAGCGTTCGTTTGTTTTTGTGCCTTCCTCAACAGATTTCATTTCTACTTGCATAAAAGCGCCGCCTTTACCGGGTTTAATGTGAGTAGCTTTAACCACTGTCCATGGTTTTCCTTTATATTCAATAACCCAACCTACACGGATTGCTACAGCTTGTTGTTTCATCTTTATACTCCTTAAATAAGCTTATTTTCTTTTTTATGTGAATACTTACCCTAATCTTTATTTTTTAGCAACAAAAATCTTATATAATTCCGGCGTTAAAATCATTATATCGGCTAAATAATCTTTAAGAGCAATATTATCGTCTTGCGGCATTATAGCCATTTGTAACAAAAAGAACTCATTATACCATTTTGCAAGTTCAATAGTTTTATCCTGACCGTCGTGCCATACCTTAAAGATGATAAAATCCGGTTCATTTTCGCTGACAATCATAGCTTCGTGCCTGCGATTACGACAAATTATCCCCAAAGTCATATTTTTTGATTTTTGGCGAATAAATTCTATGTCTTTTTTAATATTTTTACTTGCGCTTAAATCTGCTATTATACCATCTGCCCCAAGGTCTTTACATCTTTCTAATGCTTTATTTCCATGCAATAAAATTATTTTTTCTTCTTTTGCAAGCTTGGATATAATTTCTTTTAGAGCATCTAAATCCATGTCAGAATTAAGAGTGTAGCATATCACTTCTTTAGAAGATATCATCAAATCATCATCGGCAGATGTAATATTTAATATAAAATTTGTCATTTGTTGCTTGAAATATATACATTAATTAATTATTATGCCGTCATTATATGACAAATATGATTAAAAGAAAGTGAATCTATGAATAATATGTCTAAATCTGAAGAAGCATGGAAAGAATTGGAAAACAGTCTTTCTCAATTGGAGATATTGGTTAAAGATAAAATTGAAAGCATTAAAGCTCTCAAGGAAACAGCTAAAAATTCAATTGAAAAGATTGATAATTTGGTTGCAAACTTAAATGAGGCTATAAAATAATGGCACAGGTAGTTATTACAATAAATGATAGAGAATATCCCATTGCCTGCGAAAACGGACAAGAAGTCCGAATTATGCAATTAGCTCAGATATTAGAACAAAAAGCGCAAATGCTTAAAGGTTTTAGCGGACAAATAAGCGAAAATATGTTTTTGGCCATGATTGGTATTTTGGTAGCTGATGACTTGATGGAAGCCAGAAAAAATTTAAATGCCTCTGCCGAAGAAAATCATAATGATAAAATTTGGGCAGAAAAAATTAAAATTATGGATGAAAAAATAAAAAATATTGCAAAACAAATTGAAACATTGTAATATAAAAACATGGAGAGATGACTGTTTGGTGCGTAATTCCGCAGCTCTTCCGAGCCACAAGTTTTTTTAGGGAGTTGTTCCTGCTCTGATCGTGGTCTTTGCATACGACACCCACCTAGTGAGATGCGGTTCGTGAAAGAATGTTTTGTACGGCCCGACGGTTATCTCTTTAAGTTTTTATTTATACTCCGTTTAAACGGAGTTTTTTTATAGGAGCCCGAAGTTGAAAATTATCTATTGCGGAGATGTCGTCGGAAGAGCAGGAAGAGATGCCGTACTAAACAATTTGAAAAACATGCGTCAAAAATACAATGCTGATGTAATTATCGTTAACATCGAAAACGCTGCTCATGGTTTTGGAGTTACACCGGGAATCGCAAAAGAATTTTTAGAATCCGGCACAGATATTTTAACCACCGGAAATCATGTATGGCAGCAGCGAGATATTCTTCCTTTTTTAGATGAAAATAAAAGAATAATTCGTCCGCTTAATTATCCGGAAACCTGTTGCGGACGAGGATATACCGAATTTGAGCTTTCCAATGGTAAAAAAATATTGGTAACTCAAGTATTAGGACGAGTATTTATGGATAGCGTTGACAATCCTGCATTGACATTAGATAAATTATTGAAATCGTATTCTTTGGGCAAGAATGTTGATGCGATTTTTGTTGATATACATGCCGAATGCACTTCCGAAAAATTATCTCTCGGCTATTATATGGACGGCAGGGTGTCGGTTGTTGCAGGAACACATACGCACGTGCCGACTGCAGATGCTAAGGTTTTACCTAACGGAACAGCTTATATTACCGATGTAGGAATGTGCGGAAATTATGACTCTGTTTTAGGTTTTGACAAACAGGCTCCAATTGACCGGTTGTGTCAAAAATATAATGGAAATCGTTTAGAAGTATGCAGAACTAACGGTACTGTTTGGGGCATTTTTGTTGAAACCGACGATGCAACGGGTTTGGCAAAATCAATTGAACAATTTAGTATATAGGAACAGAAAAATGGCTGAAAAAGAATATATTCCATACGAGGAAATTGTCGAAGAATGTAAAAATTTGGCAAAATGCTTAAAAAATAACAAATTCAATAAAATTATAGCGATTACTCGTGGCGGAATGGTTCCTGCTTGCCTTTTGGCACAGTTTTTAGATATTCGCACAATTGACAGTATAGCTTTAGTCAGTTACGGAAATGATGACAAACAAACAGAATTGAAATGTTTATTAGCTCCTAATGTTGAGATTGATGAACACACTTTGTTTGTAGATGATTTATACGATTCGGGAAACACCTATAAATATATAAAACAACAATATCCTAAAGCAAAATGTGCTGTCGTATATACAAAATATTCTGATGCGGAATTAGACTTTCCGGCAACATTAAAAACTAAAGATAAATGGTTGGTATTTCCTTGGGAATTTGATGCAATTTAACAAAAAAACTCGGAGTTAATCTCCGAGTTTTTTAATTGGTGGGTGTGGCTGGGATCGAACCAGCGACCCCTACGATGTCAACGTAGTGCTCATACCACTGAGCTACACACCCGAAACAGATATGCTTTTACCCCAATTGTTTTTATTTGGCAAGATTTTTATTATTAAAAATTTAATCTTTATTTGATAGGATGTTACTGTTGCAACAACAGGGGTATTGGTATGAGTGAAAAACACATAAAATTTCAAGTTGATTATTCAAAGCTGAAAGTTGTAAATGAATACAACACAAAAAATCAACGCTATCCTTTGGTATTGTCAGTTCCTCATAGCGGTACATTTTTTCCGACAGAATTTTTGGAAAATATTGCCGTAAATGAAAATGAACTTCGTTCTAATGAAGACCCTTTTGTTGATGAATTGGTTGCTGAAGCTTCCGATTTAGGTATTCCGATGATAAGCCTTAATGTCGGACGAGCTTTTATTGATGTAAACAGAGATGCTATCGAAATAGACCCTGCAATGTTTTTTAATTATCCCGATACAGACATTACACCAAACAACAAAAGGTGCCGTGTCGGGCTCGGATTATTTCATAGAATTACAGCCGAAAGAAAAAATATCTATGACGGGTTACTTGACTATGATGAAGCGCAAGAAAGAATTAAAAACGTTTACAATGTATATCACAAAAGCTTGCAAAAAATGATAGATAAAACCATTAAAAATTTTGGTTTCTGCCTAGTGCTTGACTGCCATTCCATGCCTTCAAAAATATGTAATATCATGCAAGACAATCGGCAAATTGAATTTTGTTTGGGAACATTGTTTGAACAGAGTTGCCCGACCGAAATAGTAGAATTTATGACACATTTTCTTGAACAAAAATATAATGTAAGTATTGATTGCCCATATTCCGGAGCTTATATAAGCTTTAATTATTGTCAGCCGCGAAAAAATGTTTATACCCTACAAATGGAAATAAACAGGAGCATTTATGAAGATGAAACTGTGTATAAAAAAACATCTAACTTCCAATATGTTAGCACAGATATCTGCAATGCAATAACCGGACTTGCCAATTTTTTACTGGATTTTAAAAAATAATTATGTTATAAACCTCTTTGTTTTGTTAATTTGTGGCTATGGAATAGCCGTTTATTTTGATAACCTGCCCTCGGATTTTTTGTTATGCCGATAAGCAGATTGAAACCGCAAAAGCGGGGGATGTTTGTGGCACTCCGAGGAAACAGAGGGATACTTTAATTAGGTAAAAGTATCAAAAATTTTAATGATTTTTCTCATATTGCTGATGTTATTTCAGCCTCTGCCGGTGGACGCACAGGATACTGTGATTATCGAAGAGGATTTTGTTTGTTTGAATGCAACCTTGCAAGCAGAAGAAGAATATCAGATACAAAAACATTTACTTACTTCTATTTCCAGTATTGAATCAGGTCGTTGGCATAATGGACAGCAAGAAAAAGCTGCTTGGCCGTGGACCGTTAATGTAAAAGGAAAAGGGTATTTTTATAAAACAAAAGCGGAAGCGATTGCTGCCGTAAAAAAATGGCAAGCAAGAGGATATACCAGTATTGATGTCGGTTGTATGCAAGTTAATTTGCGTTTTCATGGCAAAAAATTTGCTAATTTAGAAGATGCTTTTGATCCTAAAAAGAATGTTGAAGTTGCTGCACAATTTTTGAAAAAACGCTATGAAAAAAGAGGCGATTGGATGCGCGCAGCTACCGATTATCACTCAAAAAAGCCCAGTAAAGCCCGTGCATATAAGAAAAAACTTTTGACCGCACTAAACAACGCAAAAGAAACAAGTGAACGATTTTTAGCTCAACAAGCATCAAATTACTTAATAATAAAAGACAATCGTAGCTGGTTATCCAGATGGTTTGACAGAGATGAGACTATTAAAGAACTCAAGCTGTCTTTAAGAGGGTAACATGAATAATGCGGGATATTTTTCAAGAGAATATGCAATAAAAAGTTACGAATGTGATTGTAACAGGAAGTTGCGTATCATAACATTGATGAATATTTTTCAAGATGTAGCAGATTCTCATGCAAGCAAAATTGGTGTAGGTATAGAGCACTGTTTGGCTAACGGTCTGGCATGGGTTGGTTCAAATTATCACATAAAAATATTCAGAATGCCCGAATGGCATGAAAAAATCATTGTAAAAACTTGGCCTTCAGGTAAAAGCAAACTTATTGCAACTCGTGATTTTAAAGTGGAAGATGAAAGCGGTAACACAATTATTGTTGCTTCCAGTCAATGGGTACTGATTGATTTTGCGAAAAAAAGACCGGTAGCTCTTGAAAACAACCTTCCGGAATATCCGCTTATCGAAGAACGTTCATTAGATACGGATTTTCCGAAATATAATGCACCGGAAAGAGATGATTTTATACAATCTGTTAAAGTCAGATATGATGATATAGATGTAAACAAACACGTTAATAATTCTATTTATCCGCTATGGGCAACGGAATGCGTTGATAGCAATTTTCGTGCGGAGTATCAACCGATGGAGCTTGAAATATCCTTTAAAAAAGAGTGTTGCTATGGTGAATTGGTTGAGGTTAGAACTCAAGTTGAAGAAAAAACAACTCTACATAGCATTACTGTTCCTGCCGATAATAAAGAAGTTGCAAGACTTCGCATATTATGGAAATAAAAAAGGCGGAGGTTTATCTCCGCTTTTAATCTTATCTGATAATAAATTCTTTTAAGCCGATTGCATGATGATACGGGTTAGATGTTGTTGAATTTCTGTTAAAATTAACAGATATATACTTGTCTTCGTTTTCAAAGCATATTTCTCTCTCAAAAGGGGCTTTTTCCGTCAAAGGTATTTCCCATTTTCCGATTTTTTTATCATTTACATTCAACTCTATAATCGGCATTTTATTACTAGGGTTGATTAAAATAAATTTAGTTTTCAAACAATATTGTTTTTTATCATTTTTCATTATTTCAATATTGAGAGTATCTGTCCAAATAGTGTTATGATCAGCAATAAATGCTTGTACTTGCCCTTCTTCCACAACACTCCCCACATAATCGATAATTTCTTTTTCTTTGATAAGAGTATTTATTACATATTTTTTATATAATGTTTTTTCCTTTTCGGTTTTATTAAATTTTTTATAGAAATCAGAAATTTTATTAAATTCCATATCAAGTTTCATCCCATATTTTTCATATAATGTTGCATCTTTCTGCCACAGAGAACGACCTAAACCAAAACCGGTATTTTCAAACCCAATGGCTTCCATAATCGTCGGAGCTATATCTAAGGTTGTCCATTTGTGTTTTTGAGGCTCTAAACCATCAACAGGATTAATTATCACATTAAAAATTTGCCTATTTTCTTTTTTGGGGTAAATATCATTCCTGCCAATAACTATATGGTCACCCAAAACTACAATGGTCGTATTTTTATAAAAATCTTGTTTTTGAACCCACTTTATAAAGTCAGAGGCCATTTTATCGGCACAAAGAATAACATCCCGATTGTCGCCATATTTTTTATCACACTTCGGGTCTAAAAAAGTAGTCGGCTCATGGGTATCAATTGTTGCTATTGTTATAAAGAAAGGATTGTTTTTATTTGCCAAATCAATAATTCGTTCTTTTGTTATTTCGTACAAAGTACTGTCTTTGACACCCCAATCGTTTCCTTTATTATTTTGTAAAATATCAGGATTATCATTAATACCTTCGATTTTTTGAAAAGAATGTTGTTTGATAAAATTTCTTGTTCCGCTAAAAGATAAAGAAGAACCCTGTATAAAAAATGTATTATATTCTTCTTTTTTCAAAATATCCGGATAACAAATTGCATTACTCAGAGTATTATTTTGAATATTTCTTAAATTAGTTATTGATAGTTCTGTTTTATGAGGAATACCGCACATACCGGCAACTTGTCCGGATATGGTTGCATTAGCATATAAAAGTTGGTAAAAATCGTTAAAATAAAAATTTTCTTCGGCAATTTTACTGAGATTAGGAAGAAGATTTGTTCCTTTTCCGTCATAATTTTTATATCCGCTTTCCATGGATTCTAAATATAAAACGATGAGATTTCTCTTTTGTTTTGGAGAAGATACGGATGGAATAATATATTCATCTTCATAAATTGTTGTTTGACTAACATTTCCGACAATAAAATCATATATTTGAAAAGTGTAAAAAAAGAAACTTAACGACAGAAAAATTAAAAATATTTTCCATTTTTTTCCGGAAAAAAATGTAATAAAGGCGTAAGCAGAAGCAAATAACAAAACAACAATCAAAGATATATTTCGAATAAAGCTACCTGCAGAGATTGCGGTGGTTATATATAAAAAAAGACTCTCCAAAGTGGTTCTGCCCCAAAAAAACATTACAACCAACGAAGTAGCTAACAGGATACCGAGCAGAAAAAATATCAGTAAACAAAAAGTCTTTTTCAGTAAATTCATTTTTATCTTTCAATTTTTTATATCAATAAGTTAAGCATAATTTCCCATAAATCCGTCAACTTGCATTTTGTATAACTTTGCATAAAGTCCATTTTTTTGTAAGAGTTCTTCATGGTTTCCGTTTTCGACAATTTTTCCCTTATCGAAAACTAAAATTCTATCCATTTCTCGCAAAGTTGAAAGGCGGTGAGCAATAGCTAAAACGGTCTTGCCTTTCATCAGATTTTTTAATGACTGTTGAATATGTGTTTCGCTTTGACTGTCAAGAGCTGAAGTTGCTTCGTCAAATATCAAAATCGGGGCATTTTTCAAAATTGCACGAGCAATAGCAATTCGTTGTCTTTCTCCGCCTGATAAAATTATACCTCTATCGCCTACTTTTGTTTTATATCCGTCTTTAAATTTTTTAATAAAAATATCGGCAAAAGCTTTTTTAGCAGCAACTTCAACTTGTTTATCGCTTGCATCAACATTACCGTAACGAATATTTTCAAGCAGGGTTCGGTTAAACAAGCAAACGTCTTGCGGAATAGTTGCTATATGTTTATGCAATGATTCTTGAGTAATATCTCTTATATCAATGCCGTTTATCATAATACTTCCGGAATCTATGTCATAATAACGGCTAATGAGTTTTACAAACGAAGATTTTCCTGAACCGGAAAGACCGACAAGTCCGACTTTTTCTCCTGCCTTAATGTCAATATTTAAGCATTTAAACAATTTATTGCGATTTTGATATCCGAAAGTAACATCTTTCAAACGAATATTCGCTTTTTTCGTTTTTAGAATTTTGGCATCTTTTTTATCAACAATTTCCGGATCAACAGCCAAAGTATCAAGCGCCGACACAACGTTTCCGTACATTTTGGAAATATTATTATATATCCACGACATTTGAAAAGCCAGATATGAAGAATTTAAAAATACCGTATTTACATAAATAAATTGTGTTGTATCTGTTTTTCCTATTTTCAGCATAAAGATAGAAAAGAAAACAAATGCAACAAGTGATAAAATAGAAACAAGTTGCTGAGCAATTCTTATCCAGCCCATAATTTTCTTTTCTCTGGTTTCTGCTCTTCTTAATTGTCGCAGAGATTTAAGAAGATTGATTTTTTCAAACTTAAAATTGGCAAAGCTCTTTATTTCGCTGTAATTAGATATGGAATCAACAATAACCGCATTTGCCGCACTACTCATTTTTCCTGATTCACGAGAACAATTTCTTCTGATTTCGCCTAATTTGCAACTAACCAAAACTACTATGGCAATCCATATAACAACAAACAATGTATAATACAAACTAACCCATGTTAACACGGCTATTGTTGCCAAAACACGAGTCACCATATGTAAAACTTCAAAACAAGCATTTAAGAAATCGGTTGTATTGTTGGCTAACAAACCTACTTTGTGTGAAATATTACCGGTCATTTCGTTGGTGAAGAATGAAATGGATTGTTTGTTTACATCTTCAAAAACATCTTTTATAACAATGGTTTTAATTTTGGGAACAAAGCGAGCAACAATAAACATTGATGCTTCAGATATTAAAGTTGCCGAAAGAGTGATTATTGCCATAATTCCGGCATAAAATATAACTTCATTCCAATAGCTGTCGCTTCCTTGTTTTTCGATAACGGTATTATATATTTTTGCTAAAAAATATGGTTCAATGGTATTTGCAACCTGTCGTACAATAACGCAGGCAGTCAACATTAATAAGGCCCATTTGAATATCTTTACATAATGCCATATAAAACGATTTGCTGATTTTTCCATTTTTCTAAACTCAAAATTGACACTTGAGTCTTATTGTATTATCATAACGCTTAAAATAAGTTTAACCCAAAGGATTTTGAAAATGGAAACACAATATTATACCGTTGTAGAAAAACAGGATTTTTTTGAAATTATCGAGAATAAATATGGCGAATTAGCTATTTTTATCGATGCTCGTGACGGAACTCCGGCTAATCCGGTTTTAGAATTTGACGGAAAGAAAACCGCATTACTAAAAAGAGATGGTCGCTTAGCGGTTAAACTCGATAATATTGATGATGAAACTAAGGGCCCTTTAGCAGAAGCGGAGTTTGTAATGATTGTTGAGCTTCAGGGCAAAATGGTAGAACGTGTATATGCCGTTCCGGTTGATAATGTAGAAGAAATTGTCTTCAAAGGTCGTCAAACCCGTGCTGATGAGCTCATTCTTGCCCGTAGCAAAGAAGATGTTATTAAAAGTTTTGGAGCCATCCATAGTTGGGTAGGTGGTAGTACGGAAGCAAAGTAGGACTATCTAAATGTTAGGGATAATTTTAGTAACACACGGCAATTTAGCCAAAGAGTTTGTCGCTGCAATGCAACATGTGGTAGGGCCGCAAGAACAGATAGATACTGTTTGTATCGGTCCTGAAGACAATATGGAAGCTCGCAGAGAAGAGATTTTACAAAAAGTAGAAAATGTAGATACCGGCGACGGCACTATTGTTTTGACAGATTTATTCGGAGGTACACCTTCAAATTTGGCAATATCTATCATGGACAAGGCAAAAGTTGAAGTTTTGGCCGGAGTTAATTTACCGATGTTAATAAAAATCGCTACGTTGCGCAAAGATAAAAGTTTGAAAGAAACCGCTATCGGAGCACAAGAAGCCGGTAAAAAATATATCAATATTGCATCACAGTTGTTAGGCGGTTAAAGTGTCTGTTTCTAAAAATTTAGTTATAAAAAATCGCAAAGGATTACATGCGCGTGCTGCTGCCGCTTTTGTTAAGATTGCCGAAAAATATGATGCGTGTATAGAAGTTGAGAAATCCGGTCAAAAAGTTAGCGGTTGCTCAATTATGGGATTAATGCTTTTAGCTGCGGCAATGGGTACAACAATAACCATATATGCTGATGGACCTGATGAAGAAAATGCCATAAACGAGTTGTGTAAACTTGTAGATGATAAATTCGGAGAAGATTAGATATATAGGCTATCTCCTATTGTAAAAATAAAAAACGAACCTAAATCATATAAAGACTTTAGGTTCATTTTTTTTAAGGAGTTTATCATGAAAGAGAATAAAGAAACAAAAAAATCATCTGAAAAAGAACCATCAAAAGGTGGCTGTGGCTGCGGTAAATAAAGCTTGATAGATTATATCAAAAATAAAAGGCGAGGGTATTCTTCGCCTTTTTTATTGTTATATGTCGTCGTGTAACTGTTTAGGACTTCTATATCGTCATTACGAGGAGCAGTGGTAACGAGCAATCTGTACTCTGTATTGTCATTGCGAGGAGCGGTAGTAACGAGCAATCCATAGTCCGTGCTGTCATTGCGAGGAGCGATAGCGACGTGGCAGTCCATAGTCCGTGCTGTCATTGCGAGGAGCGATAGCGACGCGGCAATCCATAGTCCGTGCTGTCATTGCGAGGAGCGGTAGCGACGCGGCAATCCATAGGATTTATAAGGCATAACATTTCTGGATTGCTTCGCAAGGACTGACGTCCGCTCGCAATGACGACTCTTTTTGTCATTGCGAGGAGCGATAGCGACGTGGCAATCCATAGGATTTATAAGGTATATAATTTCTGGATTGCTTCGCAAGGACTGACGTCCGCTCGCAATGACGAGAGAGAAGCTCGGACTTCTTTTTCAAAATCCGCTCGCAATGACAAATGTGACATATTCTTATTTCCCTAAGTTTGCTCACAAAGTTAAAAATGTCATTGCGAGGAGCTGTGGTAACGAGCAATCCATAGTCCGTGCTGTCATTGCGAGGAGCGATAGCGACGCGGCAATCCAGAGGTTTTATAAGGCATAATATTTCTGGATTGCTACGCAAGGACTGACGTCCGCTCGCAATGACGAGTGGGAGTATTTCGCAATGTTGGGTAGCTCGCAATGACGAGTGAGAGTATTTAGCAATATTTGGTAGCTAGTAATGACAAAGGGGAGGGGATTCAACAATGTTTAGACATTCGTAATGGCGTGTTGCGTATAAAAAAAAGAGGGAGTGGAACTCCCTCTTGAATTTTTCGGTTCAAACCGCTGTAATTAGTAGTATGTCCATTGAACAGCGTTTGTATCACCTTCACCGCTACAACCGGCAGCAGCTTTTGCCAAAGCCAAAGGCAATGTAGCATCAGCTGTTGTACCTGTAGAATTAGCACCAGCTGTGAAAGCAGTACCTGTACCAGCACCGGTACCGGCAGCAACAGATACCAAACCAGAACCGGAACCAGAACCCCAGTCAGCTGTTGACAAAGCAACGCAAGCTTCTTTACCTAAACCGGTAAAGGTTACGGTAAAGCCCATGTTTGCAACAGAGTTTACGGCTGTAGCAGCTACGTCAACTTGACCATTGAAAGCGTTGTATGCTTTAGAAGCAGAAGTAGTAGACTTACCGCTCAACATTTCGGCACCGATAGCACCCATTTGAATAGCGATTGTTGTTGTCAAACCGGAATAGTTAGGTTGACCTGAGTACAAAGTACGAACGTTAGTAACAACGTTTGATACTTGGTCCATAGCTTTAGAAAGTTTGAACTTAGCCATAGCTTTTGAATAGCCTGCGATACCACCCACTGACAAAACGCCGATAATAGCTAACACACCGAGCATTTCAACCATTGAACGACCAGACTGTTCAGATCTAAATTTATTCATAATATTCTCCTCAATAAAATATCACATTCCACTCAACAGGATGTTACATTTTTGTAACTTTGTCAAGTATATTTATGTATATAAGCTTTTTTGTGTATATACTATTCAAAAGTCCATATAACTTTTGCTTTGTTTCCGCAAAAAAGTTTTGCCTCGGGCCGACTTATCGGTAAGGCATAGTCTGTTGCACTCCATTCAAAAATCCGACTTTTTTCCGGTCCGATAATTGTAATTTGCAAAAGACCTAAAGTTTCTTGCTGTTCAAACTGATAAGACGAGGCATAAACACATTCTGCAAACGTCAAATCGGTATAAACAACATCAAAGCTCTTTTCGCCGGGCATAACGACATCTCCGTTTTCGCCTTTTCCGATGAGAATAGGCTTGCCCAAAGCATTTATCAGCTGATTATTTTTGTAACGATATTTGGTTAAAATATCATTACTTTTTAAGCTTTCGGTGTTTAGCATCCAATAGCTTGCTTTTTGAGCATACAATTTTTGTATGTCTTTAGCAATTGTCGCTACTTCTGCAGCAGCAACAGAAGCCTTATTCGGACGACTGTACCACCATAAGCAAACCATAACCGTCAGTAACAAACCGATGATTATGGTAACTGTTTTTGTATTAATAACTTTTTTTAGCAAGTTTGCCATTTTTTACATACCCATTGCCGTGGTAATTTGGTCTTGCATCACGAAGGTACCCATAACTGACCAAGCAATAATGCCGGACACGCAGAGCAATGCCACCATGTTTAATACCGCCGCTTTTTGTTCAATGAGAAACGCAGATTCATCCAGCCAGTCATTGGCCATTTTTTCTAGTGCTTCTTCAAAGTTATCCATTTCTGAATAAATTTTTAGGTCGGCGATAATTTCAGGGTCAGGAAAGTTTAATCCGGTCTTTGATAATGCTTGTCCTAAGTTGTCACCGTTATTGATAAAAACTAAAGTTTTATCGATTCTTTCCTTTAAATAACGAGTTGAGTCCTTTCTTAGTGCGCGCAAAGCATTAGAAACAGGGGTTCCGCCCTTTACCAAAGCAGACAAAGCCAACAACCACGTAATACCAACGAACACTTTATACAAAGACCAAGGCGGACAGTTATCAATTACGGCTCTGATACTTCCGGTCCAAATTCCGATAGTGCTGTAAATTATGATACCTAATACCGGCACAATAGAGAAGGCAATCGGCCAATAAACAATAATCCATGCAGATAAGTCGGCCAAGCTTTTTGCCAAACCTGTCCATTGAGCATTAGGCGCAGCTTCTAACATCGGTGGCACCATGTAGGCACCGATACCATAAATAATAACCGTAACCATCATTAACAAGAATGCCGGATAGCTGATGGCGCTCTTAATCGGACGAATCATCTTGGTTGTACCTTCGGTTACTCGGATAAGGTTGCGAATCGCACTTTCCAAGTCCGAAACGTCACCCACGGAAAGCATCAATCTTTCTCTATCCGGTGCCCACCCTTTCAAAGCTTCAGAAAAAGGTTTACCGTTTTGTAGGGCGTTTGCCCAAGTAGCAATCGCTATAGCCATCGGTTCACTGGGGTTCTTTCCGTCATTGGTAATTGTTGCGTGCAACATATCCAACGCATTCATCAAAGAAAATCGGTTGGACATCAAAGATGCAATTTTACGATATAGTTTTAAGCGCACACCACCCGACATATTGCAAATCATCTTTGCATAATAAACTTCTATTGAGTTAAGTTTTTGCATAGCACGGGCAAGATTTTGTGCCGATTCTCTTTTTCTGTTTTCGTCCATCTTTATCTCCGCTTTTTACTAATATACCGGACGTTGGTCTAACAATCCGCACCAACGTTCAACTTCGTCAATACCAATTAAACCTTTTAACATTCTTTCCAATGCAACGTCTTTCATTGGACGTCCGTTCAAATCACTGGTCCAATAGTCAATAGCTTTACGAGTTTCACCATTAATCATTAATTGTAAGAAAGTTGCATCAGGCAAAATCATTTCTTGAATACCTAAACGGCCTTTAATACCACGACCCCCACAGAATTTGCACCCCGGTCCTCTCAAAAATGCATTTTCTAAACCAAAGTCACCTAAAGCGATTCGCAATCTCTTTACCGAAGGGTCATCCAAACAATCTTTGGCAGGTGTTCTGCAATAAGGGCATAATCTTTGGAACAAACGTTGAGAAACAAGCCCTTTTAACAATTCCGGGTCACCTAACATATAATATTGTACGCCCATATCACGCAAACGAGTAACAATAGCCGGAGCCGAGTTTGCGTGCAATGTCGTCCAAACCAAGTGTCCGGACAAAGCGCCCTTAAACACGAGGTTTGCCGCTGATAAAGAACGTGTTTCACCTACCATCAATACGTCCGGGTCAGAACGTAAGGCCGCATTCAATGCCAAACCGAACTGTTGAGCTTTTTCTTCTTCGGTGTTCGCATTGGTAACCGGCATTTGTCTCGCGCCGGGAATCGGATATTCAGGAGGGTCTTCCACTGTCAAAAGATTAACTTCATTACGTTTTTCTTTAATCAGTTTAATCATATTACGTTGTAATAATGTCGATTTGCCCGAACCGGTAGGTCCTGCCACAACGTTCAACCCCACAGGAGCCGAGCGTAAACGGAAGAACAAGTCTTGTTCATAATCGCCACAACCTAAAGCAGACAAGTCATCACTACCGTCAGGGTTATCATCGGCATACAAAACACGCATAACTAAATATTGTGAACCGAAAGCAATCGGATTAAATTGTAAACGAATCGCCAAAACATTATGCGGTAACATTAATTTACCTTTTGAACCGCGTAATGGTGTAGAACCTAATTTTTGCGCGCCTTGGAATTCGTTTTGAGCGTAGTTAGAGTCGGAAATATCAGAAGAAGCAAAGGCTGCACGAACAAACAATTCTCCCCAATCTTTGCTATATTCCATTTCTTTTACCATCACACCATTGGTGCGGAATACAACTTCTGAACAGTTATCAGACACAATAACGTGAATATCCGACACTTTCATAGAAGATGCTCGTCTTACAATATTTACGAAGTCTTGTTGCATTTGCAAACGTTCCAAATCGACATCATCACCTGATATCGTTTTGTTACGTTCTGCCATTGCATAGATGGTATTTAATTCATTTTGCGAAACATATTGTACAGGTTGCATTTGCAACCCTTTTTTCATCGCAATGGTTTGAAAGTTTAATACAGGTCCGTCAAATTTATGTTCGGCCGATACCAAAAACTGGCCGTCCGAAAATAGAGCCAAACGGCGACGAGTTTCATCGTTTACATTTAAAGTGCTACCATCCGGAAGCTTTGCTCCCGGCAAGGTGCATAAATAATTTCCGTTTGCGAATAAGGCTTCGATAAAAGCTTTCGAATCTCTTTTCTTTTCTTCGGGCTTTTCCGAAGCCTCTTCCTTTTTCTCTTCTTCTGCCATTTTCTATGACTTACTATTTAATAATCATGCCTCTGCCCAAACTTGGGATTCCTGAAGTTTTTGACAGAGATCCCCTACCGCCAGAAGAGCTATTTCCGCCTTTTTTGCTGTCAGCACTTTCTTTGATGGTAACAGCCGGTGGTAATGGTTCTCTATCTAATACACCGCCTGCCGAAAAGTACAGATAATCCTTGTCATTATCTTTTACGGCGCCTAAGAAAGTTTGTGTGATTTCATCAATAGTGTAGCCGTTACGCAAAGTTGTTCCTACTTTAGCCATAAACACATCCCCATCTTCGTTGATGAGTTTAGCGGTTAAATCTTCACCTTGTCCGCTAATTTCCATAATCGCATATTCTCTACTTAATTTTACTTTTTCGGGGGCTACTGCACCTGATGTTGCTCCACCGCTGGCAAAAGGATTTTTCTTTGCAGTTCTGCTGATTTTAGCTTTCTTAGCTTTTTCTATTTCTGCCTCAAGTCTGGTTTTCAAAATAGAAATTTGACTTTCAAGGTTAGCAACTTTCTTGTCATGGTTAATTCTTGCTGCTTCGGCTTTTGTTCTGGTCTCTTCAGCTTTTTGTTGAATTACCGAAAGCTTGTTTTTTTGATCAGCAATCAAATCTTTTATTTCTTTGTCTTTCTTGGCCATTTCAGCATAGATTTCGGAATTTTTCTTAATCCATTTTTGCGTAGATGCCAACATTGTTTCTTTATAGGCCTTAACAATCTTTTCTTGGCGAAGCTTTTCCATAGCGATTTCAACTTCTTTAAGCTTTCTTTGTTCTTCTACCATTAAACGATCTTGTTCGTTCTGCCATTCGATTCGTTCACGCTCTTTTTGCTCTTTCTTAGCGTCTTCTTCTTCTTGTGCTTTTTGTCTTTGAGCTTTAACTGCCGCAATTTCATTTGCTACACGCTCTTTTTTCAGCTCAAGATTAAGCAATGTTGTTTGTTTTTCCAAATCAGACATTCTGGTAAACAACTCATTATTAACAACTGCTGCAACATTAGGATCTGTTACACCTGATGGTACAGGAGCTCCTAATAATCCACCGCTAGGAAGTGGTGCCGGTTGTTGGGCAACAGGAATATCTGCCGGAGTAGCTTCTATTTGCATATCAAGACTACTACCTGAATTATCGAAATCCATAGATATTTCACCACCGGTATTTTCTACTTCCATAGGAATAACATCCGATTGTGCACTTACTGTTGTCGGTTCATTAGGTGTTATCAAACCGCCTTCACCAGGAATTGATACATCCAGTGAAATATCGGCAGAAACAGGAATACCTGCATCCGGAGCCAAAGATATTTCATCTTCTTCATCAGCCAACAAAGTAACTGTTCCTTGAGCATTAGCTGTTTCTGCTAACAATCCTGCAGCAACCAAAACCGCCAAACTACATAATGTATTTCTAAAACTATAATGCATAGATAGCTCCTTCATAATCCCAAACCCCTGTTTCCGGGTTGTATTTTATTGAATTCATCTCAAGTCCTGAGAATTTTGTTAATAAACCGCTCCAAATTCTCGGATTATAACCGGATGAGAACTTGAATTTAACAGAATTATATACATTCTGCTGCGGTGATGTATATGTGTAATCTGTCAAAGTTACGCTTTGACCGATTGATTGGAAAAAGTCATTCAAATTATTTTTCAAATCAACCAAATTTTTAGTCGGTTCAGACGCTTCCGTATCAATAGAACCCAGAGAAATTGCTGCCATAGCTGTATTACCGTCGCCGGAAATGGATCTTGCCGAAAAACTAATTCCGGAAGCTGTTAACGCCTGATCAATAATCGAAATTCTGCCGATTTCTCTTGTCCATGATGTCGCTGTTCCTCCAAGGTTACAGTCTATACCACCGATTTTCCAACCTGGAGGCATAATCCTCATCAAATCTAACGTATTAGTATAGCAACGTTGCATGAAAACAGCCTGAATTGGCAAGCTTTCCCATGGTTTTGGCTCTGGCGGAATTTCCTGCTGTTTTACCATCTTCGGCTGAATAGGTACAACCACCGGTGCCGGAGGCGAATCGAAAAGCATCATAAACAATTTGTAGACGACAAACAAAGCAACAAAAGCAACCGCACCGGCAATCATGTAAAAAGTCTTACCTTTTGTATTAATCTTTTGTAACTTTACTCTATTACCTCTTTGCATAAGGTCTGCAATATCAGGATATAAAGTATCGTCAATTCCCCATTCCGGAGGTGCTATTTTCAGACGCCAATCCGGAACCATCAACATGCTCATAAATTGCTTCTTAGCATCTTCTTCTGAAAGATACAGCATGTCGCCGTTAGCTAAAATTACATCATCACGTACACAAACATACCACCACCCATTGTTAACTTTGAATACAGCCACAAATGATGGTTGATCCGCCAGTGCTGTAGCCACGGTAACCGCACCTACTTGCTCGCCTTGCTTATACCCATCTGTAGATACACAAATACCGAACTGAGGCGTTTTTCCTTTCTTTATACAAAATAGGTCGGCTCCTTCCAAAACGCCTTGTGACGATTCGATAACTTCCGGTTGAGGATTTTCTTGATTTTGTAATGATTGCCAGAATAGGCTGGTAGCATATTCAATACCATCCACATAGATACTTGATCCCCAAGTTCTATTGGTGTCAATCACGCCATTTGATGTATTTACGTCTTCTACCATTGTTTTCCTCAATAATCTTAGTTATGTACACGAGTCTCCGGATTTAATGGAGATTCCAAAACTACCGGTGTTAAGATGATAACCAAAATACTTCTGCTTTTATCTGCAATCGCAGAGCCGCCTAACAAAGAATTATCAGCAGAACCCAATCCTGTTTTCAATGCTTCATTTTCAGCTCTTTCATAACCGGTAAGTACCAATGATTCACCAGACTTTAACACAACTTCTTGTGAGAAACCGCGAGATTCTATATGTGGGTTTTGAATATATTGCCCGCCTTCATCTCCGATATCAACTCTTTGTAATTCTAATAAATCTGACAAAGTGAGGTTAAACATTACCATTAAACGCCCATGTTCCAATATTCTTGGTAAAACACTCATAGTAAAGCCTGTTTCAACTTCTTCTGTCTCTACAGAGATATCATAGTTTTCACCTTCCCCACCGCTATTAGTCTTAGTGATTTCTGAAATATAGTTTTGTTTTTTTACTACTTGAATAGGAGCAGGTTTGTTGTTCATAGTCGTAACCGTACCGCTGGTAATCATATTAACGGTATTTTTCTTTGATAAAGCTTGAATACCAGCTGTGACATTCCAAGTACCGGGCATTACTGTCATTGCTAAATTTTGAGTTATATCATCAGCAATTCCTGTTGAAGGACTGACTATGTCAACTAACTCTCCTGCATCGTTACCCCAAGTTCCTCTCAAATCTAAGCCAAAAGTATCATTATCAGTAATATTAACTTGTAAAACCTTAACACTGATTGCAACTTGACGAGACAAACGAGCATTTTGCTCATTTATATACTTGGCAACTTTTCTAATATCAGTAGGTGTTGCGGTCAAAGAAATAATTCCATTGCCTGAGTCGATAGATATTTTTGCATCTTCAGCTACCATCGACTTAATAGAATCTTCGATGCTTTTCCATAATTCCATCTCTGCTTTTGAATCTAAAGTCAAAGCTGATGTACCTCCACCGCCGGAATCTGTGGATGAACCGCCGATATTATTAGATAGGCTTTGTTGTGTCGGTAAGCTGTACAAAACAAAAGTCTTGGTGATGTACTTATAGAATTGAATTTCATTCTTTTCATATCTCCACCAAATTCCGAAACGAGAAGATATCTCGTCTAACAAGCCACTTAAAGGACCACGATAAGAAACCAACATTTTTCCCGGAGCAGCCCAGTGAGCATTCATACTTTCGGGAGTCGGTTCATTTTCTTCAGCTGCCTTTTTAATATCTTCTTCCATACTTGGAGCATAACGAACATTTAAAGAGGTGATTTTGCTAATCATGTCCCCAATTTCAAACAAAGTAATAGGTCTATTACTGATGAGAGTAACCCCTTCTTTTGTTTCAAAATTAGCCGGTAAAGGAGCTCCGTCATATTCTACAACGCTCTTATCGCCAAGCCAAATTTCATCCTTAACGCGAACTACATCGTTAGGAGCTATCTCTGTAGGCATTTTGGCTTTTTCTTTTAATTCTGTTGTAGCCTCTACTTCTCTCTCTAGGGTAGCATCCATGCTTGTTGAAATGCTGCAAGCTCCGATAATTGCGACTACACCGAAACTTAATCCGTATTTAATCCATTTATTCATATGCATTTTCATCCTCCATAGTCTCAATTACCAAGACACGATTTCCTTTATAGAAAGTAGCTATAGGGGCCGGTCTTGCTCGTGCAAATGCTCTGACTAATGCAGAACTAACATCGGCAAAACGTCCACGGAACATTGCTCCTGCCGTTAAAGTATAGTTACGATTCGTATTCCACACTAATCTCCAACCGGAACGATCACACCATTCTGTCAAAATTCCTTTAAGACTCTTTCCTTCTTCTGCAAGCCAATCTTCAACAGGATCTTCTGTTGCAAATCCTTCGTCAGAAGCGGCTGTTTCTTCTGTTAATTGTTCCGCATCGCTATAATTCCCGTCAGAAATCTCTGCTTCATACTCAACAACTTCGCCTTCAATGGAAGGGGGGATTGTTGCGGACATATTACTGCCTGCAGCGTTTTCGACAATCATATGATCACGAGGCGTACGTTCACCATAAGCACGATAGTCTGCGGCTACTTTTGTATAGTTAACATATTCGTCTTCTGCTACACACTTGGGGTCATAAGCTCCCGGATATTGTGCTGAAGGGCAAGATTTTCTTATTTCTGTAGCCGATTGCGGTTGTTCTGAATAATCATATACATCTTCATAGTAAACATTGTCACTTGTACATCCAGATATAGACAGAACACCAAATAAAACGGCTGATAAAAGAATTTTGTAGTTCATTTTTGTGTTTCCTAAGTTGTTTCTATTTATATTTTTCTTCTATTATCATACAAACTATTAACAAATAATCAACAAACTTAATAAAATTTACCAAGTTTGATAATTTGACTTCTTTTGTTGATTCTTTGTTACCGGTTTGTTTGAGAGGTTATCATTTATTCGTAACGTCCTGATAATAAAAGAGTTTGGTTCACGAGAGGTAAATACCGTATTTACCTTTCCTTCACCTATTCCTTTGTTATTAAGTATCGTATGCAATAAGTCTAATCGACGTTGTTGCAAAGCATAAGAGCTGTTTTTATCAATTCTTATTTCCAATATTATATTGTCATCTTCTGTTGCTTTATTGGCAAAAGCTTGCACCCATCTCAACGTTTGTCCGGATATTTCAGCTCTTCCCGGTTGAAATGATAATCTCATTTCGGCCGGTAAAATTTTTGAAGATGCTTTGTCTTTGCTGAAAGCTGCAAAAAGACCTTTCTTCTTTTTGCCTTTCTTTTTATTACCGGAATCTCCTTCTTCCTCACTATTTTCCGTATCATCGGAGGAAGAGCTGAAAATAGAGGTAATACTTTTTAATAGAGTATCTTTTTCCGTGCTTTCTTCTGAATGCTGGACATCTTCTTCAACATCATCTTTTTCAAGTGTTTTTTTCGGAGATACAAGCTGAGGTGTTAAATTTTTATCGTTCATTATTTCATCAGGAATGGGAATGAGAATATTTTTAACCATCTCTGCCGTTTGTATTTCTCCGTCTTCTTCCATTTTATCGGGGTTTAGTAATTTATCAATTTCCTCATCGCTGACAGAATTTGCAAATTCTTCCACGGCTTTGTTATTTTTTGCGAATACGTTAGCTTTTGCTACCACCCAAGGGTTTTCTTCTTCAGACATAGAACTCCATTCCTTTTGGGTGTTTTCGGTTTCTTTATTTAGTTGAGATATTGCATTATTATCCGCTACACCGGAAGACACCATTGCAATTTGTGAATCGGGAGCTTTTTCTTCTATTTTTATTTTATTTTCAGCAAGAGATAGCTTGTTTTCTTCAATAGGAATAAATTCTGCTTCATTATTTTCTTTTGTTGATCTTACATTATTGTCTGTAATA
Source organism: Alphaproteobacteria bacterium (assembly GCA_017937705.1). Classification (GTDB taxonomy): domain Bacteria; phylum Pseudomonadota; class Alphaproteobacteria; order RF32; family CAG-239; genus JAFUYI01. The sequence goes on from JAGBDC010000024.1 coordinate 31,030, forward strand.
GCAATAATATTGTCAGTCTTTTCTACAACATTGTGCGTGGATTCTTTTATAGGTTGGGGGATTGAGTTATTAATAACGTCTTTATCTTTTTTATCGGTATCTTCTTTTATGTCGGCTAATGCTATTTTTTCCTCTTCTTTAGATAGCTGAGGTAGAGATAAAGAAGCTAAATGTGTATTTTTTTTGTTTTCGGCTAAAGGTTTTGATGCTTTTTTGCTTTTAACGGGAGCATATTCAAGCGGAATGTCCGCAGCATCTTCAATGGATGATATGCCAATACCATCTGCTGTTTCGGATTCAACCGTAAATAAAGCATAGTCAATACTAAAGTTGTCATTTTTTTTCTGCTCTTTTATTATCGCTTCAAGTTTAGCAGACTTTATATCTTTAGTACCGGATGCAGAAAAAACATTGTTATCGTTTTGAAAAAACAAAGCAATACTTCTTTGAGGGATGTCTATAGAATTGCTTTTTGGGGCCGATACGGAAAACAACAACTCATTAGTTGCCCATATTATAAACATAGACACTGCAAAGCTTGTCAAAAATATCTTAAATGTTTTTTTCATAATCTTAACCCCTCAACAAGATAAGCTTAATTTAAAAAATATTAATTTGCAAGTATTTATTTATTTTCCGTTAATTTCAAAAAATATTTAATGATAATATACTTATATATAAATAGTATAATATACGTTAATAACGCTTTTTGTTTCGGTGATTTTTGTCTCAAACGGCGGTTTTGTTACTATGAATTTTTTGTTACAGGGGGGTGATTTTAAGCAAAAACAATCGGTTATGAGATTTTTTGAAAAGTTAATAATGCTGGATATTTTTTGAAAAATCGGGTATTCTGATAATGTATAAGAAGTACTTTTAATTAATTAAAGGAGAAAAACTATGCAATTTATTAAGAAAAATATCTGGACATTAGTGGCAATGATTTTTGTCGTTACTGTTGCTATGATTGGTGACGCTTGTGCAGATGACGTTATGGGTTTAGCGTTGACTAAAACACGTAACGTGTTTGAAAAAGTAAAATCAATCATCTTTGTTCTAGGTGGATTTGGTTTGGTAGCCGTAGCTTTCTTGGCTATCTTTGGTAAAGTTAACTGGAAATGGTTTGCTGGTTTGGCTGTAGGTTTGGCTATTTTGGCTGCTGCAAATGCTGTTGTTCAATACTCTGCAGGTGCAAATGCTGGTTTGAATGATACATTCCAACAAACATCAACCATGTAATTACTTAATAAAATCGGGGGAGCTGTCGCAGCTCGCAATAGCTCCCTCAAATTTCAACAAAAACAGGTAGGAAGGAAAAGAAAATGTTGTACGTAAAATTAAAGAAAATAATTTTATTGACATTGGTTGCGTTCATCGTTTCTTCAATTTTATTTGCAACCAATTCTTTTGCCGCAGATTCGGGTTTGTTTGCTGACTTGACAGCAAAAGGAAGAGAAATCTTTACCGGAATGCGGGAAATTATTTTTGCCGTTGCCGGTTTTGGTATAATTGCTATCGCTGTAGGCGGTTTCTTCGGTAATTTTAACTGGAAATGGTTGGGGGCCATCATTATTGGATTGATGGTAATTGCGCTAACTTCAGGTATTATTGAGTACATGGTTGGTTCTGATGTGCTCGATGTACAAGATACCTTAAAATAATAAAGGAGGGTGTTATGATGAAGTTTTTGAAAAAAGGAAATAAACTCTCCATATTAGGGATTGTTTTATGTGCAGCGATGTTTGCTTCTGGTGTTGCTTTTGCTGAGGATACTAATTGGAATTATTGGCAAACAGGAAATTTACCTGGTGCTCTGTGGAGTGGTTCTGGTAGTGCTAATGATATGCCGGAAGGTTGGCATCCTCCAATGTCTCTTGAGTATGCTGAAGAGCTTAGAGCAAATGAAGCCAAAGCTGCGGCAGCAGGTTCTTCTAGTCCGTATAGCAAGTGTCAAGGCGGTAATATTTTTCAAACTTTAAGATGTATGATAGCTAGTGCTCTCAGAGATATAAGGAATATAGTATACGTTGTTGGCGGAATAGGTCTGATTACCTTTACTTTTGCGGCCATTTTCGGAAAAATAAGTTTTAAGCATTTGGCTAATATCTGTTTCAGTTTGTTCTTGCTGTCGATGATGTCTCCTTTTGTTGCCTTCTTTTCAGGTAGTGAGACAGCTTTGGCTGAGCTTGAATATGGATTGTATCTATCGCCTGAGGATAGTGATGTAGAAGACTCCAATGTTACCGGTTCTTGTAAGGGTAGTAATTGTCCTTCTTCGTTAGGCGGAGGTGCTGGAGGAAGTTCATCTGGTAGTGGTCAAGCTCTTGTTCCGGGAGAAACTGGTTCGGATGATGCCATTGATGGTGGTATGCTAGATGAAGTTGTTGTTACTGCAGAGGCTCCTAAACGTCCGGAATTAACAGGACTTGCAACAGTTCAAAATCCGAAAGCGACAGATTTGGCTATGCCGACTTTAACTTCAAACAATACAGAAATTGATACCCGTACCGGTTGGCAAAAGTTCAAAGATGGTATAAATAAAGTGGCAACAGAAGGTAGAAAAGCATATAATACAGCTTCAACCATATATTCTGCAGCTAAAAATGTTCACGCCGCTGGAAAAAATACGGTTAATGCAATTAAAAACGCTGATAGTTTAGGTGATGTGTTGATGGCCGGAACTGTTGCTATGAATTCTGTACAGACTATTGCGGGCAATGTAACCATGGCAGCCGGAGCAGTTGGCGGATATACCGATCAGAACATGTTGAATAATATCAATGATGAGATTGAACGTTTGAGACAAGACAGTCAAAATAATCCGGGTAATGCTGATGCAAACAATCAAAGAATTCAAGAATTGCAACAACAGGCCCGTGAAGGAACTGCTCAAGCTAAGACGGAAGATTTTCTGGGTGGTATAGTTAACGCAGCTGGTGAGGGCAATGATGTTCTCAATACAGGTATAGATATTAATAATACCGTTAATGCTGGAGGTAGTTTGTTAAATGATATCTTTAGTGGTAATGGTTTTTATTAAATGAGCTCTCTCTGAAATATGCCGCAGAAATGCGGCATATTTTTTTGTTTATAAATCTTTTCAAGCTTTTTTGTTGCAATCAAAAAACTTTTCTTGTAGAATCGAATAAAATAAATGTTACCATGAGGAAAATATGAGGGAACCGATATTAAAAGCAGTGGCAAATCCTCCAAAGATATTGTGGGGGCCGTTTCTTCCTGTTTTGTTAAATTTAGGAATGCAGTTTCCGGTAATGTTTACATCAATAGGTGCTTTTGATGTAAACCCGTTGCTCTTTGTCATAACGATTCTCATTGTTCATGGTGGTGTGATTTTGTGGGGGACAAAAGAACCTCATATCTCTAATATGATTCAGGCTTTTGGCCAAACTCGTCGTGTAAGTAATAACTTGTATAAGGTAAAGGGGAATAAGTTTGCACCCTGATTTTGATTTTTTTAACATCTTTGTGCAGGGTTTAAGCAGCAAAGAAGTTATAGTAGCGATTCTTGGTTTTGTATCCGCAGCTGCTTTTGCGGGATTGTGGGTTACAAAATTCGGGCATTTGATATTACCACAGCCGAACGAATCCAAAGTTGCGGATTTCTTGCCGTTCAATAAGTTAATGTCTGATGGTATGACGATTCGTTGTTATAACGGATCGTATGCGCGTGTGTTTAAAATTGACGGATTGGATCTGGCTTTTGCTACTGAAGAAAAAAATGTTTCCATGGCAGAAGCTCGTAAATCTTGGCTTGATAGTATGTCAGATTTACAGGTTATCGCTCGTGTTATAACTTTGCGAGAAAGAATTCCTGCAGATGTTATTGAAAATACGTTTGAAAATAAAATTTTAGAAAAAGTTGCTTATACGTGGCAATCAACCCTTGATAGGGTATATACCAATTCTCACTATATTATTATCAGCGTACCAGACAGACCGGAAGCACTGAAGGATTTGAATTATGCTTCACAAACTTTATTGGCAACGTTAAGTGAGTATGGTGTTAAGGCTATGTTTGAAAGCGAAGATAGTGATGCTCATGATAGCCCGTTTCATGTTTATAGTCGTATTTGCAGTCCGGTAACAACTCCGGATCCGAAAGTAGGAAGTGCGGAAGGCGCTCAATTAAATGAGTTGTTAACTGCTGATCATATTCATTTTACCGGTGAAAATGGTGTAATTAAATTTACTTCAGGGGATAAAGAAACATTAGCAATCACGATGGGTATACGCTCTTCCGGAGACTATATGGATGAGTCGATGATAGTTTCTTTGTTGGCTATCGACTGTGAGTTAACGCTCATGCATAATATAAAGCCGATTTATCGCCCGAAAGCAAAAGCATTACTTATTCAACAAAGAAATATGGCAAGAATGACCAGTTTTTCACAAGATGTTGTTGATCAGTATCATTATGCGATGAGTTCTATCGAAGATAGTGATGCCAATTATCAAGCTTTAACCGAATATGCTATGAGCATGGTTTTGAAAGGTAAAAGTGACGCTGAAATTGAATTTGCCGAAAGCGAAGTGCAGAGAATTTGTCGTTTATTTGGTGTTACTCCGGTTAGAGAAGGTTGGGTTGCGCAAGCAACATTTTTTAATCAGTTTCCTACATACGATACGTATCCGAGAACTTACAGTTATTTATCCCGTGTTGTCACTGCTGCTGTATCTTTTGATAAGCCGGCGGAAGGATTTAATAAATGTGACTGGGGTCCGGGAGCAATTACAACGTTTAGAACAACAACCGGCTCGGGTTATCGTTTTCAGTTCCATGTGTCATCGGAAGAAGCTGCGGTTGCTCACTGCTGTATTATCGGTCCGACCGGACAAGGTAAAACCACTTTGCTCACATTTTTAGCCGGACAGGCAATGCGTCATAAAGATTTGAAGGTGTTTTTCTTTGATAGACACCGTGGTGCGGAGATTTTTACTCGAGCTGTAGGCGGTGCTTATATCGGATTTGATGGTGATGAAAAAAATGTGTCATTAAATCCTTTCGATACATCTCCAACTCCTAATAACAGAGCATTTTTGCGTCGTTGGATGAAATCGATTACCATGGTTGATGATGCTTTGTCCGAAAAAGAAATTTCTCGTGCGGTAACGACTGCTTTTGACTATTTGCGCCCTGAAGAACGCGTGATGAGTAACTTGTATAAGAGTTGTTTTTCTCCTACCGGAAATATGCGCCGAGAACTTTATCGTTGGGTAAACCCTGATCAATATGGTAAAATTTTTAATGCTAAAGATGATAGTTTGGATCTACGTTCCAAGAGATTTATGGCATTCGACTTTACTCATATTTTTGAAGATGATACTTTGGCTCCGGCGGTAATTAGTTATATTATGCACCGTATTCAGTCTGAAACAGGTGAAACAGGTGTTCCTTCGTTAATTATGATCGATGAAACCGCACCTATGCTTAAACACCCGATGTTCCGCGACTATTTTATGATTGGTTTGCAAGAAGGTCGTAAAAAACGTCAGGCTTATTTGTGTGCATTCCAACAACCGAACATTATTGACTCTTTGGGGGTTGGCGAAGTTATTCGCGGTCAATGTCAAACTGTTTTATTTTTCCGAAATCCTCAAGCCAGACCGGAAGATTATGCAAACTGGAACTTAAATCAACGTGAAATTGACTTTGTATTCGGTAAGTCGTACCGTGATTTTCCTTATGCTATTTTATTATCTCGTCCGGCAACCGGTGAGTCAGTGATATTGGATGTAAACTTAGGTGGATTGGGACCATATTTGAAACTTTATAACTCTAGTCGTAAAAATGTGTTATTGGTTCAAGATTTGATAAAACAGTATGGCGAAGAAAACTTTGTTACAAAATATTTAAATCTTGCGTAAACTTTATAAAATAAGTTTCTAAAATAGATTTTTTTTGTTATCATATACTATGAGGACGAATCTCATTAGGAGGGTGGTATGATAAAGATTAAGTCTATTAGTTTGGGTTTTGCGTGTTCGTTATTGGTTTCAACATCTGCATTTGCAGGATTACCGACAGTTGACTTTGGTAATATTGCGGGTACTGTTGGTATTGTTACGCAAGGTTCAACAAGTATTCAGCAAGGTATCAGTGTTATCACAAATGGAGCAGATTTAAATTCCATAATCGGAGATTCGGCCGGTTCTCTGGGAAAGTTTCTTAAGGGAGCTATGGATGCTATGGGGGGCGATGGTGAAGGAGGGTTATCTTTTCAGGATGCTCTCAAGCGTATAAATGATGGTGTTAGCTCCTTTAATAAGGCTAAAGAGGAAGTAAAAAAGAAAAAAGAAGAATATCAAGCTCTGATGGATACGGTCAGCACAAAAAGAGGAACGTCTGAAGAGGCTTACGATGATGGCGAAACAGCCGGAGCGGAATATGGAGCTGAGGAGTATTATGGTAACTATCCTGAAGCAGACTATGACGTTAACAATATTTCCACCCAACAAATTGTTAACAAAGGAGCGATGTTAGCTGAAGACGGAGCCTTTGAGCCTTTAGCTCCGATGATGCAGGCTCCTGTTGCTCTTGAAAAAGAGCCTTCGGGAGGAAAGATGCTTGCTGAACCTCAAATGGATGTCCAAAAAAAGAAACTTAACGGTCAAGAAGCAGCGATTGCCCCTATGGCTGTGGCAACTGAAGGTATGGCAGCAGAGGAAGTTGCTGAAGTTAAAGCCGAAAATAAAACGATATTGCCAACTAATAGTCTAAAAAGACGAGCTTTTGAAAAAGCGGCTCCTATAGGAGAAGGTGCTGCTGTTCAAGCTGTCAAACCGGCAATAGAAAAACCGGAGCTTAAAAAAACGTTGCCGACAAAAGCTGAGTTAACAGATGCAGTGGTTGCAAATACACCGGCTGTTGCTCCTAAAGTTGAAGCTCCTGCTGTTGTTCAGCCTGCTGTTCAGGGAAAGTTCAGGGTTTCTCCAAAAGCTTCATCGTTGAAAATGGATAAGCTCTCAAATAATACAAAAAAATTCTCTACTCGTTTGATGTTTGCTGCTAAGAAGAACAGCAATACAAAAGGAGCTAATACAGATGCGTATGGTAATTTTATTAGCGCACTACCTAAGAGATGTGGAGTTAGTATTGATGATTTGAGTGATGAAAAAAAATTAAAAGAATGTCTTGATAAGGTAATAACCGAAAATAATGCTTCAAACCAATTTGATGCAGCTCTTAGTCGTAAGCAATGTCGAAGAATGGTTTATGATACCGTTGTTGCACTTATGGCAGAAGCATCTTTGGCAAAACTGGAAGCTTCTTCATATGTGGATACCTTAGAAGATCAGGAGAAAAAGATCGGTAATAGTAATAACACCAGAGACGATTCTGCTGCATTGGCGATGAGTAATGAGCAGATGCAAAAGTTGATTAATAAAATATCATTACTTACATCCTCTCAAATATTGTTGGATACAGTTACTCAGTTGTGCTCAATGCAAGATGATGTTGTTGAAGATAATTCGGATAGTGGCGATAACGATGGAGAAGAATAATGAAAAAAACATTGTTAATTTTTGTCGTGTGTCTAGGAGTGCTGTTTGCTAAGCTTTCCTACGCCGATTTTGAGGCTGTTGAAACTACTCTTACGGTATTAGAGAAAGGTCAAAAGAAGGCTGAGGTTATTCAAGAAAAGACTAAGATGATAGAGTCTGCTTATAATTCTCTCCGTCAAGGGGATTTAGGGCCATTAGCTGATTTGGCAAATGAATATAAGATAGAAAAAGTCAATGTTTTGCAGTTTAACAAATTAGCCGGAATAACAAAGCTAGGAGATATGCAAAGTGCTATTGAGACCGAAACTATTCCTAATTATACTAACAAAAACCAAATAGAAACCTATAACGAAGCACAAGAAATTAACGATGCTATTTTAAGAGAGGATTTGGCAAGATTGTATGCCTTTGCCTTTACTCTTCGAACAGATATGGCGAGGGAAAACAAGGAAAGGGATGATGAAGCTAAGCAAACAGATAATGCCAGAGAAATGCTTCAGTTGGCTAATGAAGAGGCAACGGAGAGTTCTAAAAGAATAAATCGTATTGTAGATATGATAAGTTCAAGGTACGAGATAAATTTAAGAATAGTATTAAAAACATTGAGTATTGATGTTGAAGATGAAGAAGGAGATGCGGAATGAAAAAGTACACGTTAGGAATAATCACTGCATCTGTTATAGCGTCAGCTATGCCTGTTGAAGCTCAAGCTTTTATATTACCTCCTTTTAAAATTGATTTTAGCACAATTGCTAACAAGGTGTTGTCAACAACAAACACAATTTCTGAAAAGGTCAATGGAGTACAAGAGCAATCAACGGCGATTCAAACAATAATTCAATATGGGGAAGGTGCAAAGGAATTATGGGATTTTAATAATTTATTGGATAAGTTGCCAATAAAGCAAACCGCTAGCGCTAAAGATTTAAAAGAACTTGAAAAGCAACAAACAGAGGCTAAGGATAAAGAGGCACAAGATGTAGCAAATGCTACTCGTGAAGCCAATGAAAAGATTGCTGGAATAGATGAAAATATTAATGAACTTGAACAAGACAGTCTTGAAAATCCCCAAAATGCAAAAGAAAATGTTAAAAAAGCTGAAGAATTAAGAAAAGAGAAGAAAGAGATAAAAAAAGGCCTAAAGGAAAGAAGAAAAGCAATTAAAAGTGCTACAAAGGAAATAGCAAAGGGATTTAAAGAAAGTAAACAAGCTATAATGAAAGAGCTAAAGTCCTTAAAGAATTTTATAAAAACCGGAAAAGATTATGACTCTACCGAAGATTTGAAAGGTACTGTTGAAACTCTGTCTCCAAAAGAGGGAACGGAAATAAATGCTAATATCATTCATGCTTATAGAGAGCTGTATAATATTATGTATTGGAATGATTTTAATACCGTTGTTCTTCGTGGTAACGATATTCGTACCGCATTGCAACACGATAATGAAGAAACTGAAGATGTTAAGAAAAAGTCAGTAGAAATGGAAGGGGCAAGTGCATCAAGAGCTGCGTCGACAATTGATTTGAAAAAAAGAAATATGCAAGCTTTGTTAAATTATACCGAAATGATTCTCCAGCAAATAAAATTGAGTATAGCATACGATTTGGCAAGTAATAAATTTAATCAAATCAATGCTAATACAGCTATAGGAACATTTAATTTTGATAATTACAAATTCAATCCGGAAGAAGAAAATATAGAAGTAGAGAAAACGGAAGGCAGTGAGTATGGCGAACATATTGAAATAGCAAAAGATCTTGCCACTCCGTCTGCTGAGGCTATTGCTGATAGTATGGAAAATATTAAACAGTCTGCAGAACAAACAAATGATGAAGGAGAAAACAAATGATGAAGCTGATTAGATTTTTTTCTTTAAGTTTGCTTGTAACCTGTTTGATATGTTCATCAGCAAATGCGCAGTTGATTTTTGGTATGTCTCTTGATTTTCCCGGAGAGGCAGGGGGAGCAATTCAAAATGTTCAACAAACTTTGACAACGATTCAAGAAGAGGTTGTTGCTAAAGTAAAAAAGAATGTTACAAAAATTAAGGCAGGGCTGGAAAAGTATGCCGGTAAAATAAATAAGTTGCTGGGAAAAATTCCAGGCGTTAAAGAATCAGAAAATACTGGTTCAGTTGATATTTATGATGCAGAAGCTGTGCAAGCTGCATTTACAGAGTTATTTTTACAATATCCCAGTACCGACCCACGTATAAATACTGCTTATGAAAAGAAAGGAGTGAACCTTTACTATGATACTCTGGTTGAAGTAAGAACAGCCATTACCGGCCTAGAGGATCAACTCGCATCTTTACGTTCAGAGGTTGAACAATTTGGTGAACAGGCTATAAATCCTGATGCCGGAGGAGATGCTGCCGATTCTGAAGATGAAAGTGCCGTTTATTATAATGCATATTTAGCAAATCGTAAATTTAATGATATTTTGAAAATAACTGAAGAAGTTGTTGCAATGCAAAATCAATACTTTGCAGTTCGCAATCTTCGTCAACCGAGAACGGTTGTTCCTGCTAGAGCTCCTGAAAATAGTGCGCCTCCTAAAAAAACATCTTCTTCGACAATATCTGTTCATAATCGTTTTGCTTTTGCGCAACAGTTTAAGATGAAAAATGTTGCTTCAAAGCTCATATCTAAAGCAAAGGATACAAAAGGCGTAAAGGCCACCGCTAAAAAAGCGTTACCGGTTGCAATTACAAACACAAATGCTCCAAAAGATGATGGTATGTTTGTTACTCATGTAGCTCCTTCTCCTAAATCATTGTTGAGCGGTAGCGAAGAAGAACTTGCATCACTGAATAAAATATCGGATATTCAAAAAACTTTAACCGAAGCCATGAATATTCATAATGCTATTCAACACATGCCGTCGTACAGAGATTTGTATAAACAATATGATTTATATAAAAGATTGCATGTGAGAGCTGTTGAAGCCGTAGATGCAGCTGATAAATGTGTTTTGCAATACCTCGGGCGCCGATATGAAGAACCGAATACAGTATGGTACGGACAAAAGAATGCACCTAAAGATACTTGTGATTATGATAATCGAAAAGGATTATCCGGTTGGACTATTAGCTTATTCCAAGTTACAAATGCTGCTCTAAGTAGCGGACTGGATGTAGATGCGTTTGGTGAAATGGATATAGATACATCTCAAGCGCCGGCAAGTGCATCGAGTACGGAAATTAATTTGGAAGAAAAAGAAGCAAATAATGATTCTTCAACATCATCATTTGCTTTTGCTAGTCCGAGTAAAGAAAAAGAATTCTCAGATTCTACACGGCAAATAGAGTTGTTGAATTGGGAAATTGGGCGCAAAGCAGCTCAACTATTGGCAGCGGATCAATATTCTGAAAAACCGATTTACGGAAAAGCAAAAAATCCTTATCCGTTATGGAATGATCAAAAGGCATATTATGACCAATATATTGAAGGTAAGTATGAAAATATAAAAACCTATATCAAATATATAGATGTAAATTCAGTAGCTATTGGTCTTGTTGAACTTCTAAATAATGGACTCGAAGAAGGCAAAGAAAAACAAAGAAATTCGGAAGCTATCGGTATAATGGAGAAATATATTTCTTCAAATTCCACTACCAATAGTAAAGCGATGGCTTTGTTATCTCAAAAAACAAAAGAATTATCGAGTATGCAAAGAAAGCACGCCGAAGCTTTGGCTCCTGCGGAAAACAGATTAGTCGATTTACAGCAACAGCTTGATGCTTGGACAACATTGATAAATAGTACTAATGAAGAAATTAATATTGTCGATGAAGATACTTTGCAAAACAAAACAAAAATGAATTCCTCTTATAATCAAATGGAAATAATGCACCAAAAAAATATGACCACCGGTTCAACTTATGCTTTGGCTAAGCATACAATGGAAGAGGCCGGTAAAGCATATTCTGCAGGCATTGAAAAGTTAGGAAAACTTCGTGTAAATGTTAAGAGATTTGAAAATGCTCGCAATAAAGTCCAAGAGCAAATAAATTTGTTGCAAGAAGAAATTGATGAGCAAAAACAAGCTCAGCAAGATGAGGTTGCTGAATTTGAACTTGAGTATGAAAATAGATTTGCAGAGTTGCAGAATAGCCTAGGTGAGGTAGAAGAACTATCTGATTTTTATAAAAAGTTGAAAGCCAAATATAGAAAAGCAGGGCTAAAAAGTTTGGTTAATAAGGTTGATTCCCTTGTAGAAGGAGCTCGAGATTGTGCTGTTAAAGAGGTGGACGAACATTACCAATCATTAAAAGCTATGTCAGCGGACAATTCTTTATATATGACATATAAAAATCCTGCTGTTGTACAAAAGCATGTAGCACTTATAAATGATTTGAAAAAATTACCGAAGGATTGTTTGCGTCAAAAAGCTTCTTCTGCAGTTGGGATATTAAATGTTAATACTGAAGATGTAATATCAATAGCAAGATCATTATTCAAATCGGCAATAATGAAATCTATTTGTTCAAATTATGATTGTGAAAAAGCTGATACACAATATTTTGTCGGTGTTCCGGCAAAACCAAATGATTTTACTGCCCCAAAAGCACCGTTGACCGCAAACTATCCTCCGGTTAGAGATATTGTTCACCTTGATACTACTGACTTTAAGAAAATAGAAATGGGTGAAAAAAATAAAGATGAAGAACCAATTTTTGAAAAATTAAGTAAGAAATATGGAAGAATAGGTAGAAGTGCTTTCTTGAATTATGGTGTCGAAATGCCCTATGTATGGCAATTAATGCTTTCTGATAAGGCTTATGTTGAAAAAGGCATGAATTTATCAGCAGCACTAGAACGAGGAGGGGAGGATAAAGCTTTCATGAGAGGAACAATGCTTCCTTGTCGTATAGGACAATACATGGTAGACGTAAAACTGCAAAATGGTAAAAACGTTAAATATAGTGTTGTTAATACAAAGAAAGAAGATTCTTCTGAAAACGTTAGGATGTTAAATTCACTTCCTTATTGTAGTGATTTAAGGATGGCAAACACTACTCTGCTCAGAATAGAAGATATAGACGTTGATAAAAAAATAGACGGAGCATCTGCTGACAGAATAAGTTCTCCTAACCCGAGTGAGTTAGGAATGTTCTTACGTTATGTACGTAATAAGTATTTTGAAGGACTATATATAAATTCTCGTCCTATGTATGGGTACTCTATGTTGATAAAGAAAGAGAAAAAAGCTGAAAAAACAGGTAAATACAAACTTACAGCAGAAGATAATATCTATAATCGTGCTATGTTCACTACTAACCAAATCGGGGAGTTCTTAACTTTCGTTGACAAAGAAACTAATATAAGAAAGAATGTCGATGAAATTGAAGCCGGTATAGAGGAAGTAAAAGAAGAACTCAAAACTCTTTTCGAAGAAATGGGCTTTGATTTGAAAGATAATTTTAATTTGGCTTTAGATAGCGATTATAATTATATTATCAATAAGCTAAAAGAACGCAAAAATACTTTGATTTCTCAAGCTTCAGAAAAACTGGGAACAGTTTCCAGGGCAAATCCGACGGTTGTTGAACGCTTTAATAAAGTTGATAATACCAACAAAGCTTTGAAGCAAGATTCCACAGCTTTGATTAGTCTTACTTTCCGTACAAAATCAGGCAGTACGTTAACTGAAAGCATAAAGAGTGAGAAAGCAAATCAAAAAGTAATTGAAAAATCCAGAAATGAGGGTTATTCTGCTATTGAGAAAGAAATTAAAAATTACAAGCAGCCAGTCTGCATGTCTTATTAGAGAATAACAGGGAATGAGTAAATTAGGAAATATTCTGGAATCTTCAAAAGTTTTAGCTTTGACCGATAAAAGTGGTAGAACCTACCACTTTTTGGGGCAAGCAGAAAGAGAAAAATATAGTGCAAAGATGTATTACTATATGTGGTTGTCACGTTTGTTTATTTTTGTGGCAACATTATCTCTTCTTTTGTTTTTGTTTTCATCTTTAGCTCTATTCAAATTAGCTCCGCAAGTTTCGGTAGAGCCGTTTCTTATTGTGAATCAAAATTCTACTGAAGAGATGGTAAGATATGAACCGATAGCTATAGATATGGCTTCCAAAGAGCAATTAATGGAAGTTTTTGTTCGTCAATATGTCATATATAGAAACACTATAATAAATGACAGAATAGAGATGATGACACGTTGGTACCCCGGAGGAATGGTGAACTTCTTGTCATCAGATGAAATTTATAATGAATTTTACAAATATCAGCAAAAAGTATCAAAATATAACGAAGACAATCAAATAAGTCAGGAAGTTGAGATTATTTCAATCGGAAAAATAGGCGGTAAAAAGAGTGGTGTATGGAAGGTGGACTTTAAAACATACGAAGTTTCTCAAAGAAACAGAAGTGGGGAAAACGGCTCTTTAATACTTAATGTCAGATACTGGACAGCCTCTGTTACTCCATATTTTATTCCAAATCGCATGTTTACCGGTCGAAGATTAATAAATCCTTTAGGATTTACTGTTATAAGATATAATCAGAGTGAGGTGCAATTTAAATAAAATTCACCAAAATTCGGTTATGTTAAGAAATATGTTAGACTTTTTTAAAAAAAGAGTTTAGATTCGAAACTAACCACAGTTAATAAAAGGAATATTCTTATGACTAAAAAGTTGATAATAGTTCTCGTAATAATGTTGCTAACCGGTTGCGGTCTTTTTGGCTCGCTCTATGAGCCGGAGCCGGTGGAAATAGGTAAAGCTACGGATGAGTTGAAACTTTCACCGTGTGCTTGTTTGCAGGTTGAGTTGCCGAAAACATTACCTGATTGGTTTGTTGAAACTATTTAAGGACTTGAACAATGGCTACTCCTGTCGGAACAAATCGCACAAATCAGCGCTTGTTAGCCGGAAACGGTATGACTGCAAAGTCAAACATGTCTTCTAAAAATACATTTGTGGCAAATGTTGCCGAAAAGCGCTATTTGTGGACGGCACGTGCGTTTGCAATCATTACAGCAATCAGTTTTTGCTGTAATATTGTTTTGCTTTTAGCGATTACACAGGTGATTCCGTTGTATCGTGTTGAGCCGTTTTTGTTGACATTTCAAGATAAAGAAGAACAGGTTTATAATATCAAACCGGTGAATAGGAATTTGGCGGAAGAAAAAGCCATTACCGAAGTTTTTGTTCGTCAATATGTTTTAATGCGCAGCTCTTTTAATCGAGATACCGCAGAGGTAGAAGCTCGTTGGATGCCCGGTGGTGCAATTCAGGAAATGTCTTCTCCTACAGTGTATGAAGATTTCTTAAAGGGTACGGCAAATAAGGCTTTAGAACTTATTCGTACTCGCAGAATGATTCGTGATGTTCGTATTATGACCGTAAATGAGTTGGGGTCCGGCTTATGGCAAGTTGAATATGAAACACGTGATATGTATCCAGATTCCAGAACTCCGGAAGTAAATTATTGGACGGCTTCATTAAAAATTGCATATCGTTATAAAAGCGTAAAATTCAAAGAACGTTTGAAAAATCCCGTTGGCTTTACGGTTATAAACTATTCTTTGAGTTATAATAGAGTAAAATAAGGTGGATAAAGCTATGCTATCAAAATCTATAAAATTAAGTATCTTAAGCTTGTTAGGGGTTATTTTTGCTGAACAAGCCTTTGCTCAAGCAACCATTAACAGCATGGATCAAAATGCTGATCAGTCACAAGGACAATATCAGCCTATGGATATGAGTTATGCCGGATTTAATTCTTTAGGTATGATGCAAAGTGCATGGCTTGATCCCTTGCAAAACTTAGGAGAAGGACAATCTAAGCCGGCATATTCGAAATATTATTGGTCACCGGATTTGGTTCTCCCTCTTCGTTTGAGAGAAGGTATGATTACTCTCATCAATTTTCCTGAATGGGAAATGGTAGAAGATATATATATCGGTGATAACTCTACCTTTGACGGACAGATTTCAGGTCCTAGTACTCTGTTGCTATATCCTCGCAAAGGTGCAAATGTCGGTGTAGATACCAATATTATCGTATTTGGACGTTCCGGTAATCGTTATGTCTTTTATGTTCGCAGTGAAGGCGTAAACACCGAGCGCTTAACAAACTCAATAGTTGATATTGATGTAATAGGTGATGAAAACGGAGGATCCGGCTTGGGAAAGGCTGGAGCCGGTAACAGTGGTGGTCGTGTTAATGCCAGTAAATTTTATGGAGCCGGCGGAAAATCTGTAGATTCAACTTTTACTAAGAGAAATCAAAAAAATAATTGGGTAGAGAGTGTTCCGCTCGATCCTACAAAATTTCGTTTTGACATAGAAGTTTATGTTCCAAACCCTGACGATGTTGTGATTGCTCCGGAACGTGTATGGCGAGACGATATTTTCACCTATATAGATTTAGGTGCAAAGTCGCTTAATATGACACAACGCCCGATAGTTACTCTCATTGTTGAAAGAATGGAAGTTCCTGTCGGTTTCAGAACTAAAGGGCCTAATAATCGTTTAATTATTGTTGAAGCCATCGGTGATATGGTGCTCAGAAACGGAAAAAGAATTGTCTGCTTAAAATTACGTCGTTCGGATGATGCAGGTATTGAAGACAGTATTACTTATGCTGATGACATTACTGACAACGAATGGGACAGAGGTGCAAAAATCCCCGAAGGAATAAAAGCCAGAGCAGGCGGTGCAAGCTATCCTGATTTAAGCATGGGAGGAGCTGGTGTTGCAGCTAATTATCCGATGGTTGATACAAGAGGCGGTGGTCAATTTGCATCTCCTGAATATGGTAATAGCGGAGCTAACGGTTTTGGCATGATGCCAAATCAAGGAGGTGTTCAAGGTCAATACGGTGCAGAATATGATGCAGGAAATGGCGGATTCGATTATTCTAAAATGCATCGTATTCAAAATACACAACAATTTGATCCTGCGGCCAGTAACTTAGCAAGCCAATATCGTTTTGGTTCTGGTTTCAGTGATGGTGCCGGTTCTAATATCTCAATAGAATTAGGAACTGATGCTAATGTAGAAAACTTAGAAAATTTATGGGATAATTTATCCGGTAAATATTCTAAAATATTAAGAAGTTATGATCCGTTTTTCTCAGTTGATGCTCCGGCAGACGGACAAGGAAAAGAGCTTTTCCATCTTCGTATCGGACCGGTAAAAACGCTCGACGAAGGTGATAGTGTTTGCAGTAAATTGGGTAGAAATGGTGTATTTTGTAGTGTGGTCAGGACCCAATGAGTAAAGAAGTGAGTAAAGAAGTTTTAACACATTCGGAAAGTTATATCAAAAAAACCAACCGCATAATTCTTGCGGTTGGTATAACTTCTTTCGTGATTTTCCTTTTAGGTATGTATTTGCTCATGTCAAGTGATGAGCAAATAGAACAATATAGCGAACCTGTTTTCAGTCAAAACGATGATGCTTTTAGTGTTATCAATTCTGCTCCGGTAGAGGATAGCATAGAATTTAGTGTTGTGGATGATGGAGTTGTTCCTATTACAACAACTCCTAATCCTATTGCATTGGGTCAAGTTGTTATCGGCGCAGATGCAAAAAATGTGCTGACAATAGGTACAAACGGAAAAGCTGCGGTAACGGTTATTTCCGTACAATTGGCAGAAGCTCCGTTTGATGGTTTTGAATATAACGACCAATGCTCCGGAAAAATTCTGCGAGGTAAAGAAACTTGCGATGTTACGATGAACTGGGTTCCTGTAGTTTCAGGAAATGTTCAAAATAATTTTATTATTTCTTGGCACGAAAGTAATGTCGGACAATCTAACGCAAAATCTGAAAAAGTTCCCGTTTTCGGAAACGCCGTAACTAAAGAAGATTGTAATTTTTGTGATACTAATGTGATAGGCGGGGGAGCTACCCTTGGAGGAAAGGATGGAGAAAAATCGGTTACTCAATCTCGAGCTATTGTAGGTCCGGATGGTTCGGTTATAGGATTTGCCGATGAAGACGGATATGTATATGATTCAAGCAATCAAGTTATAGGTCGTGTTAATGAAAACGGACTGGTTGTTGATGGCGAAGGAAATATTATAGGTGTCGCTAACAACAGAAAGCTTGTTTATGATGAAAACGGAAACGTAATCGGTTATGTAAATCCTGACGGCACGGTTGTTGATTTAAATGGTAACGTTATAGGTAGAATGTTACCCGATGGAACGGTAGTTGATTCTAATGGTAATGTAATCGGTCACGCTGTTGATATGGGTTATGTTTATGATGAAAACGGTAATATCATCGGACGAGTGATGCCTGACGGAACCGTTGTTGATTTAGATGGTAATGTTATCGGACGTCTTAATGAAAAAGGCGAAGTAGTAGATGAAAGCGGAAATGTAATCGGTTATGTAACGAAAACCGGACGCGTTGCGGTTGATGAAAATGGTAACATTATTGGTGTCGTGATGCCGGATGGCAGTGTGGTTGATGCCAATGGTGATGTTGTCGGCAGAGTAGATAAAGATGGAAATGTAATAGCAGACAAAAGTTTAACTGCTCAAAAAGTAAGTCGTCGCTTAGTTCATAACAAAGATGGGCAGGTTGTAGGCTTTGTAGATACAGATGGAACGGTTCGTGACTTTAATAATAACGTAATAGGTCGTACACGTCCTGATGGTACGGTTGTTGATACCAATGGTAATGTTTTGACTGAAGCGGGTTCCTTATTGGCTTATGATAATGATGGTAAGGTTATCGGCTATGTTGATAAGGAAGGTAATGTTATCGGCGAAGGTGGTAAAAAACTCGGAATTATGGCTGCTAACGGGATGATTGTCGATGGAGCGGGAAATATAATCGGTCGCTCTGCTCCCGAAAGCGATAAAAGCGCAACAATAAGCAAACTCGCTTATGATAAAAGCGGTAATCTTATGGGCTATGTTGACGGTGAAGGCAAAGTTCGAGATTTTAAGGGAGATGTAATAGGAACTGTTGACAGTAAGGGGGAAGTTGTTGATAAAAACGGTAATATCATAGGAAAAGCCCCCGGACAGAAACTTGCTTATGATAAAGATGGTAATGTTATCGGGTATATTGATGAAAATGGTAATGTTTACGATTTTGAAGGTAATCTTATCGGCAAAATGCAAGAAGATGGCACGATTGTTGATAAAGACGGCAATATAATAGGAACAGCCAGAGATGCCGAAAGTAATCTTCGTCTCGCTTATGATAATAGCGGAAGTGTTATGGGCTACGTTGACTCCAAGGGTAATGTATTCGGAGACAGCGGTAAAAAAATCGGAACTCTTAAGGAAGACGGAGAGATTATCGATGCGTTTGGTAATGTTATCGGCAAAATCAGTAGCGGAAAAAGTCGTCGATTAGCTTATGATAAAGACGGAAACGTCATCGGTTACGTTGACGAAAACGGTAATGTTTATGACTTTGAAGGAAATGTTATCGGTAAAATGCTTGAAGATGGCACAATTATCGATGAAAATGGAAATGTTATCGGACAGGCCGGTTTGATGTCGCGCCAATTAGCTTATGATAATAGCGGAAACGTTATGGGCTATGTTGATGAAAACGGAAACGTTGTTAATTTTAACGGTGATGCAATCGGAAAAATGGTTTCTTCCGGAAAAATAGTTGATTCCGCTGGAAAAGAGATAGGATCTGTTGGTGGATTTGCAAATATTTTGTTGGATAAAAACAGTAAAATTATAGGTTATGTCGGAAGCGATGGAGAAGTTTTTGATACAGAAGGTAATGTAATCGGTTATGTAGATGAAAAAGGTGAGATAATAAATAATACCCAGACTGTTTTGGGTAAGCTAATTCAAGATCAAATGATTCCGGTAACTCCTAAAGGCGAAGTTTTAGGTATTGTTCGTAATAACGGAGATATCGAAAATGATGAAAAACAAATTGTCGGACGAGTTCAATCAAACGGATTGGTAAAAAGCCCCAGCGGTTCACGCATTATTGCTCGCATGGTAAAAGGCGGTTTAGTCGTCGGTCGCGGATGTAAAAATATCGGATATTTGGAAAAAGACGGAATTGTACGCAAAGCAAATACCGAAACCGGATACAAGGTAAATTTCGATGGAGTGGTTGTTGATGACAGTGGTCAATATATCGGTGAAGTTGTTGTTCCCGGACCTGTGTTTGATGATACCTGTACTAAAATCGGAGATGTCGGTACAGACGGAATTGTTCGTCAAAACGGCAGCTATGTAGGATGTGTTAATCCGGATGGCACCGTATTAAACGAAAAAGGGGATATTATCGGAGGTGTTTCAAGATCCGGAATTGCGGTTAGTTACAATGGAAACTTATTAGGAAAAATATCTGAAAACGGTTTGGTATTTTCTCCGCAAGGTCAAGCTGTCGGTTGCGTAGGTACATACGGAGATGTGTTTGATAAAAAAGGAGCATATTTAGGAAAAGCATTAGAGCATACGTATGCTTATGATTTAGATGGAAACTTCCTAAATATGGTGAACTCAAGTGCCCGTGTTCCGATTAGGGGGCAATCTTCAGGAAAATTATTGGCTCACAACGTGATTATTGATGAAAACAGCAAAGTCATAGGTGTCGCCGTAAAAGCCAAAACAACCATGATTGATAAGCAAGGAAAAGTTATCGGTCACTTATTCCCTGACGGGCATGTCTATGACGGAAAAGGCGTATCTGCCGGTAAGATGTATGGAGACGGTTTCAGTTTCTATAATCATCAGTTAGGCCGCCCTGTAGCATCGGGTCAGGTTGCTGATTTCGGAGGAAAAGTGGTAGGTATTGCCGGATATAATGGTGAAGTTGTTACTCGATTTGGCGAAAAACTAGGTCGTTTAGATGCTAAAGGATTTTTCTTTGACAATAAAGGTGATTTGAAAGGTGGTATCGTAAAACGCGGTGCAGCTATCGGTTATGATGGTGCTTTTTTAGGATATAGCTTATCAGACGGAAGAATTATCGATTTGGAAGGTAAAAATGTAGGAAGAAGCACACCTGACGGAAAAGTATTAAATAATAAATCGGTTGTCGTTGGAGAAATTATATCGGAAGATATTGTGGTTGATGTTTGGGGAACATATAAGGGACACATAAACTCTTTAGGCGATGTAATCGACTTGAACGGAAAGAATATCACGGCAATTCTTCCGGGAGGTTCTACCGATAAAAACTTAAGTCTGCTACGTCGTGGTGCGGTTATTGATTTTAGCGGTAAAGTTATAGGTTCAGTAATGCCTAACGGAACGGTTATAGATGTTCTAAATATTGTTATCGGTCGCTCTTTATCTGACGGAAACGTTCTGAACAATTCCGGAAAACTTATCGGAGAAATTGTTGACGGTGATTTAGTTATCAATGGCGAAGATAAAGTAATAGGATATGTGAGTATAGACGGTTCGGTTATAGATAAAAACGGAGCGGTTATAGGAAGAACTCTTTCTACGGATTTAGCTGTAGACAGTAATGATGAAATCTTAGGACGCATATATAAAATCGGAGCTACCGTTTTAGGCAACACCGGAAGGTATATCGGACGATTGTCGTCTAACGGGTCTGTAATAGATACCGAAAATAAAATTATCGGCTACCTAAAGAGTAACGGCTCATTTATCAATCTTGATAAACGTGTTGCCGGATATGCTCTTCAGGAAGTGGCTAAAAATCGGAGGAACTGACATTGATATTAAAGTTAAATAGCAAAATCTGCAAATTTTTCCAAACAATTGGTCTGGCAGTTTTTATGCTGTGTTCCGGAAATGCGGTAGCACAGGAAATTACGGCTATTGACTTTAATGGAGATTTAATCGGTAAAGTGATTCCGGATGGTAAGGTTGTAAGTTTCGATAATCAGCTTATCGGAAACATAACAGCGGACAGTTTGATTGTTGATTTTAATGGTAAACTTATCGGTGGTGTAATTCCTAGAGGTATTGCTATAGGTAATGATAATCGTATGCTCGGAAAAGTAAGCAATGACGGTACCGTGCGTTTATCCACCGGAAAGATTATAGGTAAAGTATTACCTAACGGTTTGGTGGTTGATGATAAGTTTGATATTTTGGGTTCGGTTTTGTTCCCCGGTCTTATATATTCCGATGAAGGTCAAACTATGGGACGCCTAACCGGTGACGGTATGTATGCCAATTTACAAGGTCAGACAATCGGTTTCGTATCTCCGGACGGATATGCATATCGCAAAATAGGTAATGATTATATTCTGGATGGTCGCCTGATTTCTTCGAAAATGGTTATAGATTCCACAGGACAATTTATAGGTAGTATTGCTCCAGGTGGAAAAATTACTAACTTTGACGGTAAAAATATCGGTTTTATAAAAGCAAATGGTTTTGCATATAATGAAGATAATAAAGTTATCGGTAGTATTGTTCGTTCAGGATATGCATTTGATATTGCCGGAAAATATTTGGGATTAGTTACCTATAACGGCGAAGTTATTAATGGTGAAAAACTGGTAGGATATTTACAGGTTGACGGCAGTATTGCCAATACCGGTGGTGAAATTATCGGTTTTATGGTTGATATAGCCGCAACTGCCGCTGATAATACCGGCAAATATCTTGGTCGCATTATGCCTGAAGGTAAAATAGCCAGAGGTAGAAATATTATCGGACAAATAGGACCGTGGAATGTTATTTATGATAGAGAAGGTAATCAAATAGGTAAAGAAATCATATCCGGACCTATTTTCGATTATAGAGGCGGTTTGAGAGCTCATGCACTTAAAAATGGTCGCGTAATTTTACTCGGGGGTACTCCGCTCGGAACAATGAAAGGTGATTTAGCTATTGATTCTACAGGACAAGTTATTGGTTCTGTTTTACGCAATCAAGTTGTGTTTAATGCTAACAATCAACCGATGGGAATTACCGGCATAAATTCAACAATTACCAACAGTGATGATACAAGGATAGTATCTCCTTTCGGATATGTATACAATCCGGAGGGAGGGATAGACGGAAGTACAGTTCCTTTAGGTGGTGTATTCGGTCTCGGTGGTTCTCCTTTGGCAATGATTTCTCCTAACGGAGAGCTGATAAACAAAGGAGCCGTTCAACAAGGAAAATTAACTCAATTCGGTTTTGATATCAGCGAGCGTAATGCTGTTCTGGGCGGTAATATAAATGTTGATTATGCTGTTGATTTTAAGGGTGCAAGCTTGGGTGCTTTAGCTGACGGTAACCAAATACTTAATAAAAATTTAGATGTTTTCGCAAAAATTTTGCCGGATATGAGTGTTATTTCGGGAGTAGACAAATCAACATATATGCCGGTTGAAGGAAAAGCTTCTTCCGCAACATTGGCATTAGCATACGATGGTACATTACTGGGGTTTGTCGACAACCAAGGGCTGGTAAAAGATGCTGCTTCTACAATTGTCGGAAAAGTCAGTTCTAAAGGTATGGTTTTTGATAATACCGGTATAAGCATTGGTGAAGTCATAAATTATAGTCCTGTAATAAATAATAAATGTGAGTTTATAGGTGTTGTTTCTCCATCGGGAGAAGTCAAAAATTATCGAGAAGTGTCTATGGGTAAGGCACTTGCTAACGGAAATGTTGTTGCCGATGGAGGCAGTATGATAGGCTTTGCCATTCCGAAAGGTACGATAGTTGATTTTGGCGGACAAGTTATCGGTACAACAACATCAAACGGAAAAGTGCTTAATTATTCCGGAGAGAATTTAGGTTGTATCGACAGACAGCATCGTTTATACAATAAACAAAATGCGCTAATCGGAAAGTTGGCAATTATTGCTCCGGTTATGGATTTGAATAATAAAATTATCGGTCGTAGTATGATTGACGGAAGTGTCGTTAATGATAGCAGTCAAAATATCGGATATATTTTACCTGATGATTCGGTTAATTCTAAAACCGGAGAAAAAATGGGTATGTTATTCAAATATCGTTATGCTTTTGATAAGAACAACAAGCTGGCCGGTATAGTTAACGACAAAGCCGAAGTTATAAACTCTAAAGGTCAAAAAACAGGTAATGTTGATATAGACGGAAATGCTACTATAAACGGTGACTCTAAAGGTTATGCTTTATATGATATGTATGTGTATGGTGATAACAATACCGTTATCGGTTATATTGCTCCGGACGGAAATATCATATCCTTTACAAATCAAAAATTAGGCAAATTGGTCAGAGGTTTTGCTGTCGATAATAAAGGTAAAATGTTTGCTCGAGGAAATCGTGATTTTTATATAGCTAACAAAAATGGTGACACAATCGGTGAACTTAGATTTGACGGAAATGTTGTTAATAACAACGGAGAAGTTATCGGTTCTTTGGGTGTTGCCGGAGATATTGAGGCTACTGACGGCGAAGTTATAGCAACAGCAAAACCGTTACAATATTATGAAGCAGAAAAGAAAAAACCGGTATATGATCAAAACGGCAATGTTATCGGTTATGTCGGCGAAGACAATAAAATTGTTGATGCAAAAGGCAATCTTATCGGCCAATTGGCGAAAGATGGTTCGGCAATCAGTGTTGATGGTGATGTTATCGGAAATACTAAACTTGATTGGTATGAACGCCCGACGGTTCGTGATCAAAATTTGCCCGAGGTTGGAAGTATAGAAGTTAAAGAAAGTGATTATAAAAAATCGGTTAATATAGCATTGACACCGGATGGAGAGTATTTAGGTGATATTCTTGAAGATGGAAGTGTTATCAATAAAGCCGGTAAAGTTTTAGGAAGATTGCTACCGGACGGATTGGTCGTTGATGATCAAGGTTCTCTAATCGGTATAGAAGAGTCTGCAAAAAAGAGCGAAAAAAGCGAAATGTTTGTTCCTGCCGGAAGTTTTGGTGATGGTGGAGCATACGGAATCGGAACCGGACCGGGTAATTTAGGACCGGGAGGCGGTTTTGGTCCGGGAGAAAGATATGATGTTCAACGTTCTGCCGCATTGAGTGCAGCTCAGGGTGAGCGTCGTCAAAATATGGAAGTAGGAAAGATAAGTACGAATCACAGTAAAGAGGCTTTTGATCAAAAACAAAAAGATTGGGGAGTGAAAAAGGTTATTTCTACTTGGCCGGTTGATATGGATATGATGATTTTGGCTGATAAACCTATTCCTGCGGTTATCGCACGTTCTATTGATACCGAACACGAAGTTCCGGTTACAGCCTTTGTTGAAAGAAATGTATATGCTGAAGACGGAAGAAATATCATTATTCCAGCCGGTAGCCGATTGATGGGAAGCTGTGGGGGCGGCGATGGCGGATCTGAAGAATCTTCAGCTTCTGCCCGTATAAGCATCCAATGGGATAGATTGATTTTGCCTAATGGTGTTATGTTTGATATAAGCAGTGCACAAAGCGGTGATGCTCAAGGACGCGGTGGTGTTTTAGGATATCTTGATCGTCAATTGGTTAAAAAATATGCGATGCCTCTTGTTACTTCTTTAGCTAAAAACGGTCTGGCAATCTTGTTTGCGACTAAAGAACAAACTCAAACAGATGTGGCAACATCTAAACAAGAAGCTATGAATGATGCTCGAGAAGAATTTTTGAATGATTCTCAGCAAATGTTCCAACAAATATTGTCTGACAGGGCAAATATTCGTGCAATTACTTATATTCCTGCCGGTACCAGAATTACCGTTTATCCGAAAGTAGATTTATGGTTAAGAACAGTAGAAAACGATGCTGAAGCAAGTGATAATACAGAATATAAAGATGTATTAATTGACGATAAGGCCACATCAAATAAACGAGCCAGCGACGAAGCAGATCGTAAAGCAAACTTCGGTAAGGGAATGTCATCTGTGGTGTATGAGGAAGAAGAAACCGATGCCAAACCTGCAATGGCTTTAGTAGATGACGTTGCCGCTTCGGGTAGTAAAAAACGTCGTCCTACCGGAGCAACTCCACCACCACCTCCGAGTGCCGGTGTAGTATCTGCTAACAGACCATCGTCAAGCAGTTCTGGTAGTAGCAGTGATGTTCCGCAACTATTCTAAAAAGGGGAAATAAAATGAGTTTTGAAGTACTGGAATCTGTTTTACGACCGCTTTCTTACTGGTATAACCAGGAGAATATAGAAGAAGTTGCCATCAACAGAGAAGGGCAAGTCTGGTTACGATTACGCGGTAAGAGAGCGTACCCATGGGTCATGTATAAAGACGAAAAATTAACTAAAGAATATTTGACCGATTTGTTATATATTATTGCTAATACTTATGAGCTTCCGTTTGATCCGGTATCCGGTACGCCGGTAGTTTATGCGACTATTCCCGGAGAACACCGTTTCTCGGCAATCTGCGGTAAGAATGTGATGTATGATGAGGGAGATATTACCGGAGGGGTTGCTTTAGCAATTCGTGTTCATAGCGATGATGTTGCTTTCGGTTTAGGTGATTACGGATTGAAACAAGGTGAAAAGTTACACCAAATAAACCCGTTAAAAACAATTAAAGATCCTGAAGATCCATACGAAAGGTTACTGTTAAGTATTAAACGCGGCGATCATATTCTGGTGAGTGGTGCAACCGCAACCGGTAAAACAACATTTTTGAATAACCTGTTAAAGATTTTGGATATTCATAAACGTGTAATTACCATTGAAGATGCTCGAGAATTGTTAGTTCCGCACCCAAATCGTGTTCACGTTGTAATGTCTCGTACCGGACAAACCAATAAATTTGACTATAAAGGTATTATCGACTTAGTAGTACGTTTTACTCCCGATGCTATTATCGGAGGTGAAATTTCTACCGGTAATGCCGGTGCATTATGGGAACTTATGGGATCCGGTCACGATAACTGTCTGGCAACCATCCACGCAGAAAATTCCGAAGCGGCCTATGAGGCATTTATGGATCGTATTTTGCACTCATATCCGACAATGGATAGAAAAAAGACTATTGAAGAAATGCACAAAAAACTGCGTGTAGTTCAAATTAATCGTGACGGAAACTTGCGTGCAGTTACCGAAGTTACCTAAAATCTTATTTCAAAAACCAAAGGCGAGGATTTATCCTCGCCTTTTTAGTGTTTTTTATGTTTATTTAAAATAAAATGTTATATTATTTGTATCTCCGACACCTTTTCAGTTTGCTGCAGCCTGAGATAGGGATAATGCTTCTAGGTTCGCTCCCCTTGGTAATGAGCCTGAAATTTTGCTAAAGGTTCCTGTTGTAACCCAAGCACCAAGAAAACCGGAGCCGGATTCATAGCCCCAATCAGCTGTTGCCAGAGCAACACAAGCTTCTTTACCTAAACCGCCAAAACCTATGCCAAACATTCCCTCCGTTGCTCCGTCAATTCCTGTGCTGCCAACAAAATCTACATGCGCAGGTCCGTTATATGCATTATATGCTTTTTTAGCTGTCGTTGTGCTTTCTCCGTTTAGCATTTCGGATTGCCAAAACACCAAGCATTTCAACCATTGAACGACCGGATTGCTCACTTTTAATTTTATTCATAATATTATCCTTTTCGTTTATTCCAATTAATTGTACGTTTTTTGGGAACACGAAATTTCCTCTGTAAGACTTGGTTTTCGGTATTGATTTTTATTCCAAAAAAATGGACATTTTTGTTGTTGCAATAAATTGTTTTTGCAGGATAATTTTTCAAAAATTTTGATAAGACGATGGTTTAAAAGCAAATTTTGCTATTGTTATGAAATAATATTACATTTTTTATAGTGTTGTTTTATTCCCTCTTGAAACTATACCGATTTTAAGGCAATATAGTTGAAAATATTTTATGGAAAGAAAAAATGGCACTAAAATTTGATATACTTAAAACTTCAGGCAAATCTCGCCGCGGTCAGTTACATACAAAACACGGAACAATTAATACACCTGCATTTATGCCGGTAGGAACCTGTGGGACGGTTAAAGCAATGATGCCTGAATCTGTTGCTGCTACCGGTGCAGAAATTTTATTGGGAAACACCTATCATTTAATGCTTCGTCCGGGAGCGGATTTGGTAGAAAAAATGGGTGGTTTACACAAATTTATGAACTGGAATAAACCGATTTTGACCGATTCCGGCGGTTTTCAGGTTATGAGTTTAAGCGGATTAAGAAAAATCGGTGAGGACGGAGTTAAATTTTCTTCCCACATTGATGGTAAAAAATATTTTTTAACCCCTGAAGAGTCTATCAAAATTCAGCATAAATTGGATTCTAATATTACAATGTGCTTTGATGAGTGTGTAAAGCTTCCCGCTTCTCATGACGTAGTGAAAAAATCAATGGAAATGTCTATGCGTTGGGCAAAGCGCAGTAAAGAAGCTTTTGTTGACAGAGACGGGTATGGTATTTTTGGCATTCAACAAGGTGGCGATTATGAAGATTTACGCCGTTATTCTGCCGAAAAACTCAAGGAAATAGGTTTTGACGGATATGCAATAGGCGGTCTTGCCGTTGGTGAAGGACAAGAAACCATGTTCAAAGTTTTGGATTATGCTCCGCAGATGTTGCCGGAAGATAAACCTCGTTATCTTATGGGAGTAGGGCGACCGGACGATATTGTCGGAGCAGTATTACGTGGTGTAGATATGTTTGACTGTGTAATGCCAACTCGTTCGGGACGAACATCACAAGCCTTTACACATCTCGGAACAATAAATATTCGCAATGCTCGTCACAAAGAAGATTATCGCCCGTTAGAAGAAGGATGTGATTGTCCTTTATGTACAAATTATTCTCGTGCTTATATTCACCACTTGCAAAAAGCCAATGAGGTATTAGCTGTTATGTTACTTACTTGGCATAATATTCGCTACTATCAACGACTGATGGAGGGACTTCGTGGAGCAATAGAGAATGATACGCTATCAAATTTTGTTGAGCAATTTTATGCTGATCAACAAAAAGGAGATATTGAGGAGTTAGTATAATGAGTGATGAAGAAAAGAATAAAATAGAAACCATAAAAGCATTTGTTGAAAAAAATGCAGAAGAAGGCTTGAGAGTTTTTGTTGCCGGTGGTGCTCGCTCCGGAAATGATGAAATTTATGTTGAAGAAGCTTATGAGTTAGGTCGTCAAATTATCAAAATGGATCTGCGTTTAGATTTTGGCTTATCAAACTCCGGAATTATGGGAGCTGTTGCTCAAGGTGTGATTGACGGTTGGAACAAAAAAGCTGAAAAAGATAGCAAAAGCCCTATACAAGGGATTACGACTACAGACTATTTTAAGCTTTACCCTCAAGATGACAATCTCCTAAATCAGATAGGAGAAGTTGTCTTGGCTCAAACGTTAGAAGAACGTAAACAAAAATTGCTTAATGCTGATTTTGTGGTTTTTGCTCCCGGTGGAGTAGGAACTTTAGATGAACTGGCATACGATTGTGTTGCAATGCAGGACGGATTTTTAGACATGAAGCCGTTTATATTGTATAATGTTGAAGGCTTCTTTTATCATTTATTGGAATATTTAAAACAAATTGCTGCTAAAGGATTTGCAAATCCGTTGCCGTTTATTGTGGTTGACAATTCACGAGAACTCGAAATTGCTTTCCGTTTATTGAAACTGCGATATGTACAAAGTCAAGATTCCAAAACTGCCTATGGCAATACTCGACAACTGATATACGAATTGCCATATTTCCTAAAAAGAAAAATTAATAGCTCCGTTCATGTCGAAGAGATTATTGCCGAAATGGATGATATTCGTAATAACGGAACAGAAGAACAAAAAACAGAGTTAGATAATGAAATTGAACAGGCATATTTAGAAAAAGAAATTGAACGTATGTATGAGCGTTTGGCAAAAACCGGATGCGATACATCGGTAGTAAGTGAAAAACTTACAAAATTAAAGAAAAGACGTAAACAATGGAAATAAAAACAATACCATCTTCGGTTTGGAAATTTTTATGGCAGTATCTGTCACGTCAAAGGGTTTTATTTTTTAGTATAATGTTTACCCTGATTTTAGGCGAATATTTGATTCGCTTATCGCTCTACTATGCTTCGCAAATTGTAGAAGTTATATCCGGTAGTCAAGCAAATGATACCAAATTGCATACGGCAATATTGTATGCTGTTTGGGCATCATTAGCGCTATTGGCAAAAAGTTTGGTTCAAAACGGCACCATATTTATTGAAGCAAAAGTAATGCCTAATTGTGTCGTGATGGTTGCAAAAGACTTATTTTCTTACGTTCATCAACATTCAACGGCGTTTTTTGCCGAAGAAATGGCCGGTAATATTTCCGGAAAAGTAAAAACGATTATTGATAGTATTTATCCTATTTTTTACAATTTGTTATGGGGGTTCTTTTCTCCTCTGACCGCAATGTTATTAACATTTTTCTTTATTTTTAATATAAATATAAGTTTGTCATTTATTTTACTGGGTTTAAATATTTTGTTGATATATGCGGTTTATCGTTTATCTAAAAGTATGGTTCCCGTTTCTGAAAAACGTGCAAAAACCATGTCTGAAGCCAATGGTGTTTTGGTTGATAGCATTACAAATGCCGGAATTGTGAAAAACTTCAGCAGCTATCATTTTGAAAGACGTTACTACTTTAAATATATGAAAATAGCCGCAACAGCAGATCGAGCCGAAACCAAAAAATTTGGTATAATATTTATGTGGCAAAACTTACTTCGTTCAATTTTGCAGGTATTATTTTATGTTTTACCGGTATGGTATTGGTATGTTGGTAAAATTAATGTGGCTGATTTTGTTTTGATACAATCATTGATAGCAATATTAAATAACACGTTTAGCATGCTTTCTATGAATTTTATGCAGTTCTTCAAACTTTATGGCAGCATGTGTGACGGACTTGCTTTGCTATCTACTCCTTGCGATGTAACTGATATAAAAAACGCCAAAAATATAAAAGTAACTGCCGGTAAAATTAGTTTTAACAATGTATGTTATCACTACAAAAAAGCTCATTCTTTATTTGAAAATTTTAATTTAAAAATAGAATCAAAAGAAAAAGTTGGTTTGGTTGGACATTCCGGTTCAGGTAAATCTACGTTAGTAAAACTTTTATCTCGTTATTATGACATTCACGGCGGAACGATAGAAATTGATAATCAAAATATTGCAGAAGTAAAACAAAATGATTTACGTCGTCAAATAGCGCTCATTCCTCAGGATCCGAGTTTGTTTAACCGTAGTATTTTAGAAAATATTCGCTATGGAAACCCGCAAGCTACCGATGAGGAAGTTTATGATGCTGCACGCAAAGCAAATATTCATAATTTTATTACTAAACTTCCTGACGGATATAATACAAAAGTCGGAGAAAGAGGGGTTATGATTTCGGGAGGTGAACGACAAAGAATAGCTATTGCTCGAGCCATCTTAAAAAATGCTCCGATTCTGATTTTAGACGAAGCTACGTCAGCATTGGATAGTGAAAGTGAAAAATTTATTCAAGAATCTTTGAAAGAACTTATGAAAGAAAAAACGGTTATTGCTATTGCTCATCGTCTTTCAACTCTAAAAGAAATGAACAAAATTATTGTTTTGGATGGAGGAAAAATTGTAGAAACCGGAAATCATAGTGAGCTATTAGATAAAAAAGGAAAATATTACGAATTTTACAAAATGCAATCATCCGGATTTTTAGAATAATTTTTAACCAAAATTTTAGGCACCTCTTCTATACTTCATCGCAATTATATTTTTCAGGATAATACGATGTTAAACTATATTTGGGCTTTTTTCTTTATTTCGGCATTTTTCGGTGCATTATACCAATTTTTCTTTAACGGAAACACAGATATTTGGCAAACAATGACCGAAACAATTTTTTCATCGTCAAAATCTGCTTTTACGGTATCACTTAATTTGACCGGAATTTTGTGTTTTTGGCTTGGTGTGATGAAAATTGCCGAAAAATCAGGAATTACAGATTTTCTTGCAAAATTTTTATATCCCCTTTTTCATAAAATAATGCCTGATGTTCCTGAAAAATCTCCTGCTCTTGGCTCTATGGTAATGAACATTGCTGCAAATGTTCTAGGTCTGGATAATGCTGCAACTCCGATGGGAATTAAAGCTATGGAACAGTTACAAGATGTAAATAAAAACAAAAAAGAAGCATCAAATGCTCAAATTTTATTTATGGTTATAAATTCTTCTTCTGTAACTCTTATTCCTATAACGATTCTAATGTATCGCAGTGAGTTAGGCAGTTCTAACCCCGGGCTTGTATTCTTGCCGATTTTATTTGCAACTTGTACCTCTACATTAGTCGGTTTCTTGTCAGTTGCAATTATTCAGAAAATAAATATTTTCAATCGTGTTGTTCTGGCTTATATGGGGGTATTTATTGCAATAATGTCTTTAATATGCGGCGGTTTTGCTTTTCTTGGAGCTGAATTGCGTAATGAAATTGCATCAGAATTTGGAAATTTTCTGATAGTATTGATTATTTTTATTTTTATTGTTTACGCCTTGATACGAAAAATAAGTGTTTATGATGAATTTGTCGATGGAGCAAAAGACGGATTTAATATTGCTGTTTCCATAATTCCTTATTTGGTAGCAATGTTGGTAGGTATTGCTCTGTTCAGAATATCAGGTATTATGGAAATCATAATCATAGGAATTAAAGAATTTTGTTTGTTGCTAGGGATAAATGCTGATTTTGTACCGGCGTTGCCTACCGCGTTGCTAAAACCCTTATCAGGAAGCGGGGCTCGTGCAATGATGATAGAAACAATGCAAACTTATGGAGCAGATAGCTTTCCGGCGTTTGTTTCTGCTGTTGTTCAAGGTTCAACCGAAACCACATTTTATGTATTAGCGGTTTATTTCGGAGCAGTTAAAATTTCTAATACTCGTCATGCTCTGCCCTGTGCGTTATTAGCCGATTTCGCCGGAATAGTTTCGGCAATACTTTTTAGCTATTGGTTCTATGTCGGATAGTTCTTTCCTGTTTAGCCCCGATTCTTTTAGCTGACTTGGTACGAAAATTATAAATTTTCTCGCAATAACCGTTCATAATGCGGATTGTTACGTTGCTATCGCTCTTTGGAATATAGTTATAAAAAAGGCGAGGATTCTCCCGCCTTTTTGATTGTTAAATCTATTAATTGAGATATTTTTTAATTTCTTTAGTATCCTTAAAATGTTTGATTTGATTAAAAACTTTATCGGCAAAGGCCTTTTTAGCCATATAAGTAATAAACAAAGGTTCTTCCAATTTAAGTTTTCCGAGAGTGTCTTCCAAAGCCTCAAAACTTTGATATATTTTATTGAGCAACAAAATTTCTTGAGCAGTATTTTGTTCGATATATTTATTATTGTTTATATTTTTCATTGTTGTTCTCCACTTGTTTTTATCTTGTAAAAAATATAAACACAATTTTTTTTATATGTGTAGGGGTAAAAAATCGTACTCGGTGTACGAAAAATTCGTACACACCGACTACTTGAAAATAAAAAAATACCTCTCAAACAATTAAGAGAGGTATATAACAGAAGGCTTCAGGCTAAAATCTATAAACCCAAGGTCTGAAATTCCAAGACCACTTGGCGTAAATACCGGCAGCGATAATAGCGGGTACTACCAAAAACCAACGACCTGCATCAGGAATAGAGGTTGCTGCTGCATAAGCTACAATAGCACAACAAACACTTACGAATGCACATACGATAAATAATAATGCTCTCATTTTGAAAATTTTTAAATGTTAATAATTAAATCTATAAGCTAAATGTACTATTAATTATCGTTTTTGTCAAACTGTTTTTGTCTAAATGTCGGGCGGATTTTTCAGTTATATCTCTGATAAACAGTATTATTGCAATATGTCGATTGCTTAAAGCAAATCAATGTGCAAAAGCCATTAAGGAATGCAAATGGTTAGTTTTTTGTTTCCAATTTATCATCGGATTTAAAACAAAAAAGAGGAAGTAACACTTCCTCTTCGATATTGGTGAGCCTGGCGGGATTCGAACCCACGACCCTTTGATTAAAAGTCAAATGCTCTACCGACTGAGCTACAGGCCCTCACACAATGAGCCATTGTATAATGCATAAAAAAAAATTCGTCAACAAAAAAAATCAAAAAATGTAAAAAATAGTTTATTTGTTAATAATTGTATGTTATCATCCGAACAAAATTGAAAGTTAAACCTGGAATTATGAGGTTACAGATATGTCAGATAATACAAATTCGCAACAAGGCGGACGTTATGATATGCTACAAAATGCAGCAGGTGAGATTCTTATCATCATAGAATATCGTGAGGGAGGCCCTGAAAATCCTCGCTTGGTTTATGATGGTGGAGATCAAGCGCTGTTGTATCGCAGTAGAGAAAGTGCTTTTATGCTTAACTCTATAGCTAATGAAGCTCGTATGCCGTTAAAATCGGTTAATGAAGTTTTGATGGTAGAAATTGAAAACGATGATGTTGCTCGTGAATATAAAGTTCCGGTACGAGTCGTTCGCAGCCTTAAAGCTTTAGGATAGTTGATTATCTGGTATGTTGTTATAAATTGAAGATAGGGGCTGTTTAATGCCCTTATTTTTCGTTAAAATAAGGATAGGTTGATATTTTGCCGCATTATCTTGTTATTTTATTACTTGTAGGTGTTGTTTCGGTTTTTATTCCTAAAAATCGAATGGTCTATTGGTGGACATCCGCTATATTTTTTGCTCTTATGTATAGTGCTCTTTTCCTTATGGGGTGCTTGGGCTCTGTATCTTTAACATATAATTGGCAAGCAATTCCTAATATTCCAATAGCAATCAGTTTTGTTCCTGAATATTTTGGTCGCTGTGCTTGTTTAGGTGTTTTGCTTTTATCTTTTTTTGCAATTTACTACAATATAATCCTAAAAAAGGAAGAGCGTCCTAACGCCATAAACGGATTGGTTTTGCTTAATTGTGTTTTTGTGATTTCTGCGCTGCTTTCTCCTAACTATATACAACTTTTGGCAGCAGTAGGTATGAGTGATGTTATAGTTTTTAGTGCAATTAACCAATTAGATGCTAAAAAACAATATATTTACGGCAATTTTTTTGCTGATTTTATTTTATTAAACACTTTTGCTTTGATATTTGTTCAATCCGACAGTATTATTATTTCCGACTTTGGTAGTGCTTCAAAGCAGTGGTCACATAGGGATTTTATTGCGATAATGCTTTTGTTATGCATTTTTATCAAATCAGGAATTGTAATGTTTCATACAGCCTATCAAAAAATGTCATCGCTTAATTATAATCGTTTGAATTTCATTTTATATGCAACAACTCCGCTTATGGGAGCGATTATTTTTGAAAATATCAAAGATATTTTTATCATCTCTGCCTATTCATATCCTTTATTAAAGATTTTTTCGGTTTTAACCGTTTTGTCGGCACTGGTAGGAGCCTTGTGTGTTGATAACATAAAAAGGAAAACAGTTTATTTGTCAATGATGTTTTGGGGCTTGATTTTTATAGGATACGCATGGCAAATATCAACTTTCAATCCTAAATTTTATGTACTTTTGTTATCGGCATTTTTGTTTAATAATTCTCTTATGTTGGTGTACAAGGCCGCATCTGACGAAGTTTTGGTTTCTCGCATGGGTGGCTTTTTGAAATCATTAAAGTTTACTTTTTTCATTAATGTTATTTCGGTTATATTATATGCGGTTACATGGTGGATGTATGCGCAAAAGTCGATTCCGTATGCTGTTATTGGTTTATTGGTTATATCCGTTGTGTCTGCACATATATTTTCAGAAGTTTATTTGTCGCAAAGCAAGGCTGATGAATGGGTTTTGGCAAGATTAAAAAATCCGTTATTTTTGTTATGGCTACCGATAATACTAATTGTTTCAATCATTTTATATGTAAAATCAAATGACTGGCAATATATATACGGATTTGCAGTATTTTGGATGTTACTTTTTATCTTTCACCCGTTTAGAAAGCTATCGGTTTTGTACCAGTATGATTCGTTACAAAAATTAGATAAAGTAACTTGGATATACAACTTTTTTATATTGGCTCCGTTAAGATTTTTTGGAAGAGTGCTGCGTTTAATTGTTGATTTTGTATTTATTGAGCGAACTCTTATTGCTTCAATAAAAAATGCGATTCGTTTTGCAATTTTTATTTTTAAAAAATTGCATGGTAAAAATATATGGGGACATTTGATATTTGTTATAATGGGAGTAGCAATAGTTGTTATCGCCTACTATAAGGGAGTAATGCAATGATAGAAAACACCGGCATATTACTCTCGATCGTAATGGCTATACCTATGTTAGGGGTTATGTTCGCCTCTCTTGCTAAAGATGGACAAGGACAAACAATGAAAGGTCGTAATGCCTTATCTGTAGGTATTTTTACCGTCTTGTCCAATTTAATTGTGTTATGGATTACTGCACGTAAAATAAATGTTAACGGAACAAATTTACAGCTTATTGAAAAATTTAAATGGCTGGAAACACCTAATATTGAGCTTATTTTCGGAATAGATTTTTTCTCTTTATTGTTGATTGCTGCAATTCACCTTGCGGTATTATTGGGCATGATTGGAGTGAGAAATAATCCCTATCGTCAAAAAACGTTAATCATATCATCACTATTATTTTTGAGTATGATTACCGGATATTTGTTAGCTGCTGACATATTTTCATTTTATATCTTTTTTGAGGCTACACTATTGCCGTTATTTATGCTGGTCGGCATTTTTGGAGATGTGAAAAAGCAAGATATTTTATATCGTTTCTTTTTGTATAATTTACTGGGTGCAATGTTATTGTTTACGGCGCTTTGCATTTTGTTTGATTCTGAAAATGTTTCAATTAGTGAAATCAGCAGAGTGTCCTTAAATCGACATATTGAAATTTTCGTATGGGGAGCAATTTTTGTGGCTTTCTTATCTCGCATTCCGATTTGGCCGTTTCATTATTGGATTTCATCGGTAAATGTCAATATTTCAAATCCTTTGGTGTTTATTATAGCTAACATAATGCCTCTTACCGGTGTTTACGGATTAATACGTTTCTTTCCGTTAACTGCTCCGGATATATTAGAGCCGTATCTTCTGGCTTTGAAAATAATAAGTATTACGACCATGGTGGTAATTTCGTTAATAGGTTTTAGTAATCGGGATATTAGATATAAACTTTTCTCATATATGACAGTATATTATATTTTATACTTATTGGGAGCTTTGCTTCCGACAGATGCCTTGTTGGGAAATATAGGCTTTTCGTTATTTGCATATTTGATTGTTATATCTGCGATAGAAATTATGGTATCTCATTTGGAGAAAGAAAAACAATGTGCAAAAGTCGGAGATTGCGGAATATTGTGCAATATCAGGCGCAGTTCTTTTGTATTATCATTTTTTATTCTGGCTGCTGTAGGGTTACCGCTATCTTCATTGTTCTTGAATAATATGCTCATTTTTGCGGGTCTCTTGAGCTATAATATAAAAATGGCAGCATTTATATTGGTGGCAATTATTTTAAGCTCAATAAGTTTATTGCATCACCTTTTTTATTTGAAATATCCGCAAGATGAAACAATAGAAAATAAAGATATTTGTGTAAACGATATTTCAATGCCGGTTTTTTGTGTTTTTATTTTATTTATGCTGATTTTGATAGCATCATTTATTAACCCTTTGTGGTTTATGGAGTAAAAAATGTTAAATAATTATATTGCATTACTTCCCGAATTGATTTTATTTTTAGGACTTATTTGTATGAGTTTGATAAAGCTCGTGCGTAAAAACAATACTCCTAAAACATTTTATACAATAAGTCGCTTGTTTTTATTTTTCGGTGCAATAATGACGGCAATATTTTATAATCAAAATGTTGACGATTATTTGTATAATAACCTATTTACGACACTATTTAAAATGTTAATTTATATGTTTACTTTTATATGGGGATACCTATCCTTAAAGAGATTCACCAGCAAAAATATGCCAAGCTTTGCATTTTATAATGCCGTTTTGTTTAATACATTATGTTTTTCCTTTGCTATATCAACACATAATTTATTGATTTTATTTTTGGGGCTTTCTTTAGGTTTTTGGACAAGTATTAATATGATAAAAATGGAGAAAGAACCGTATGAACTAAGCGGAAATGGTGTTTATTCCGCATTTTCGTTCTTATTTATTTTGGCCTTTGCTTGCGGTGTCGGAATTTTTTATTATTATACAAAAAGTTTTGATTATGATGTAATAGAAAAAGCATTATCAATTAAGAGCCTTTTAATATGGCAATACTATTTGGCCTTTTCTTTGATTATGTGTGGTATTCTGTATATGATGAGTGTTGCACCGTTTCATTTTTGGTTTGCTAATGCTGTTGGCAATTCTATACTTCCTGTTGCCGGATATATAACCATAATACCGATATTTGCATATTTTTCATGCATGGTAAATGTTCTTGTAAATGCATTTTATCCGGTTTTGGGGTGGTTCAATATTTCGTTTATGTGCTTCGGTATTTTTTCTATTTTTATCGGAGCTATCGGGGCAAATAGCGAAAGCAATTTAAGAAAAATATTTGCATATAGCGGACTTTATTATATTGGTGTTACTATATTGGCTCTTTTCCCGATTAATGACAATAACTTAGTTTCGGCATTCATATACTTGCTGGTATATATAGTTGCTTTTTGTGGAATATATACTATATTTTACGGATACAGAAGCAGAGGTGATTATTTTATTGAACTGGACGATATAAAAGGAGTTTCGACTCAGCGTCCTTTCTTGTCTGTTGCTCTGTTAATATTTATGATTTCACTCATCGGAACTCCTCCGCTTTTAGGTTTTTTGGGAAAATTATCGGTTATTAACAGTATGATAGTCGGAAAAGAATTTGTTCTGGTCGGTGCGATTCTTTTGGCAATGCTTATATTGGTATATGCATATTTGAAAATTGTTACTGTTGTATATTTTGAGGCCAGAAACAAAAGTTTCGATGAGGTTGATAAAGGTGTTTATATTTGTATGTTTATCAATATTATATTGATTTTAATCGCTATTATAAATCCAAAATATATAATGCATGATGTTGAAATGATGTTACTGGCAGTATTTAAATGACACAAATTACAAAAATAAATTCATGGAGATGGATTGATTATCAGGAACTTGATAGCACAAATGATGAGGCCCTTCGTTTAAGTCAAAGCGAAAATAAATTGATTGTTACAAGTCAGATACAAACAAAAGGAAAAGGACGTTTAGGAAGAAAGTGGGAAAGTTTTGAAGGCAACCTTTTTATGTCGATGTTAATGTCTTGGCCTTTGAGTGAAAATAATGCTTTGGTTTTTATAATCAGTCTCGCATTACGACAAACCATAAAAAAAATGCTTCCTCAAGCTGATGTAAAAATAAAATGGCCAAATGATGTATTGGTAAATGATAAAAAAATATCCGGCATTTTGCTGGAAACCGGAGAACAAGAAAAAATAGTTGTAGGGATTGGAGTAAATATAAAAAAACATCCGGAAAATATTATCTACCCGACAACCTCTTTACTCAAAGAAGGCAAGATTACGGATAGGGTTGACTTCATAAAAATGTTTATTGGTTATTTTGATGAAGTTAAAGGCATTTATAACAATAAAGGAATGGATGAAATTGTAAAAATATGGCAATCTCAAGCTAAAGGTATTGGTGAAAAAATAAAAATCACGATACTAAACAAAGAAGAAACAGGTGTTTTTGACGGTATTGATAATGACGGCAGATTAATTTTGAATATTGATGGAAATATTAAGATATATAATGCCGGAGATGTATTTTTTATTGGAAAGAAAAATTAAATATGAGTAATTTTAAAAAGGATGGAATTTATTTTGTTGCGTTAGGCGGTGCTGATGAAATCGGTATGAATATATATGTATATGCCTGCAATGGAAAATTTATAATGGTAGATACCGGCTATGGCTTTTTGAATGATAATTATCCCGGTATGGATTTGTGCTTTGCCGATGCCTCTTTTTTTGCTGAGTATAGCAATGATTTTGAGGGGATTTTTATAACCCATGGTCATGAAGATCATTTTGGAGCAATCGCACATATTTGGCCTCTGCTGAAATGTCCTGTTTATGCCTCGGATTTTGCCATTGGATTAATGAAAAATCGCTTAAAAGAATATAATCTTGAACAACAGGTTGAGTTGTTTTCGATAAATGATAATCCGAAAGTGAAACTTTCTGAATTTGAAGTTGAGTTTATATCTGTTGTTCATTCGGTACCTGAAACATCTGCCTTAGCCATTACCACCCAATCAGGAACAGTTATTCATGCAACAGACTGGCGTTTTGATAATGGCAAGATAGACATATTAACCACAAATTATGAACGGTTGAAAGAATTTGGAGATAAAGGTGTTGATATGTTGGTTTGTGATTCTACCAACATATTGATAGATAATCCTCAACCGAGCGAATCAGAGGTCAGAGATTGTTTGTTAGAGCTTATTCCCAGTTTGCCGAACACGATTGTTACAACTTGTTTTGCTTCTAATTTAACCCGATTGGAAAGTTTAGTGTTAGCGGCTCATCAAGCCGGTCGTACTCCGATATTATTAGGAAGAAGTTTGTTGTATAATGTAAAAATTGCTAAAGAACTGGGATATTTCAATAATATGCCACCTGTTTATGACATAAAAGATGCTGCAGCTATTCCTTATGACAAAGCACTGTATATATGTACCGGTTCACAAGCAAACTATCGAAGTGCTCTATCGTCGATTGTTAATGGTCAAAGCAAAGATATAAAATTAACTAAAGGCGATACGGTTATTTTTTCTTCCAAAATTATTCCCGGAAATGAAGAAAAAATAAATGATATGCAAGAAAAACTTATTGCACAAGGGATTAACGTAATTACCGATAAAGACACGTTGGTTCATACTTCTGGACATTGTAGTAAAGCAGAAATTAAGCAAATGTACGAAATTTTGCGCCCAAAAATTGTTTTGCCGGTTCACGGAGATAGAAAATATATTCGCGAACATAAATATTTTGCCGAAACTTGCGGAGTTTCCGATGTAATCAGCGTTGAAAACGGAGATGTTTTACTTATAAATCAAAACGGGATAAAAAAACAATCGTCAGTGCCTACCGACATTTTGGCGGTTGACCGAAAAGAAATTGTTTCTTTAGGTTCTGAAGTTGTAAAACGTCGTAAACAAATTGCATATAACGGTAGTGTATTT
The DNA here is from genome assembly GCA_017937705.1 of Alphaproteobacteria bacterium. Classification (GTDB taxonomy): domain Bacteria; phylum Pseudomonadota; class Alphaproteobacteria; order RF32; family CAG-239; genus JAFUYI01. The sequence continues at coordinate 71,701 of JAGBDC010000024.1, forward strand.
ATAAGCGTCATATTTAGTGAAAATTGGGATTTGTTGGCTTTGCGTGTATCCTCAAAAGACATCTGGGAGCCGGAAGCCTTCGCTGAGTTGCGAGATAATATCGTTTCCGAAGTTTCGGAACTATTACCGAAAGCAGTTGTCAATTTGAAATATAAAGAAACTTCTATTCTAGATTTTGTTAGAACACAAATAAGACGGCGTATAGAAAAAGCTACCGATATGAAGCCGGTAACTTTTATCCACTTTTATAAACTTCCGTTGTATGAAATTAATCAAAGTGATGATACCGAAACAGGACAACCTGTCATTATATATCCATCGCCTGAAATATAGGATTAAAGCTGTTCTATCGGAATAAAGATAGTAAAGGTTGTACCTTCTTCTTTGTTTGATGCTACTCGCATATTTCCTTTGTGTCTGATAAGTATATGCTTAGCGATAGCCAAACCCAAGCCTGTTCCTCTGATGTTTTTATCTTTGTGTGCCTGAACTCGATAAAATCTTTCGGTGAGGCGACCTAATTCTTCGTTTCCGATAGGCATTCCTTGGTTGTTAATACTTATTGCAACAGCATTACCTTCACCGACTTGATAATTTTTTGAATGAGGAACCTTATTGCTCAAGGTGACATTTATTTTTATAGCGGTATCTTCATCGCCATATTTAATGGCATTATCACAAAGGTTTTGCAACAACTGACGTATTTGAGATTGATCAGCCGTAATCTCCGGTACACTATCGTCAATATAAATTTCAAAAGTCATTTTTTTATTTTGTGCTTTCAGTGTTAAAGCATCAACAGCATCTTCAATTATCGGATTAATTACAATTTTCTCTTCCGGCGGATTGTCCTGATTTAGTTCAATTCGAGATAAAGAAAGAAGATTTTCAATTAATATGGACATATAGTTAGCTTGCTCAGCCATAATTTTTAAGAAATGTTTTTGAGCTTCCGGATCGTCTTTCGCAGATGTTTGCAATGTCTCGATAAAACCGGATATAATTGATAGCGGAGTTCGTAATTCATGACTTGCATTGGCCACAAAATCAGATTGCATTTTTTCAACTTTCATCGCTTTTGTCATATCATAAATAGATATAACTGCCACGGCTCGTCCTTTTGAAATCCACGGTAAACGTTTTATATGTGCATATAATTTTTTTTGCTTATCTTGTTTTTTGCTTTCATTGCCGACATAAAAAATTAAATTCTCTGCGTCGCTGTCTTGATGTAAAACTTTGGCAACAGCATTAATAAAGTTGTTTGAATTGAAAATTTCTTCAACATTTTTTTCGGTAATGTTTTCTCCCAACAATTTATGGGCTGAACCGTTTGCTCCTAATATATTTCCTTCTTTATCAATCATTAAAATAGGATCAGGAAGGGTATCTAATACGGCTGTGTCCGAGATAGTTTGAGCTTCTAAAGTTTCTGCTTTGTTAGACCAAAAACGATGCATTTCATTAATTGCATTGGCAATATCTAAAGTTTCGCTTTCGGTAATGTCTAAATCTTCTAATTTTTCTTGATTTTCTTGCGACAGATTAATGATGTATTTTTTTAATTGTTGTAGTTCAAATGTTAGGGGAAATAACCAAACGATATTAAAAAGCACAATTGATGAATAGGCCATAACCGCAATGTTGGCCGGTAACAATCGTAAAGCCACCAACATAATAAAAACCAGAGAAGAAGGAAGAGACAAAATCAGAATACGACTGGCAAAATTGGAGTCTTTTTCTATTTTAAAAAGTTTGCTTTCTCGCTTAATCATTGTATAAAACCTCTAAAATCGTGGACTAGACGGAATTGTACTATATAATAAGTTTAAATTTTATAAATTATAACAAGATAAAAAAATGGCAGAAGATAAAACAACCGGTTTAACGCCAATGTTGGCGCAATATTTTGAAACAAAAAAGAACTATGCGGAATATTTGTTATTCTACCGCATGGGTGATTTTTATGAAATGTTTTTTGACGATGCGGTTATTGCATCTAAAGCACTAGATATAACACTAACCAAAAGAGGGCAGTATAACGGCGAAGATATTCCAATGTGCGGGGTGCCGTTTCATGCCTATGAAAATTATTTGGCACGTCTGATAAAACAAGGTTATAAAGTTGCAATTTGTGAACAACTTGAAGATCCCAAAGAAGCTAAAAAACGTGGTTATAAAGCGGTGGTAAAAAGAGATGTTATCAGATTGGTAACGGCCGGCACTTTAACCGAAGACAATTTACTCGATTCCAGAAAAAACAACTTTCTGCTTTGTTTGGTAAAAATGAACGATTCGTTAGGGGCTTCGTGGCTCGATTTATCTACCGGAGATTTTTATACGGAAAATATTGCGATTGTAGGAAAAAGTGAAAGAGTTCAAATAAGTGCATTGCTTTCTCGTCTTAATCCGGTGGAGATTCTGATTTCTGATGCTTACCAACAGAATCCGCAAATGTTTGAGGTGTTTAATGATTATCGTCGTCAACTTTCTGTTTTGCCTCAAGCACGTTTCAATAGCGAAAATGCCAAAAGAAACCTGTTGAATTTGTTTAAGGTTGAGAGTTTGGAAGTATATGGCAACTTCTCTCGTGCTGAAGTAACGGCTGCCGGAATTCTTATTGACTACATTGAAACCACCCAAAAAGGGCAGATTCCCAGAATTGAAAGACCTATAAAAGTATATGAACATCAGGTTATGGAGATAGATGGGGCAACACGTCGCAGTTTAGAGTTGGTGGAATCTGCTTCGACAGTTCGTAACAGTTCTTTATTAAGTGTTGTTGACAGAACGGTGACGGGAACAGGGGCTCGTATGTTATCATCAAGAATATCGAGCCCGCTCGTTGCTGTTGATGAAATTAATAAACGTCTGGATGTGGTTGAATTTTTTATAAATGAAGAATTTATCCGCCAAGATATAAGGACATTGTTAAAAGGTTGTCCTGATATGGAAAGGGCTATTTCTCGTCTAAGTTTGGGAAGGGGCGGACCGAGAGATTTAGCCGCAATTAAAACTACATTATCAGCATTACCAAAATTAAAAAATCTTTTAGCCGGTGTTCGCCATAATATTGTAAAAGAACTACCTGCATCATTATCCGAAATCGTTAATAAATTCGGAAATCACGAAAATTTGGTAGATGAAATAGAGCGAGCACTTGCGGAAGAATTACCATTGTTGGCTCGTGACGGCGGATTCATAAAAGAGGAATATTATCCTCCTTTAGATGAAATTCGTAACTTAAAACACAATAGTCAGCAAATTATTTTGCAAATGCAAGATAAATATATAAATGAAACGGGAATATCAAATCTTAAAATAAAATATAATAATGTAATCGGGTATTTTGTTGAAGTTCCTGCTAAATTTGCAACAGAAATGCTTGAAAATAAAAATTTCATCCATCGTCAATCGGTGTTAAATGCCGTACGTTTTACCACAGTTGAACTAACCGAAATCGAAAATGAAATTCGAGGAGCAACAGATAAAGCTTTGGCAATGGAATTGCAACTTTTTGATAATATGGTTACTTTGGTGAAAGCTTCTGCCAATGACATATCTCGCACTGCAAAAGCAATAGCAGAATTAGATGTCGGAGCTGCAATAGCGGATTTATCAGCTGAGAAGAAATATTGTCGTCCGCTGGTTGATGATTCTCTTGCATTTGAAATTGAAGAAGGACGTCATCCTGTTGTGGAAGCATCGATAGAAGCAGACCATAGCGGAAGTTTTGTCGGCAATAATTGTAAATTGGGAGAAGAAAATAGCAATATTTGGCTGATTACCGGACCGAATATGGCAGGTAAATCCACTTTCTTACGTCAAAATGCCCTGATTGCGGTTATGGCTCAAGCCGGATTTTATGTTCCGGCGGTTTATGCACATATCGGGGTTGTAAATAAACTTTTTTCTCGTGTCGGAGCTTCGGATGATTTGGCAAGAGGGCGTTCAACATTTATGGTTGAAATGGTTGAAACAGCCGGCATCTTAAATCAAGCGGATGAACGCTCTTTGGTTGTTTTAGATGAAATCGGCAGAGGAACGGCAACATTTGACGGTTTGTCAATTGCATGGGCAGTAGTAGAGCATTTGCACGAAATAAATAAAAGCAGAGCATTGTTCGCTACTCACTATCATGAACTTACATCACTGGTTAGCAAACTCAAAAAAATGTCATTGCACTGTATGAAAATTAAAGAATTTAACGATGAAGTAATCTTTTTGCACGAAGTTATAGATGGAGCTGCCGATCGTTCTTATGGTATTCATGTTGCAAAATTAGCCGGTTTGCCTAATGTTGCTGTGAAAAGAGCAGAACAGGTATTGGATTCGTTAGAGCATGATAAGAAAAATACCAATATTAAAGAACTTGCCAATGATTTGCCGCTATTTGCAAGTTTGAAAGAAAAAGAAGAGGAAAAAACTATTCAATCACCTGTTATACAGGCTCTTGAAGATGTTAACCCCGACAATTTAAGCCCTAGAGAGGCTTTGGAAGAATTATATAAACTAAAGGAGATGTTAAAATGTTAAAATTTATCGGAAGTTTTTTATTAATGTTGGGTCTGTCTGTTAATTCGGCATCGGCCTATGATATCAAAGATCCGGAAAATACATTGCTCTTAAAATTAAAAGACGGCGATGTTTTGATACAAATGTATCCTGATGTAGCACCGAACCATGTTGCTCGAATTAAAGAGTTGGTAAGAGAGGGATTTTATGACGGATTAAAATTTCACCGTGTTATAGATGGATTTATGGCTCAAACCGGCGATCCGTTCGGTAATGGAACCGGCGGAAGCGGTAAAAATTTAGCCGCCGAATTTAATAATAAACCACACTTAAGAGGTACCGTTTCAATGGCAAGAGCTTCTAATCCGAACTCTGCGGACAGCCAATTTTTTATTTGTTTTGAAAGATCAAGCTTTTTAGACGGACAATATACCGTATGGGGGCAAGTAATTTCAGGAATGGAATATGTTGATAAAATTAAACGCGGATATGGTCCAAACGGTATGGTATCCAATCCTGATAAAATAATTTCAATGAAAGTTTTATCAGATATTCAAAAATAATCACCATAATTAAGCAAAAACAACAAGATAAAAAGCGGTATATATATACCGCTTTTTATCTATCTGAAAATACGTTGTTTTTTTATGTTGACAAGATATTTTATTAATGTATATTGAGCGAGAATTTAACAATATTTTATAAAGAGAGAAAATATGAATACTTATGCTACAAAACCATCTGACATTGAAAGAAAATGGTATGTAGTTGACGCAGAAGGTGTTGTATTAGGCCGTCTTGCAGCAGAAGTTGCAAAAATCTTGCGCGGTAAACACAAACCTAGCTTTGTTCCAAACTTGGACTGCGGTGACTATGTAATTGTTATCAATGCAGACAAAATCAAATTAACCGGTAAAAAGTTAACTGATAAAGTTTATTACAGACACACAGGCTGGATTGGTGGTATTAAAGAAACCACTCCTGCAAAAATTTTGGCAGGCAAATTCCCTGGTCGTGTTGTAGAAAAAGCTGTAGAAAGAATGATTTCACGCAATCCTCTTGGTCGTCAACAAATGACTAAGCTCAAAGTTTATGCCGGTGAAAATCATCCTCACGTAGCTCAAAATCCTGTTGTGTTAGACATTGCAGGTAAAAACCCGAAGAATAAGAGGAGTGCTCTCTAATGACTAAAGTTGAATCATTAAAAGATATTAAAGTAAGTGCTGAAAAAACTGAAGTTCGCAAACCAAACCGCGATAAATTCGGTCGCTCTTATGCTACAGGTAAAAGAAAAGATGCTGTTGCTCGTGTTTGGATTAAACCGGGTAAAGGTAACATTACCGTAAATTCTAAAGATATCGATGCTTATTTTGCACGTCCGGTATTGAAAATGGTTATCAATCAACCGTTCGAAATTACAAACCGCATTAATGAATTTGATGTAATTTGTACTGTTAGCGGTGGTGGTTTATCGGGTCAAGCCGGTGCCATCAAACATGGTATCTCAAAAGCTTTGAATGAATATGAACCTGAATTGAGAACAGTTTTGAAAAAGGCTGGTTTCTTAACTCGTGATGACCGTGTTGTTGAACGTAAAAAATATGGTCTTAAAAAGGCTCGTCGTTCATATCAATTCTCAAAACGTTAATCGTATACAGGAATACAAAAAAAGGCTGCAAGTTTTGCAGCCTTTTTTGTTTTTAGAAATTGGACAAAAATACTTGATTTTTGCAATGAAATATTCTATTATGCAGACATTGATAATCAATTATTTTCTAACTATTAAAACTTTATCTTATGGAGTTAACAAAAAATCTTCAAATCGTTGACATGGGAAACAATCAGTTGGCTGTGCGAATTTATGATGTTGAGGAAGATCGTTTCCGTCGAATAGCAATTATTCCTGGTGATAGGGTGACTATTGATACCGGTGCCGGCCATATTTTTATTTGGGCTACTTCAAGTGTTGAATGCAAAACTTATGCCGGAGTTGTGATATATCCGGATTACACTACCGGCAAGATTGTTGAGACTGTCTACGATGAGGGACGTTGCACGGGAGCTCCCTGTATGCCTAACAAAGTTACGGTATGGAAAGATGAGCGCGGAAATCTTTTTGCCTATCGCAGGTACAAAAAGTTTACTCATTTTTCTAAGGTCGAGGTTTTGATAACCAAGATTAGCGCAGATATTCCTTTTGCGGATCTGTGGAATAAGGTAACTGTCGAGTAGGAACTCCGCACTTTTTATTAAAACTGCGGAAGAATATCTAAAGAAAAATTCAGATTCACAAAAAGGTTGCAAGAAATTGCAACCTTTTTTCATTGAAACACAATCAAAAAATAATGAAATAAAACAAAAAGGGCTTCCATTTTGGATAGCCCTTAAAAATGTATTTGCGGTTAAAAAATGAGGTAGGAGTAATTTGTATCTCTCCGCTATTTTTTGCGTAGAATAGAGATAAAAGTACTTGCTACATAACATATTCCCAATCCGGATACCAGCCAAATTGCAAAAGGTGGAGTACCGTATGCCATAAACGAAATTATCAGTATAAATACCATAATGTATAACAAAATGGTGCTCATTGCCGATAATACGAGCTTTTTGTACTTTAGTTTCTCATCCTGTGTTGCTTTTTCCGTAAATGCTTGAGGATGCCTGTATTCCCAACGTTTAATAAGAAACATAAAAAGCAGACAGGTAAGGATCGTTACACCGCTAAAAATCCAAACAGCAATTTTCAGTTCTTCCATAAGCGAAAATAATTTAGTAGGTTAATAATTTAAAAAAGTAGTGCGAAGTTAACACAAAAATGAAAATTAATCAATATTAAAACCCTATGTTGACAAAAAAAGACAAATAAGTTACATTGTTTATAGTTATAAACTATAAATACAATTATTCTATGATTAAATTAGCAGACAAAAGATTTCCTCACTATGCGGCATCAAAGAATGTTCCGTACGAGGCTAAGCTTCTTGCGCAAATGTTCAAAGGCGATTGGTACGAGGTGGTAGCCATCGTCAAAGATGATGTTCTCTACATTGATATTCGTCAGGTAAGCGATCAATGGGGATACATTAAAAACCAGATAAAGTCAAAGGCAGAAGTTTCTCAGGAGATTATCAATGAAATCCTTGAGGATAAGGTTTCAGCCGAGACATCTGCATACTTCCAGAGCTATCTCGAGGGGCAGGGATATCAAGACTATCTCGAGGGGGTAAACGAGCAGCATCGTAAGTAATTGAGGTAATTGTTTCACCAAAGGTTTAGATATAATCTGAGCCTTTGAAAATCCTAAAATGTGTATGCTGATACTAATTATTTCATTTCTTATCGGATATTGGTTCGGCAAAAAATCCAAACGCCGATAGTTGCAGGACTTCCTTTAAGGAAGTCCTTTTTTGTATAAAAAACTTGATTTTTGACAAAAACAATGTTACAAAACATCTATTGAATTTAATTATTTTATTTTTAACCATTAATACATTATCGCTTATGAAAGAAAATTGGGATCTTTCGGGTGTGTTTACATCCCCTGCACAGGCTCAAACAGCTTTGCAGAAACTTCAAAAAGAATGTACAGCTTTTTGCAATCGGTATCAAAACAAGGTTAGAAAGTTATCTGCCAAACGTTTAGCCGGTTGTGTTAAGGAGTATTCTGAACTGTGTGCTCAAAAAGATAAAATATCGTCTTATGCATACTTGTTACACTCTACTAACCTTAATGATGAAACGATTTCGGTATTCTACCAAAATATCAATGATGGCATCGGAGAGTGTGACAAATCGTTAATCTTCTTTACCACAGAAATTGTCAATTCGAACAAACTTGATGTTGACACACTCAAGCAGATTTTGTCGGATGGAGATTTCGCTTGGTTGAAAAATTTGCTTCGTTTCAAGCCGTATTATTTGCCGGTAGACATGGAGAAAATATTTGCTGATGTCAACAGCATCGAAGATTATTGGGTGCGCCTGTATGATGAAACTCGTGCTAAAATGGTGTTTAGCGTTAGAGGAGAACAATATAGTGAAGGACAAGTTTTGCGTTTGCAAATGTCTGAGTCTTCCGTAACTCGTCATATTGCCGGGGAAACTATGGTTGACCAATATGAACAACACAAAGCATTGTTCACCACGGTTTATAATGCGCTTGTTCGTTCTCGCCAGATTAATTTTGGTTGGCATCATTACGAATATCCTGAGCACGAAGCAAATTTGAGCAACAATATCGATAAAAATGATTTGGATAACTTAGTTTCTACTATCATAGCTAACCACTACAACGTTCCAAATCGTTATTATCGTCTTAAGGCTAAAATGTTCAAAAAAGCTACAATCAGATATTGGGACAGAAATGCTCCGTATCCGTTTGCTAAGGAAACGAAAAAATACTCAATTGAAGAGGCTAAAGATATTGTTTTGAATGCTTTTGCAAAATTTTCAGAAGAGTTTGCCGAAGTTGCAAGAAAATTCTTTGATGAGAATATGATAGATTACTATCCGTATTCGGGCAAAGACAGTGGAGCCTATTGTATGGAAATGCCGGTCGGATGCTTGCCAATGGTTTTTCTTAACTTTGGAGGTACCGCAAACGATGTTATGACTATGGCTCATGAACTTGGTCATGCTGTGCATGAATACTTGAGTAAAGAGCAGGGTGAATTGGGACGAGCAAAGTCTTGCGCTCAAGCTGAAACGGCTTCTATTTTTGCCGAGCAGTTGGTGTTCCGCTCGTTGTTGGAAAAAGAAACGGACAAGTGTAGCAAATATACGCTTTTGGCAGGACATGTAGAAAATATGATAAATACATCGTTCCGCCAAATAGCATTTCACCGTTTTGAGCATTTTGCTCATGAACAGCGAGCCAAAGGAGAATTTAAGACCGATGAACTCGAAAATGCATGGATGGATTTTATGGGAGCATATTTCGGCAAAAATGTTGATATTAGCGATATTGCACCAATTTGGTGTTCAGTTCCCCATTTCTTCCACTACTCTTTCTATGTCTACTCATACTGTTTTTCATCATGTGTAGTGAATACATTGTATGAACTGTATCAGAGTAATATGGTAGAAAACTTTGCGGATAAATATCTGCGAATGTTGAAAATGGGTGGAGTTGAAGATTATCGAGTGGCTCTTGCTCATTTTGGTATTGATGCTTCAAATCCTGCTTTTTGGCAAGAAGGTATCAACCTTATGTCAAAATATATTGACGAGCTTGAAAAACTTGCCGAAGAGATTGTTAACAGCTGATATCCTAATTTATAAAATAAAAGGCTTCCATTTTGGGAAGCCTTTTATTTTGTTTGCAGACATCTGCTTGAGATGTATTATTTTACTTCTTCAAAATCTGCATCGACAACGTCATCTTTCGGTTGTTCAGTTCCCATGTCAGGACCTTGAGCACCTTGAGTATCAGCTGTTGCGCCGGCTTGTTTATACATCGCTTCACCAAGTTTTAATGATGCCTGCATCAAACTCTCGGTTTTCTCTTTAATCATGCTGGCATCATCAGCTTCTAAAGCAGTTTTAAGCGCTCTGATTTCTGTTTCGATAGCATTTTTATCTGCTTCGGAAATTTTATCAGAGTTTTCTTTCAAAGTTTTTTCTGTTGCATGTACTAAACTTTCGGCTTGATTTTTAGCTTCGACAACTTCTTTTTTCTTCTTATCAGCTTCAGCATTTGCCTCAGCATCTTTTACCATTTTTTCAATATCTGCATCAGACAAACCGCCACTGGCTTGAATACGGATAACTTGTTCTTTGTTTGTAGCCTTATCTTTAGCGGAAACATTAACAATACCGTTTGCATCAATATCAAATGTAACTTCAATTTGTGGCAAACCACGAGGAGCAGGAGGAATGCCTACTAAGTCAAATTGACCGAGCAATTTATTATCTGCTGCCATTTCACGTTCACCTTGGAATACACGAATAGTAACAGCGGTTTGACCATCTTCGGCAGTAGAGAATACTTGGCTTTTACGTGTCGGGATTGTTGTATTTCTATCAATTAAACGAGTAAATACGCCACCCAATGTTTCAATACCTAAAGACAACGGAGTAACATCTAGCAATAACACGTCTTTAACATCGCCCATTAATACACCGCCTTGAATAGCTGCACCTACGGCAACCACTTCGTCAGGATTAACGCCTTTATGAGGTTCTTTGCCGAAAATTTCTTTAACCTTTTCTTGAACTTTTGGCATACGTGTCATACCGCCGACCAAAATAACTTCTTTAATCTCGCCTGCGCTTAAGCCGGCATCGGCTAATGCTTTTTTACAAGGAGCAACTGTGCGTTCAATCAAATCATCTACCAAAGATTCGAGTTTTGCACGAGTCATTTTGATGTTCAAGTGTTTCGGTCCGGTTGCATCTGCGGTAATAAACGGTAAATTAACATCGGTTTGAGTTGCAGAAGAAAGTTCAATCTTAGCTTTTTCTGCAGCTTCTTTCAATCGTTGCAAAGCTAATCTGTCATTCTTCAAATCAATACCACTTTCTTTGTTGAATTCATCTGCCAAATAGTTTACGATTCTTTGGTCAAAGTCTTCACCACCCAAGAAAGTATCACCATTAGTTGATTTTACTTCAAATACACCGTCGCCGATTTCCAAAATAGAAATATCAAATGTACCGCCACCCAAGTCATAAACGGCAATAGTTCCGGTTGTGTTTTTATCTAAACCGTAAGCTAAAGCCGCAGCAGTCGGTTCATTGATAATACGCAACACGTCTAATCCGGCAATTTTACCGGCATCTTTAGTTGCTTGTCTTTGAGAGTCATTAAAATAAGCCGGAACGGTAATCACAGCTTTATCTACTGTTTCACCTAAATAAGCTTCGGCATATTCTTTAATTTTTTGCAAAACAATTGCAGAAATCTGTGAAGGAGCATATTTTTGTCCTTTCACTTCAACCCACGCATCGCCATTGTCACCAGGGATAATTTTGAAAGGAACAAGTTGTTTATCTTTTTCCACTTCGGGAGAGTCAAAACGACGACCGATTAAACGTTTGATTGCAAACAATGTGTTTTCCGGATTAGTAACTGCCTGACGTTTTGCAGCAGCACCAACCAAGCGTTCATTGTCTGTAAATGCAATAATAGAAGGGGTTGTTCTTGCACCTTCGCTGTTTTCCAAAACCTTAGCATCTTTACCATCCATAACGGCAAAGCAAGAGTTTGTTGTACCAAGGTCAATACCGATAACTTTACTCATATTTTTTATCCTTATATATGTTTATCATTTCTACTTGCTTATATAGGGATGAAAAAAAGCCGATGCAAGAGCAACGGCCTATTTTTTTATAAAATTTTACTTTATTTTTTTTATTCAATGTCAAATCCTGTTTTCCCGCTTTCTATAACCGAAGAAACAAACGCAAAATCATTTTGATTGCAAGAGTAAATTCGATATAAAATATCTCCGACCGCAACATTATCTCCGACTTTGTGGAATAAGTCGATTCCTGCACCGGCATATTGTCCTGCACCGGCTAAAACAGCGATTCGTCCGATTAAAGATGTATTTATTCTTTCAATTTTTCCTGCTTTGTCTGCCACAATATCACGGGTTAAATGCCCAAGCTGTGTCGGCTCTTTTTTGCCTTGTTTTTTTAATATTTGTTCAAACGAATCAAAAGCTTTTCCACTTTTTAACATTTCTTTTGCGACCAGATAGCCTTGTCCTCCTCGTAGCTTAGGATCAAACTCTAAAATCCTTCCGGCCATAAACAAAGCTTTTTCTTTTAAATCATCTGGAGCATCTTCTCTATTTTTGAGAACTTTCATTACATCTCTGGCTTCTAATGCCGCTCCGATTCCGTTTCCGATAGGCTCGCTACCATCTGTTATGGTAATATCGACATTAAGCCCTAACATATCGCTTACATATTCTATAAGTTTACGAAGGTGCATAGCTTCTTGAGATGTTTTTATTTTTGCTCTTGAACCAACAGGAATATCAATTAATAAATGCGAAATTCCTGCTGCCATTTTTGTTGCTAACAATGAGGAAATACTGCGTTCTTGAGTTGTTAAACTGTTTTGATTCTCAACAGCTGTAATTATTTTATCAGCTTCGCAAATTTCTATTTTATCTATATTGGCAATTGCAGCTCTTTTTTCGGCAACAATCTTCTTAAAAGTTCTTATGTCAATATCGGTATTTGCTAACACATTCATCGTATCTAAAACACCGGTACAAGAAGAACCTGTTGAATTGACCGTTTTAGGCATAGGAAGTCCGTATGCGGCGATAATGGCAGCAATAATTAAGTCTATTTTATTTCCTGGAATTTCATCCATACAATGATAATCTGTGACTATTTCCTCATTTCCCCAATCTAAACTTTGATCACCTCGCAATGCTTCGGTTAAGTCTAGAACTTCGGACGGGGTTACAAAGGAACCGACAGCTACTAAAAACGATGCAATATCAGAATTTGAATATCTGTGTGCCGATATATCATTAATGATAGATTCATAATCTTTAGCGCTCAAAATATTTCCGGCAATTTTTCTTTTGACTGCTGCCAAACTTGGAGCAGGAGGAGTAAGTGTTAGAGAGATTTTAGAACCTTCGGGTAAACCTGTTTGACTAAAGGCTTCCGTATTCAAACCCAATTCATCGGGACGGACGATTTTGTTGTTATCGACAATTTGTAAAAATGCAAAAACAGGTTGGTGTCCGCCATGTATTTCTATACGTGTCAATGCTTTAATATTATCAATCTTGTATATCGAACAGTCTTTGTGAATATAAGCTATATTTTCGCCAAAAGACCTAATAGGAACATGTTTTAATACCAGCATGGATATACTCCTTATATAGTTGCCGCATTGCGGCAGACATAGCAAAATCTTTAACTATGCCTGTTTTTTAGTTTTTACTGTCTTCGATTCGGTGTCGTTCTCTCTCTTAGATGTCAACATACTCAAAATCAAGGCTAATTTATTCTTCATTTCTGAACGATGAACAACGATATCAACCATTCCGTGTTCACGCAAATATTCTGCTCTCTGAAAACCTTCTGGAAGTTTTTCTCTGATTGTTTGTTCAATCACACGTGGACCGGCAAAACCAATTAGGCAACCTTTTTCAGCTATATGAATATCTCCTAACATAGCGAAAGAAGCCGAAACACCTCCTGTTGTCGGGTCAGTCATTATTGAAATGAACGGCAAACCATTTTCTTTTACATAGTTTACGGCAGAGGTTGTACGAGCCATTTGCATTAAAGACAAGATACCTTCTTGCATACGTGCACCTCCTGAGTTAGACACCGTAATTAAAGGTATTTTGCTTTTGACGGCAATCTCTGCCGCTTTTACTATACCTTCACCTACGGCCATCCCCATAGAGCCACCCATGAACGAAAAGTCTAAGGCGGCAATAACGCACTTTACTCCACCGACCGTACCTTTAGCCACTTTTATCGCATCATCATTGCCGGTTGCCTTTCGGTATGCTTTCAGTCTGTCCGCATAACGTTTGCTGTCTCGAAACTTTAAAGGGTCTTCCGGAGGTTGTGGTAATGCAACTTCCGTATATACGCCATTATCAAACAACATTTTCAGTCGCTTATTTAAATATAAACGAAGATGATGATCACATTCAGGGCATACATACCAAGTTTTTTTCAACTCTTTAGTAAATAACAACTTTCCGCAATGTGGGCATTTTAACCACAAATCGTCAGCTATTTCCTTTTGAGCCGTTTTTTTTATTTTTGGACGTACAAAATCAGAAAGCCAGTTCATACACAATACCTTTTCTTATTACAAACACCAAAAATCATCTTGTTTGGGTTTGCGCTTAAACAAACTGCCTAATTGCTGTTTCATCTTGTCAAGTCCGCTTTCTTTTGGAGCAACAGGTTCCGAAGCTTTGATGTTTTCAAGATTTTCTTTTAATCCTTCTACTTTTTCAACGAGCTTTTGTTGTTCGGCATTAAGTTTGCGGTTTTGACGTTGTTGGTTGCGTAAAGCCATACGAACCGGAGCATAGGTCATCCAAGAACCGATTTTTCCGACGATATAACCTAACAAAACCAAAAAGATAATTACAACACTCAAAGAGGCTGTTATGTTAAATGAGAAAGGCCACAAATTAAGTGTTACGGTTTGGTTGTTCATAAAAGCAATAACGCAGATAATTACAACAAGTGGTAATCCCACAATCAATTTAATAAAATTCATTTTTTGAGCCTTTCATTGCTAAAATTATTGATTCAACAAGTCATAAAGACGTTTGCCGATTTTGAAGTGAGGAATATTGCGAGTTCCTACTTGCAGTTTTTCGCCTGTTCGTGGGTTTTTAGCTGTGCGAGGAGAACGTGTGCGTACGGAAAAAGCACCAAAACCTCTAAATTCAACTCTTTCACCATTAGCCATAGCTTTAATTATGCTGTCAAAGATAACAGTAACGATTTTTTCAATATCTCTTGCTGTTAAATTCGGATTTTTAGCAGCAATTTTATAAATTAATTCAGACTTAGTCACTTCTTTTTCCTTTTCTGTTTAAGTTAATTTAATTGTAAGTTAACGTTTTTTATTTGATAAATCAATAGATGTCTTGCAAAAAATGTTAATTATCCGGCATTTTTTTGTTCTATGAGCATCGTTGTATCGTTTTCTCCAAACTCAATTTCTTCGATTCTATCAACTCTGCGAGCGATTTTTGATGAAGATATTTTAATTTCTCCAATGTCTTTGCCGGCAAGTTCAAAATGTTTTGACAGATTGTCAACTCTTTCATCAAGACGATTAATGTCCTCCATTAAAACTCCGACTTCTTTTTGAATTAATCCTGCTTGCTCTCTCATTCTGGCGTCTTTTAATATGGCTCTTACAGTATTTAGGGTAGCCATTAACGTTGTTGGTGATACAATCCACACCTTTGAGCGATAAGAGGTTTCCACAACATCTACAAAACGAGAATGCAGTTCGGCATAAATACTTTCAGCAGGCAAGAACATTAAAGCAGATTCCGCCGTTTCTCCGGGAATAATGTATTTATCGGCAATATCTTTGATATGTTTTAGCACTGAAGCTTTAAAAAATCTGTCAGCTTCTTTTTTTTCTACATCATTATTAGCATTTTGTAGTGCTTGATAACTCTCCAACGGAAACTTAGAGTCAATAACAATCATTCCCGGAGGGTTAGGTAGTTTCAGAATACAGTCAGCTCTTTTTTGATTGCTCAACGTAAACTGAAAATCATAAACCGAAGGAGGAAGAATGGATGTTACCAAATCCCGAAGTTGAATTTCTCCGAAAGCTCCTCGAGCCTGTTTGTTTGATAAGACTTCTTGTAATGAAACAACTTGCTCTGATAATGACGATATCTTTTTTTGAGCAGCATCAATAGTTGCCAATCGTTCTCTTAAAGCCGTTAAAGTTTCATTTGTTTTTGCGGCAGATTGTTGCAATCCGTTACCAACATTTTGTGTAACCTGAAGAAGTTTTTCATCAATTATTTTAAGCAATGAAAGTTTTTGTTCTGAAATTGCTGTTGCTATTTTGTTTTGTTCAATAGTGTTATATTCGGACATCTGTGACAGTCTGCCAACCAATTCCGCCTGTGTCTTTGCGACACTATTGTTGATATCTCGGTTGCGCAATAACATACACATCATTATAATAACACTGATGAGTAACAAAAAAACAATCGAAATTAGTCCTATTTCATAATACGACAACGAGGGCATAACCTAACCTTTTATTTCTTCAAAATTTATATGGTGTCCCATTTCATGAATTTTTTCATTACGCTGTTTTTTCAGCTCATCTCGACTTAATTGCATTAAATCTTGCAGATGACGATAAATTACTTCATCTACTTTTTCCATTGTCGCCATAGTATCTCTATGAGCCCCACCGATAGGTTCTCCTATTATCTCATCAATAACACCTAAGGTTTTTAAATCTTGTGCGGTCAGTTTTAATGCTTCTGCGGCATCTTTTGCTTTATCTGCCGAGCGCCATAAAATAGATGCACATCCCTCAGGAGAAATAACTGAATAAATAGAGTTTTCCAACATTAAAATTCTGTTAGCCGTAGCTATCGCAATCGCTCCGCCGGACCCCCCCATACCGATAACGACAGAAATAAGCGGTACATGAATTTGCAAACATTTTTGGATAGACGATGCAATGGCTTCTGCTTGTCCTCTTGCTTCTGATTCGATGCCGGGGTACGCACCATCGGTATCAACAAAACAAATAACTGGCATATTAAATTTGTCTGCTAAATCCATCAATCTTTGAGCTTTACGATATCCTTCAGGTTTTGCCATACCAAAATTATATTTTACACGAGTTTCTAAATCAGTTCCCTTTTCTTGTCCGATTACCACAACTGATATTCCGTGGTAGCGACCGATTCCTCCGATCATTGTCGGATCATCGGCAAAAACTCTATCACCGCAAAGAGGTACAAAATCTTCTATAAGTGCTTTTACATAATCTAAACATTGAGGCCTGTCAGGATGTCTGGCAATTTGAACTCGTTGCCATGGCGATAAATTAGTATAAGACATTTTTATTTGCTTTTCTAACTTCAACTGTAAGCGATTCAATTCTTTATCAATATTAACATCGCTATCTTTTGCTAATGCGCTGACTGTTTTAATGCGCTCTTCAATTTCTATAATTTTCTTTTCAAAATCTAAAACTGTTTTTGTTTCACTCATATTTTTTGTACTCTTATCATATTATTGTTATTATCGTATGCAATAACACAAAATATAAAAAAATTCGACAATTATTTTTGTTATATGTTAATTGCTTTGATGATTTATGTTTATAAATATTTAATTGAAAAGTGTTATTAATGCTATTAATATGAATGAAAATTTATTTTTTATCGGAGAATGAAAGTGCTTATATTGAGTTTTTTTGCTGCTGTTTTAACCAGTGTACTGTGGCTTGCGGGAGTTGTTTTTTGGATTAGTGCAAAATTAGCCGGTGTTGCTATATCTACCCTTGCATTAAATGAAGTGGCTGTTTACGGACTTATTATATTGTTACCTCTGTTTATGATATGGTTTATATGGTCTGTATTTTACGGATTCTGTCAGCATCTTTCACTTCAAAAGCAAATAGCCAAATTGTCTTTGCAAATCAGTAAAAATCAAGAATATACAGATATGATTGCTCAAAATATAACAAAAGGAGTACAACAACATTCTCACGCATTTGCTCTCGGAAAGATAGAAATGTACATAAGAGAAACAAATGAAATACTTGCCGATATATTGCAAAGATATCATTTGTTGAACGAAAAAAATATGATGAAAATATGGGAAACCGTCAATTTAGGAAATCATTGGGGATTCGCCAGAGCTTTTATCGATTTAAGAAACTCAATCCCTGATTTTGAAGATAAAATAACCGCAGCGGCTCGAAAAGAGAAACTTTTATCGGGCAGTTTAATGGAGTTTTGTGCTCGTTATACAAAATTATTGCATTTATTAAAAGAGCATGACGAAGAAAATATTATCCAAGAGGTTATTGAAACAGGGGTGTACGGACGTGTATTTACCATATTTGCTCCTATTGTTCAAAAAATACAAACAACAGAAGATGAGCCGGAAAATACGATAGAAGAATTTGTTCCTGAGCCAATAGTCTTAAAGGAAGAAGAATGTTTCTTTAAAGACGATTTGGTTGAAAAAGTTGATATAAAAACAGAAAAAACTTCTGTAATCACGGAAGAAAAAGAAGAAAATAAAATGCCGGATATTAAAATTGAACAACAGGAAGATATGCCTGAATTTATAGCTACGGTGAAAGAACTTAAAGCGGACAAAAAAACTACACCTTCCAAGAAAGAAAAGAAAAACACCAAAAAATCATTTTGGAATAAGTTTTTAAAAGAAAACGAAAAAGAAGAAGATGATGACGATTCGCAAATAGACCCTTTATCACTTGCCTTAAGACGCAGTTTCGGTGCTGAAGAAAAAACGCAAAATCCAGAGCCTGTATCAGAAGAATTATCCGTGCAAGAGGACAATATTCAAATTCCTGTTGCCGTCGAAACCAAAGAAGAAAACGAGAATAAACTTCCGGAAAATAATGAGACAACACGTTTCGCATTTGCCAATACCGATGAAACTCTGAAAAACTTGCAAAAAGAATGGGCCGAAATGCAAAAAACAGATTCAACATCTTCAAACAGTGAAGCAGAAAAACAAAATGATGAATAAATTTTTTCTGATATTGTTTTTTGCCATAGTTCCGTTTTGTGTTCAAGCAGAAGTTTCGGATAAGATTGCACTGTACGGTGATACAAAATATAACGGGGATTGGAAAAATTTTGAATATACCAATCCTAATGCTCCAAAGGGAGGAAGAGTTGTTTTGCCTGCCTATGGAACATTTGACAATTTTAATCCTTTTATATTTAAAGGAATAGCAGCTACACAGGTAGTAGATTTAACTCTCGATTCTCTGGCTTTTACACCTGCCGACGATGTTACGGTAGCATATCCTTTGTTAGCAAAGTCATTCGAATTAACTGAAGACTATGTAGGTTTTTTTCTTGATGAACGAGCAAAATTCAGTGATGGCTCACCTGTTTTGGCCGAGGATGTTATTTTTAGTTTTAACAGCCTAATTGAGAAAGGAGCTCCGTTATATAAAATTTATTATGCCGATGTTGATCGAGTTGAAAAGGTCAGTGAGCGCCATGTTCGTTTTTGGTTTAAGCCTGATAGCAACAATAAGGAGTTGCCTCTGATTATTTCGCAAATGAAAATCTATTCCTCAAAAGATTGGGAAGGTAAAGATTTTTCGAAGCCCATATTAAAAGCTCCTTTAGGTAGCGGGCCTTATATATTGGAGAGTTTTTCTCCGAACAAATATCTGATATTTAAGCGTAACCCTAATTATTGGGCGAAGGATATTCCGACCCGCCGCGGTTTTTATAATTTTGATGAAATACGCTATGATTATTATCAAGATACGACTGTAACATTACAGGCTCTTTTTGCCGGTAATATAGATATGAGAGAAGAATATATTGCTAAAATTTGGGTCACCGGATATGATAATGAATTAGTAAAAAACGGTTCTGTGATAAAGGAAAACATCAATCATAACAATACGGCTCGCTTACAAAACTTCGGTTACAATCTTCGTAAAGATAAATTTGCAGATAAAAGAGTTCGAGAAGCCATAGATTGGGCTTTTAACTATGAATGGGCAAAAGAAAATCTTTTTTATAACCAATATGAACGATTACACAGTTATTTTACCAACAGCGGAATGGAAGCTAAAGGATTGCCGAAAGGAAAAGAATTGGAAATACTGAATCGGTATAGAGATGAACTACCGGATAGTATATTTACACAAGTCCCGACTAATCCTGTTTATAAGGGGATAGTATCTTCAAGAGAAAACCTTCGTCATGCGGTCAAACTGTTAAGAGAAGCCGGATATGACTTTGTTAATGGTAAAATGACAAATTTGAAAACCGGAGAACCTTTAGAAATAGAAATTTTGAGCAATTCCGCAAACGGAAGTTCTTTTACTCGAGTTATGCTTCCGTTTATCAGTAATTTGGCAAAAATCGGCATAAAAGCAGAATTTCGTAATTTAGAAGTAAATGTTTTCAAAAACAGATTAGATAATTTTGAATTTGATATGGCAATAATAACTTTTCCGATTAGTCAACTTCCCGGAAATGAACAAAAAGAATTTTGGGGAAGCCATGCTGCAGATATAAAAGGAAGTTATAACCTTTTGGGAATTAAAAATCCCGTAATTGATAAGATATTGGACAGTCTTGTGAAAGCTCAAACCAAAGATGAGTACGTTGCGCATATAAAAGCTTTGGACAGAGTTTTGCTTAACGGACATTATATGATAATGCAATGGTATTCTCCGCATCAGAGAGTTGCGTATCGTAACCGATTCGGACATAAAAAAACAAATCTAAACGTCGGTTTTCAGCCGGATACATGGTGGGTAGAAGAGGAAAAATAAATGCGTAATTATATAATAAAACGTTTGCTCTTAATTCCGGTAACTCTTTTAGGGATACTATTGATAAATTTTGCCATAATTCAAATGGCTCCCGGAGGGCCGGTAGAGCATGTTTTAGCGCAATACAGAGGAATGAATACCGATGCAAAGTCGCAACTGACTTCTTCGGTGCAAATGAACAGTTCAACAAGTCGCTATCAAGGAGCACAAGGCGTGCCTGAAGAACTGGTGAAAGAATTGGAAAAACAATTCGGTTTTGATAAACCGGTGCACGAACGTTTTTGGAAAATGATAAAAGATTATGCTCGTTTTGATTTCGGACGCAGTTACTACCAAGATAAAACCGTATGGCAGCTTATTGTAGAAAGGATGCCTGTTTCTATTTCTTTAGGTTTATGGTCAACGTTAATAATTTATCTTATAGCTATTCCGTTAGGAATAAAAAAAGCTGTAAAAGATGGTTCAAAATTTGATGTGTGGTCTTCGGTTGCGGTGGTAATAGGTTCAGCGATTCCTGTTTTTTTATTTGCAGTATTTTTGATAGTGTTTTTTGCCGGTGGTACATATTTCCATCTCTTTCCTCTACGGGGTTTGACTTCTGATAATTGGGAAAGTCTTTCTTGGCTCGGCAAGATAACGGACTATTTTTGGCATATTACTTTACCGGTAACGGCAATGGTTATCGGAGGTTTTGCAAGTCTGACGATGTTGACTAAAAACTCTTTTTTGGAAGAATTGAGCAAACCTTATGTTTTAACAGCAAGAGCCAAAGGTTTGAGCGAAAATCGTATTTTGTACGGACATGTCTTCCGTAATGCGATGCTTATTGTCATTGCCGGATTTCCCTCGTTATTAATTAAAATGTTGTTTACCGGCTCATTATTAATCGAGGTTATATTTTCTTTGAACGGATTGGGATTGTTAGGATATGAAGCAATTACGACCAGAGATTATCCGGTAATATTCGGTACATTATATATCTTTGCCTTATTGGGATTGGTCTTAAAACTGGTCAGCGATATAACCTATTCTCTTGTCGACCCCCGAATAAATTTTAGTAAAATCTAGTAATTTAGAAATTCTTTCAAACTCAACTCCGTCAATGTTTTGATGGGGTTTTTGGCATAAAAAAATAAAACGTACGATTAATTTGAACAAAAGTCAATACACAAAACCAAGGCTTGCAGAAGAAATTTTATGTTCAAATTAATCGTACAATTAACCAGAACACAAGGGTTAACTGTGCGTAAAGGATATGTGCTATGAGTAAGCTTTTCAATGTTTTTGCAGCCATTCTGCTTATTGTA
>JAGBDC010000025.1 GCA_017937705.1 Alphaproteobacteria bacterium
CAATTATGATGATGCAACCGACAGTGCCGGTAAAACGGTAGAATATAACGACTTGAAACAAGTTGAATTAGAAGCCGGAGCAAAATTTGCTTATACTCAATATACCGACGATGGTTTTTACTCATTATATGTCAAACCGAGTGTTGTTCAAACCTTGGTTGACGGAGATGAAATAGATGTAACCGAACTTGGTAAAGTTGATACTATTGATGATAAAACCTTGGGCAGAATTGAAATCGGCGGCAACTATGGTTTCAATGACAACTGGTCTGCCTACGGTTGGGCAAACTATACTTTCGGCTCAGACTATGAAGCAACTTCACTAGGTGCAGGTGTAAATTATGCTTGGTAAAAATACCAATCATTATTCCACAAAAAAGGCGAGGATTTTCCTCGCCTTTTTACTCTTGTTAACCTATTTATAAGATTAGGATTTTTTGTTTATTATTTCTAAAATTACATCGCAAGCTTTTTCGCTTGGGGTTTGTTCACCAAGTCCAAGAACTTTACGAACTTTTGCCAACCCTTCCATTTGGTGACGATATAATTCGTCCTGATTTAGAAAACGGCGAATGTGCATGGCAATATTATTCGATTCGCAAGTTTCTTGCAAAAGTTCGGGAACAACTTCACGTCCCAACAAAATATTAGATAAGTTTACAAACTGAATATGAAGCAGTTTTTTTGCCAATAACGCTGTCCATTTAGAAACTTTGTAGCCGACAATATGCGGAACATCTGCAATTGCAAGCTCAAGAGCAACGGTTCCCGATGCGGCAATGGCAGCTGCGGAGGCACACATTGCATTATGCCTGTCTTCACTTCCTTCAACAATCAACAGCGGAAGCCCGCAATTTGCCGTCATTTCTTTTACTCTTTTTTCAACAGTTTTTACCGTAGGAATTACGAAAAATAAATCATCGAACTGAGCAAAAAGTTTTTTTGCCGTTTCAATAAAAGTCGGCAACAAACTTGCTACTTCGTTATGTCTTGAGCCCGGTAAAATGCAAATAATTCGTTTGTCTGACGGAATATTATATTTAGTTCTGAACTTTTCTTTATCTCCGCTTGCTACCGGACTTTCAATAACCGGATGACCGACAAAAGTTGTCTTTAGTCCGTAAGGAGTAAAATATTTGGGTTCTTGCGGAAGTAGGGTCATTAGATGATCGACATATTTATACATCGTGCGAGCTCTTTTCTTCTTCCAAGCCCAAACTTGTGGAGCAACGTAGTGTATTTGTGGGATTCCCGTTTTTTTAGCTCGTAATTTTTTTTGTACTCTACTGCCAAAACTCCAAGAATCGATAGTGACCACGACATCAGGTTTGACTTTTAATATATCTTCCGTAGTTTGATTGATTCTTTTCAATACCTTAGGAATACTGGGAATAACTTCTGCCAATCCCATAACCGCCAAATCGGATATATCAAAAAGTGAGTTAAAACCTTCACTTTCCATTGTTTCACCGCCGACACCGAAAAATTCGACATTATTATCGGTCTTTTTTTTCATTGCCCTCATAAGACGGGCTCCCAAAGCATCGCCGGATGGTTCTCCGGCAATTAAGTATATTTTCAATTTATTGCTCAAGGTAGTCTCCCGGTTCAATTCCCATAATAAAAAGTCCGAGTTTATCAGCAAGTTTTATAACTTCTTCTTCGTCAACAATTAAGGTATTACCTGTATGAACTGCAAGTCCGTCTAAACCGCTTGCTTTTGCGTTTTCCAATGTTCTCGGGCCGATTGTGGGCAAATCTATACGCATATCTTGTTGAGGTTTGCGAAGTTTTACCAACACTCCTCCGCTTCCTTTGCGTTTGTATTCTCCGCAACGTTTGATTAGTTTGTCGGTTCCTTCGATACCTTCAACGCCTAAAACAATTCCTTCTTGCACAATGACTGATTGTCCGACATCAAGGCGGCCAAGTTCATAGGCAACTTTTATGCCTCGGATAATATCAGTCATATTTTCTTTTGAAGGTTTGTGTTTACCTAAAATTCCCGGTTTGACCAGCAGGTCACTCATAACTTCTTGAATCCCGACAACTCGCATTTTATCAGATTCAATTTCTTTAATCACGGCACGAAGCAGACCGTCATCTCCTAATGCTTTAGCGCTGACTTTTGCAAAAAAAGCGGTAGTTCTTAAATCCGGCACAAGATCCTTAAACGAAGGACGATGAATTGTACCAATCATAACTACTTCTTCAATTTTTTCCTCTGCAAAACGTTTAAAACCGGTTCCTGCTTGTCCGAGCCTTATCCATAGGTGCGGAACAGTATCGTCAACCAGATTTTTTTCGGCATTTCCTTCAATGGCGAGTACAAAAAAATCTCTTTTTGTTTCGATACAATAGTCAATCAATCGCCGAGGGAGTGTTCCTCCCCCGGCAATAATTCCAAGTTTTTTCTTTTTGGTATCCATCCCAAATCTTTCGCTTAAATTTCAGCGGTTGTAATATTACGTCTTCCGATGAGTGCATCATCGATAAATTCAACCATTTCCATAATTACGGGATTATCTTTATATTTTTCATGAGCTGCAGCAACACGTGACTCAAAGTTGCCTTCATCAGATTTGAACAGATACATATAGGCACGAGTAATGGCTTTTACGGTTGCTGGATCCATGCCGCTACGTTTTAAGCCGATAAGATTCAAACCACGCAATTTAGCTCTGTCGCCGGTAACCATACCGAAAGGAATAACGTCACGAGTAACACCTGACAAACCGCCGACCATAGCCTTGCGTCCGATACGGCAGAATTGGTGAACTGCACAGTTTCCGCCTAAAATTGCTCCGTCACCGACACGAGTATGTCCACCAATTACGGCATTGTTAGTCATAATAACATTATTTCCGACAACACAGTCATGTGCAACGTGAGAGTTTACCATAAACATACAATCATCACCGACACGAGTAATCAATTTTTCAGGTTCTTCGCCACGGATTGGGTTTTGTCCTTTGGGGGTTCCGCATTGCATAGTAACGTTTTCACGAATAACGTTTCTTTTTCCGATAACTAAACGAGCATCTTCCAAAAATTCATTACCATGGTCTTGAGGTCCGGCTCCGAGAACAGCCCCCGGAAATACAACAGTTTCATCGCCGATAGTGGTATCGCCCATAACAGTAACACTTGAAAGTAATCTTACACCTTCACCGATTTTGGCTTTTGAACTGATAACACAGAAAGGTCCGATTTCGGCAGTAGTTGCAATTTGAGCGCCATCTTCAATAACGGCAGTAGGATGAATTTTTGTCATATTTATATTCCTTTAATTAGTTAATTTTTGATAGTGACAGATTATTATGTCAACAGCTCAATGTAAAAACAAAAAAATTTTCAATTTATTTCTGTGGATAATATTGTTCTCAAACAACACTTCGTATTGTTATTGTGAAGTTCATTATGGGAGTGTTATCATATTGTCATTACGAGGAGCGGTAGCGACGTGGTAATTTCATTTCTGCACTGTCATTGCGAGAAAATTTTTAATTTTCGTGGCAATCCAGTTAAAAGAATATGCTTTTTTGTTCTGGATTGCTTCGCAAGACTTCGTCGCTCGCAATGACAATTTTTTCTGTCATTACGAGGAGCGAAAGCGACGTGGTAATCCATAGTTTTTATAAGGCATAACATTTCTGGATTGCTTCGCAAGACTTCGTCGCTTGCAATGACAAAAGGAGGCAAGTAAAAACTTGCCTCCTTTTGTTGTTAGTTACCATAGAACTGGGTTTTACTATAAACTTGGAGAACGTGGGAAATAATAAGAAAAAGAGAGATTTTTTGCGGAGTGTACAAATGCGTACATGAGCAGAAAAATCTCTCTTTTTATGTATTAGTTACCCGTTATACGAGTTTACCAAGCGTAATTTACACCGGCACCGATTGATGTTGCCTCATAATCTGAACCAAAGGTATAATTTGCCCAACCATAAGCCGACCAGTTGTCATTGAAACCATAATTACCGCCGATTTCAATTCTGCCCAAGGTTTCATCGTCTATGGTGTCAACTTTGCCGATTTCGGTTATTGTTACTTCGTCACCGTCTACAAGTGTTTGAACTACACTCGGTTTTACATAAATGCTGGCGGCTCCGTTGTCGGTATATACAGCTTTGCTCAACTTCAAGCCGGCTTCTATTTCAACTTGTTTCAAGTCGTTATATTCTACCGTTTTGCCATAGTTATCGCTTGCATCATCATAGCTGACTTGGGTATAGAACACTCCTAAACTCGGGGTGACATATACTGTCTTATTCAAAGCATAGCTATAACCTACTTCGGCACTTCCGCCAAATTCTATACCATCGGTATCAGTCGATACGCCGTCATCGGTATTAATTTCTGCTTCCTGCATACCGCCGTATAAGGTGGCGAATGCGTACCAGTTATTATTATCATAGCGATAATATAAACCGGCTAAATAGCTGTCGATGTCGAGTTCTGAACCGAGTTTAGCGAAATATTTATCGCCTTTACCGTCCATTTCGTAGTTACCTTGACGATATGATACGAAGATACCGAGTTTGTTATGCAAATCTCTTTGAATATCTGAACCGGCTTCTATACCCCAGACTTTAGCTTCTATCTCTACAGGGGCATCTATTTCCAATCCGTTATAGGTGGTATCTACCCATAAGTTATGGAAAGCTTCGCCGTTCCAGTTATAGTCATAGAAACCGCAACCCGGACAATATAATCTGTTTATATTAACTTTACGCATTATGTTATATATCATTCCGTTGGTTTGGGCAATTGCTGCAGAAGGTAAAGCTTCCATTGCGATAATTTCAGGTTCTACCTCTATCGGACCCAATGGTTTGCTGTCTGACGGGGTATCTTCTTCATCTTCATCATTACTAGGATAACAATCTTCTTCATAGTCGTTTGTTTCTTCGCCCATTGCTAAGCCCCAAGTTTTTGCAGTTTCGTCATAATCGACATACCATTTATACGGGCTTCCGACGGTACGGAAAATCTTAAATGATTCTTCGTCGCCGGTTGTGTCGTTTACGGCTGTTGCAAAAACAATGCTGTCTTCTCCGCGAACATCTTTATAATTTACGATATTTGCGATAACTTGCGTTGTTCCCTCAACCTGTCCGCCGATTTCTAATTGACCTGTTTTACCATTTACCGCATCGACATTAAGACGTAAATACGGATTGTTTTGAGCAATGTAATCATTAACAATTTCGATGTGTGCATTTTTGCCCAAGACCATTTGAGTGGTATCGAGTGTCAAATTGTAAACATTTTTAACTTTGCTGTTAAAGATTACGCTGTTGACGATACATTGAGGACATACATCACCATAGATGTTAATGTTGTAAGCATAGCCGTCTTGAACCGGAGGTTCATCATTAAAATTATAGAAACCGCCATCAATTTCATCGTCAAAAACAATAGCACCATTGTTTCTAACTTCAAAATCAAGATTTAACGGGGAATCGATGGTATTATTATTTACAAAGATAGCATTATTAACTTTAGAGCCATCGGCATTTTCAACATAGTTTCCGCTGAAACGATTGGTTATACCATCGGCTTTGAAAGCTAAATCATCATCGCTAACAAATATAGCTCCGCCTAATCCGATACCATCTGTTCCGGTAACCTTGACATAGTTATTGATGAAACTTCCATTGATAGTACCGATAGAACCAATATTATCTCGTGGATTTTTAGCGTGCGCAATTGCGCCACCAAATGCAATCATCTCTCCTTCGGCATAGTTACCGATAAAGTCACCGGTGATATCTTCTATATCAGCACCTGCATTTGCAATAGCACCGCCTGAAGCCTCCCAATATCCTGAAGCATAGTTACCTATAAAGTCGCCGGTGATGTTGCCCAGTTCTGCAGGAGCTTCTAAACCATTCATTATGGCTCCACCATAAGCCGGACCATTATTGCTTTCAGCATAGTTTCCGATAAAATCTCCGGTAATATTGCCAATAGTTCCCATATTTGCAATAGCTCCAACAGAAAAACCGCTATCAGTTGAAATACTGTGATTTCCTATGAAACTTCCGGTAATATCACCGATAACAGACGTTTCCGGATTATCAAAACCATTAAAAATAGCACTACCCACAGCAGCATTTCCTTCAGCATAGTTACCGACAAAATCTCCGGTAATATCGCCGATAGTGTTATCATCGTTAAAAATTGCACCACCAACAGCAATTCCATCAGAAGAAGATACATAATTTTCTACGAAATCTGCAGTTATATCTCCTTCATCCCAATTAAAAATTACTCCACCTGCTGCAAAGCTGTCATTTTCTATTCCCCAGTTAATGGCAGCATCATTTCCATCCCCTGTATATTCATAAGAGAAATATTGGGTTTCGCCGTTCGGGAGTTGAACTTCGATAGAACCTGAATCATCAGCTGTGAAAGTTAAGTCTGTTGAAGTTGAAAATTCTTCCGGTTTGAGAACAATTTTATAAGCTTTGTCGCTTTCTGCACCATAAGCATTAGTGTCGGTAAAGCTGAAACTGTTGTCGCCTGATGTCGCTGTTTCATAAGCAAAGGCACTGTTCGGCAAAGCTTCAACATCAGAAATATAATCTACAACTTGGATACCTTCTTTAATTCTATCCAATGTCGGCATAAATCCGTCAATTTCCGGTGTTTCCGGTTCTTCAGGAGTTTCCGGCTCGGTACAATCCTCGGTGTAGTTATTAACATCCGAGGTTGAATATAAGCCCCAAGTTTTATTAATGTCATTATAGCTGACGGCCCACATAAACGGACTGCCTACAACTCGATAGACCTCAAATGATTTTTGGGCTTCTTCTTCAGACAAACTATGATTTTGAGCTGTTGCAAAAACAATGCTGTTATCTTTTGAAGTTTCTTTGTTTTGAAGAACATTTACAACAACAGATGTTGTACCTTCAACTTCGCCACCGATTTTGAGTTGTCCGACTTTTTCGTTTACGGCATCTAAATCTAAACGAAGATAAGGATTTTGTTTTGCTATGTAGTCATTGACAATATTAATGGTTGCATCTTTGCCTAATGCCATTTGTGATTTTGTGATTGTCAAATTGTTTACATTGTTAACAACACTGTTAAAGCGAACACTATTCCATTCACATTGAGGACAAGCATCTCCGGATATATTAAGATTGTAGCCATAACCATAACGTTCTACGGGCTCACGCGGTTCTGAATTATATTCTTGTATTCCATAGTAATATCCGCCGTCAATACTGTCATCAACAACATACGAACCGTTTTTAGTAACCTTAAAGTTTAATGACGGAACAAAAGGTTCATAGTTACTGTTGTTCAACAAACTTATATTTACGGATTCCGGCTCAAGACTGGCTTCTTGTGAAGGACCATGATATTCACTATTTTGCATCCAAATAGCATTGTTTATTTTTCCTCTGCGGTCTTGTGTATAGTTTCCGCTGATTTCATATTTTTCACCATTGGCAGCAAAAGTTAAATCTCCACCCTCATTGAATATAGCACCACCGAAAGCGTAACCTTCTGATTTAGCATAGTTACCGATGATACTACCGGAGATTAAATCAATACCTACGCCAGTATCTAACCAATCATAATCAACATTATATATAGCTCCACCAAGGGCTTCATTATATCCATAGGCATAATTTTTTGTGAAGTTTCCTGTAATGTTGCTTATTTTGCCACCATTATTTGATATAGCACCTCCGGTTGCGTATCCATCGCTTGAATACACATAGTTATTACTTATATTACCGGTAATATTTTCTATTACAGACCAATAGTTGTAGATAGCACCACCATCGGCATAATAACTTCCTGCGGCATGATTGTTATTAATATTTCCAATTATATTTCCTATTCTTGCGGAGTATTCATCAATTCTTTCTATTCTTTGTCTTATTTGGTATAGAAAACCTCCACGTGCTTCTTCTTGTGATATTGCGTAATTGCCTACTATATCTCCGATAATATCTCCGATATAAACAGTGCTATAGGTAGAAGAAGTGTAAATAGCCCCACCATAAGAGACGTATCCGGAAATAGCATAGTTTGAAGAAATATTACCATTGATAGACTGTATTATACTTTCATTTAAAATAGCTCCGCCTAGAGCATATCCCGCTCCGGCATAATTGTTGGATATACTGGCAGTAATGTTTCCGATTGAGCCTTCATTATAAATTGCTCCACCATAAGACGCACCACCATAATAATCAGAAAAAGGATCATAATCCAAAGGCTCAAGAGAAACAGGTTGTGCCAAAGAACCGTCATAAATTGCATGGTTATAACTGATGGAATCAGAATTTATTTCCGCAATTGAGCCATACATTCTGTTACTGATTGCTCCACCATAGGCACTCTGATTTGCTAATACATGGTTGGATATGATGTTTCCGTTTATGCTTCCGATATTATAAAAATTGCTACCAGACATAACGGATAAATTCAAACTTGCCGGTAGAACATTTGGGTTGTGAGCAGCATTATCCAAAAAACCACCATAAGCGTAGCCGTTAGTTTGAATATAGTTTCCTATTGCATCACCGGTGATAGTTTCAATCGTTCCATATTCATTGGCAATAGCACCACCGTATGAAGAAACATAACCTCCTCTAGAGTTTAAATTATCAAGATAAATACTATTACCAATAAAATTACCGGCAATATTATTTATATTACCACCATTAAAAATAGCACCGCCATAAGTACTATAACCATAAACAGCATTTGATTGTGTATATCTGTCAATATTTGCTCGGTTACCGATAAAGTCGCCTTCTATATTATTAATAAATCCTTCGTTAGTGATGCCGACACCATTAACACTATAGTTTCCATATACAATGTTTGAGATAAAATCTCCTTTTATGTTTTGTATATTATCTGAATTAAAGATAAAGCCCCCTGCTGCAAAAAGACTGGCACTATTATTAATAAAATCGCCGGTAACAGATGTTATATTGCCCCCAGTATAGATTGCATTTCCCTGACTTCTACCGCCATTTATACCTACAAAATCAGCATCAATATTACTTGTTACATTTTCTATTCCTTCATTATAAACAGTTCTTCCTGCAGGAGTGTAGGTATATTGAAAATATTTTGCACCTTCCGGTGTTTCAACAACGACTGTGTCGTCAGTTGAGGAAAATACTTCTTTCCATTTTACATTTTGCGAAGTTCCTAAATCGTCTGCAGTTAATGCAAAGGCATTAGTTGATAAAAAAGTGGTTGCTAGTAATACACCTAATGGGGATATTTTCATTTTGTTTTCTCCAAAGTTCGAACTGATGATGAAGAGTATCTTTTTTTGAAAGAAAAATCAACCCCAAAATATTGTAAAATTTAACGTTTTTTACTGTTTTATGTTTTTTAAAAATGCATTTTTTAAAGATTATAAAAATATATTCACATCTTGGATAAAAAAGTTTATTATCTGAGCAGAGGAGAATAAATAATGCGTATTTTAGGATTGGACCCGAGTTTGTCATCGACAGGGTGGGGGATTATAGAGACTGAAAGTAACAGAATTAAGTATATTGCTGACGGTTTTATAAAAACAGATACCAAATTGCCGATAGCAGAACGTTTGGCAATCATTCATAAAACTCTAAATCAGGTTATCGAAACATATCGTCCCGATGAAGCGGCTATCGAACAAGTTTTTCTCAATGACAATCCTACTTCGACCATAAAACTCGGTATGGCTCGAGGGGTGGTAATTTTGGCTCCGGCAATTTATGATATTCCGGTCACCGAATATGAACCGAATAAGATAAAGAAAGCGGTTGTAGGTGTCGGAAAAGCAGCAAAAGAACAAGTGGAAACAATGGTTAAGGTTTTGCTTCCCGGTTGTAAACCGAAAAATAATGACTCTTCGGACGCATTAGCCATTGCGATAGCTCATTTTAATTATCGTGGGGTTCGCAATTTATTAAAATAAATTTTTGTTGATTTCTGTCTAAAATAATGCTAGCTTATGGGTATGAAAATTATCCATTAATATAATCATTATGAACACAAAAGAAATGTTTAACACGATTGATCGTGAGGCATATATCTTGAAAAACAAGATTATGCAGGCTTTTGACCGAACTTTTGGTACCAAACTCTCAGAGAAAGATGCCGATGACTTGAGTTTTGTAGATATTCTGATGGCTGTCAGTGATAAATCTGCAGAAGAGGTCTATACTCTGCTCAAGAGAATCGCCGGACATGGTGTGAGCTTCAAACAGAAAGATTTTTTGTATGAACACTCCAACATGCTGTTCCTTAACGAATGCGGATACGACTTCGAGGACTTGATGGAGAAACTTGTGCCCGAGCTTGACAAGATAGACGGTTTGGTGCGAGTGGACGGTATTCCGGTGGATATAAAGGGGGCTCAAGGTCCGTTCCAGATTATCTGTCACAAAGGACCTTTCTGGATTTTGGAATATGTTGGCATTGTTCCCGACAATGTTCCGCTTGTTGAGGCTTTGCTCGTGCAAAACGGACAAGTAATGGTCTTGCGTACCGAACATCAAAGACGAGAGATTCCTTGGGAGCAAATTATCAGTTTGTATCCTCAGGGAGGTCTTCCAAGTTAACGGTCTTACACAACTAAAAAAGGCATCGGTTTTGTTCCGATGCCTTTTGCTTTGAAATGTAAATTAGAATTCTTCTTGCAATTCAAAGAAATATGCTTGCGGGTGGTCGCAAACCGGACATTTTTCCGGAGCCATAGGGCTTTCTACACGGTGACCGCAGTTGCCACATTCCCAAATAACTTTTGTAGGACGAGAAAAGATTTTGCCTTCGCAAAGAGATTTTAATAAGGCATTATATCTTTCTTCGTGACCTTTTTCAATTTTTCCGACCATTCTGAACAAAGCGGCAATTTTGGTAAAGCCTTCTTCGTCAGCTTCTTTGGCCATGCGGTCGTACATATCTGTCCATTCATAGTTTTCGCCGGCTGCAGCATCTTTTAAGTTTTCGATTGTAGATGGTACAGAACCGCCGTGAAGAAGTTTAAACCAAATTTTTGCGTGTTCTTTTTCGTTGTTTGCTGTTTGTTCAAATTTGTCAGCAATAATATTATAGCCTTCTTTTTTTGCTTTTGAAGCATAGTATGTATATTTGTTGCGAGCTTGAGATTCTCCGGCAAAAGCTTCCATTAAATTTTTTTCGGTTTTGGATCCTTTAAGTTCCATAGTTTAAACTCCTTATATTAGTTTTTAGTTTGACAATTTTTGCATATACCGTGAAAAGATAATTCTGTCTTTTCAATGCTAAAACCTGTTTTTTTCCAAACATTGTCGGCTATATCCGATGCAATATCATAGGGAACATCATATATCTTATTACATTTTGTGCAAATAAAATGATGATGGTTGTGGGTATTATGGTCAAAGTGAGCTGCATCATCAAGACCGTATATTTTTTTGATTATGCCTTTTTCTGCTAAAAGATTGAGGTTGCGATATACGGTTGCCAGACCAATGCTTGGAAAATCTTTTATTATCAGTTTATATAATTCATCGGCAGTAGGGTGAATTACGTTCATCTCTAATGCTCTTAAAATTATTTCTCGTTGTTTTGAATATTTCATTTTTATTCCTAAACTGATAATGGTTATCATTATTAATATAATAAAAATAAAATATGTCAATATTCAAAATTAAAATAATCCCGATTTTTCGGGATTATTTTTGAAACTGTTTATTTTTTGTTGTTAGGCTTAACATAGGCAAGGGCAGCATGTTCTTCACAATATGTTTGACCTAATTTTATTTTTCTGCCGCAAAAATGAAAGTTTTCATCTTTTGGATCACCGATTGGCCAACGGCAAGTGTGGTTGTCAAGATCGGTAAGTTTGGCATTGCCGTTATAAGTTTTTACAGGAGTAACAGGTTTTGGG
The DNA here is from genome assembly GCA_017937705.1 of Alphaproteobacteria bacterium. Taxonomy (GTDB): domain Bacteria; phylum Pseudomonadota; class Alphaproteobacteria; order RF32; family CAG-239; genus JAFUYI01. The sequence goes on from JAGBDC010000025.1 coordinate 11,909, forward strand.
GTAAAGGTTTTTACTTCTTCAATAATCGGTTGAGGAGCTTTTTCTGCAACTTTTTCTTCAGCCTTTGTTTCTATTTTTACTTCTTTTGGGGTTTCTTTTTTAACCTCTTTCTTTTCTGCAGATTTGGATTTACAAGATTTTTTCTCGTTTTTCGTTTCTTTTGCTTCTACCGGTTCTTTCTTTTTTATCGGAGAGGGGCGGGCATCAAGTTGTAAACGATGTACTTTGCCGACAATAGAGTTTTTGGATACACCGAGACGTTTTCCGATTTCTCCGGTAGTTAATCCTTGTTTCCACATAATTTTTAGGTCTTCAACCATTTTTTCTGTCCAAGCCATAGCCATTTCTCCTTAAAAAATTAACAGTGTAATAGTAAAACAATATTTTTTGCGAGTCTAGTGTTTTCTTTGCTTGATTACTTTTTATTAAATATATTATTATTATAATGTTATGAGAGGTGCTGTTTATGAGATGTAAATTTTTTGTATTTGCTTGTTTATGCTTAGTGTTATTATGCGGTAGAGGAAATGCGATATCTCCTGCCGATTATGCTGACCGTTTTAAAATTGATTTAGATACACCTCTTCCGAAAATTGAGGATTTACGTATTCAGTTTGCTCCGGCTCCGGTTTATGATCGGAAATATAAATATTATTGGTCAATAGGTAACAAATTTGATAAGGAATTTGCACAAACAATACGCAAATACGGTACCAGAGAAAAAAGACTGAAATGGCAGGGCGAAGACGAATATTATGAGATGATAAAGTCTATGCCTCCGCAAATGTATGAATACATCGGACCATATTTGCATACGGTTCCCGGAATCCCCGAAAAAGTTTTGAATATGCCGGGGATAAAAGAAACAAAAAATAAGTTTCCCAGCAGAATTGCACCGCAACTTGCAGATATTGAAGATATAGAAATGATTTCTCCGGTGTTGTATTTTCTTTTGATGCCGGAAATGTGGCCGGATGAAAATGCGGTAGAAGAAATTGTAATGCCTGAGCCAATGCCTGAACCCGCAAATAAATATAACTCAAAATTGTTGGATGATATTGCAAAAAAATTGTCTCCGCAAGATTATGCCCCGGGAGCTACCGCAAAAAGCAATGTAAAGAGCCGATTGAGAACTATCAGTCCTGATAAAAACTCTCCTTTAACTTCGGCTGATGTCAAGGCGGTAATTTCTACTTTAGAAGATTTGAAGAGTTTCGGCTCGGATATTGTTACCCAAGTACAGTTGGTAGAGGCCGGATATTTACTCGATGCTTGGGAAGAAGCGAACGGTACAGGTGTCGGTTTGGCTCAATTGAAAGATTTAGTCACTCCTTGTGCAAGATTAGTGCAAAAAATTCGTCTTATCGGAAAAAGTACAGAATTTCAAAGCATTATATCTAAGAAAGGGTTTAGTGAAAATGAGTGGGCCTATACTTGTGATAAAACCATAAAAGCATATAGGCTATTAAGAATGAGCCAAGTAGAGTTGCTGACAATAAGATTGTTTAGAAAAAATATATTTCAACATTCATTACAGTCATATAACTATAAATATGGTCCGAAAATTGCAGCGACAATGCAAAGTATGATTGAAAGGTACGATGCTACGATTGATGACATGCTTGAGGTTAAGAAAAATTCAAAAGAGTTAGATAATGTTTTGCGTGATTCAAAATTCCGAATCGTGGGGCAAGAGATTTTTATGAAATAAAATCAAAGTGTTAACCTTGAAAAAACACGGTTTTTCTTGCCTGTTTTGCAAAATAGGGCTATATTGGGGCAAAAATGTGTTTTAACAACTTAAAAAAGGTAAAAAAATGGCTAGAGTTACAGTTGAAGATTGTATTGATAAAATTCCTAATCGCTATGATTTGGTTATGATTTCCACACAAAGAGCAAAAGATATTTCTTCCGGTTCTCCGATTACGGTTACTCGTGATAATGATAAAAATCCGGTTATTGCATTGCGTGAAATTGCCGAAGAAACAGTAAGTGTAGAAGATTTGCAAAAATCTTTGGTTATGGGACTTCAAAAATATGTTGAAATTGAAGAGCCCCAAGAAGAAGAAATGGAAATTATGGCTGCGGAAAGAGAATTGGCCGAATTGGATGAACAATTCTCAGGTGTTTTGTTGGAAAGCGAAGTTGCTGAAGGTATGCAAATTTCTTCTGAAGAAGATATTGATTTTGATGCGGCAATGGATGAAGGTGACGAAGATTTTGACGGCGAAGATGATCTCGGTTTTGATGATGGTGCATACTTCGGCGACGATATGGGTGATTTTGACGAAGAATAATATTTTAGGCAATTTTCCCGATGTTAAGACAGTACGAATTAGTTGATTTGGTCACTTCTTATGACCCCGATGCAGATGAAGATGCGTTGAACCGTGCTTATGTGTTTGCGATGAAAAAACACGGGGCACAGTTGCGTGCATCCGGCGATCCGTACTACTCTCATCCGGTTGAAGTTGCCGGTATTCTCACAAAATTTAAACTCGACAGCAATTCGGTTATTGCCGGATTGTTACATGATACGGTTGAAGATACCGATACTACTATCGAAGAAGTTCGCAGTTTGTTTGGAGACCAAGTAGCAGGAATTGTTGACGGTTTAACTAAATTGGCAATGATTGAGCAAAAATCGGTTTATACCAAACAAGCTGAAAATTTCCGTAAATTGCTTTTGGCAATGTCGGAGGATATTCGTGTTTTGCTGATTAAGTTGGCGGACAGATTGCATAATATGCGTACTTTGCATTTTTTAAAACCGGAAAAAAGAGCACGCATAGCCAGAGAAACTTTGGATATATATGCTCCGTTAGCAGAACGTATCGGTATGCAAGAAGTTAAAAGTGAGTTGGAAGAACTTGCTTTTAGTGAATTGTATAAAGATGCACATGACTCTATTATTGCTCGTTTGAACTTTTTGCGAGAACAAGGAAGCGATATCGTTCCGAAGATTATTGCAGCCTTAAAAAAAGATATGGCTGACAATGGAGTTAAGTGTGTTGTTACCGGTCGAGAAAAAACACCTTATTCTATATGGCGTAAGATGCAGCAGAAAAATGCTTCATTTGAGCAGCTTTCCGATATTATGGCATTTAGAATCTGTGTTGATGACATTGCTGCATGTTATCAGGCTTTGGGGATTGTGCACAGTAAATATCACATGGTCCCCCGTCGTTTTAAGGACTATATTTCAACACCTAAACCTAACGGCTACCAATCTATTCATACCGGAGTGATTGGGCCGGAAAATACCAGAATTGAAATACAGATTCGCACTTTTGAGATGCACGAAATTGCAGAAAAAGGTGTGGCGGCACACTGGGCATATAAGCAAGGACAAAAGGCAGAAGGCAAGAATTTCCGATGGATTAGAGAGTTATTGGAAATCTTGGAGCAAGCATCTAATCCGGAAGAATTTTTGGAAAATACAAAACTCGAGATGTATAATGATCAAGTGTTTTGTTTTACTCCCAAAGGCGACTTAATCGGTTTACCGGTTAATTCTACACCGGTAGACTTTGCTTATGCCGTTCACTCATCAGTAGGAGACACTTGTGTAGGGGCTAAAATTAATGGTGAAATAAGACCATTGAGGACAATGTTGCAAAATGGTGACCAAGTTGAAATTTTGACTTCAAAGGCTCAACATCCTTCTACCGAGTGGGAACGTTTTGTTGTTACGGGAAAAGCTAAAGCGGCAATTCGTCGATATGTACGAGCTAATAAGCGAGATCAGTTTATTGTATTAGGCCAAGAAATTTTGGAAAAATTGTTTAAAAACGAGAGCCTTGATTTTTCTGAAAAAGCTTTGGTTAATGTTTTATCTTCTTTTGAAGCGGAATCAATTAATGATTTATACGCAAAAGTAGGAGAGGGCTTGGTAACCGGTTGGGATGTTATGAAGGCTGTTTATCCTGCTTATAAACAATCTAAATTAGACAAGGTTGTTCAAGCAATTAAGGTTCCGAGTTTTAAAAAGACCAAGAAAAAAGATGCATCACCTCTGCAAATAGAAGGGCTAATTCCGGGTATGGCAATGCATTTTGCCGGCTGTTGTCACCCCTTGCCGGGGGACAGAATTGTCGGTATCGTAACTACCGGAAAAGGTGTTGCAGTGCATACGATAGATTGTAAAGCTTTAGAAAAATTTGCCAGTGAGCCGGAGAGATGGCTTGATATTTCTTGGGGAAAACAAGAAGCAACAGACATTCATACCGGCAGATTAAAAGTTATGCTTTCTAATGAACCCGGTACATTGGGCGAAATATCAAATATTTTGGCTCGCCATAATACTAATATTTCAAATTTAAATATTATATACCGTACAGTCAGCTATTTTGAGATTATATTAGATGTAGAAGTAAAAAACGTTAATCAATTAAATGACGTGATTGCTGCTTTGAAATCTTCAAAAGTTGTCAGTTATGTAGCGCGTTCAAGTTAGGGAGACGGTAGTTGTTCAAAAGAAGAAAAAAACAAACACTGTTGACTAGAGCAAAATCATGGTTTTGGCCGACTATCGGTTGGAACAAATATAAGCAATATTTGATTTTGAGATTGAGTAGATTAGGCAGTACTCCGTATTCTATTGCGGCAGGGGTTGCCTGTGGTGTAGCAATATCCTTTACTCCTTTCGTCGGATTTCATTTTGTATTGGCAGCGATTACCGCTTTTTTATGTCGTGGAAATATTTTGGCCAGTGCAATAGGAACAGCAATGGGAAACCCATGGACATTCCCGTTTATTTGGGTATCGGTGTACTATACCGGAAGGTGGTTTTTAGGAATTGAAATTGATAAGCATGTTTCGTTTATGCAAACTTTTGAAAAAGGAATGCATGCTTTAATGAGTTTCGATTTTTCAAATTTTGTAACTGATGTTTGGCCGGTTATATATCCGATGTTGGTAGGTTGTATTCCCTATTACATCGTTTCATGGCTGTTGAGCTACTACATTGTTTGGCATGCCCTAAATCATATCAACAGAAAAAAGAAACAAAAAAGGAATGTGATATGATAATCGGGCTTGGAAATGATATATGCAATATTGGACGAATTGAGCAGAGTTACAAAAAATTCGGGCAACATTTTATCAAACGTTGTTTTGGTAAAAATGAGCAGAAAGAATTGCAACAAATTGGAGATGAAAAAAAGTTTTGTTCATCTTTAGCTAAGAGATTTGCAGCAAAAGAAGCTTTCAGCAAGGCTTTAGGAACAGGTTTTCGAAACGGGCTTGCTTGGGCTGAGATAGAAATTTTACACGAAAAAGACGGACGGCCTTATGTTTGTCTTTGCGAAAAAACGGAACAACTCGCTAAAGAAAAGGGTGCGAAGAAATTTTTTGTAAGTTTATCCGATGATTATCCCTTTGCACAAGCGGTAGTCATTATTGAGGGTTAGATTAAGAGAGGGAACTATGGAAGAAAGAGAAAGTTTTGCCGATACAATTAAAACAGTTGTACTTGCTATTGTTATAGCTGTTTTAATCAGAAGTTTTTTATTTGAACCGTTTAAAATTCCATCGGGTTCAATGTATCCTAATTTGTATGTCGGAGATTTTTTGTTTGTATCAAAATATACATACGGATATTCAAAGCACTCTTTTCCGTTCAGCATTCCTCTATTCTCGGGAAGAATTTGGGCTGATGAGCCTAAAGTTGGTGATGTTGTAGTATTCAAATATCCTCAAGATAATCGTACAGATTTTATCAAGAGAATCGTGGGTGTTCCGGGAGATAAAATAAAATTGGAAAACGGTCGTTTATTTATAAACGGAAAAGAGTTACCTCGTGAAGAAAAAGAAAACTTTGTTGTTCGTAATAATATGGGATATGCGGAACGTTATCATCAATACGTCGAAACTTTACCGAATGGAGTTAAACATACTATCTTAGAAATCTCAGATAATGAAAACGATGATAATTTTGCAGAGGTAACGGTTCCTGAAAATAATTATTTTATGATGGGTGATAATCGTGATCGTTCAGATGATAGTCGTATTCATGTAGGTTTTGTTCCTTATGAAAATTTAGTCGGTAAAGCTCGCTTTTTATTCTTTTCTTATGATCCGCATGAAGGAGCTTGGTATAAACCTTGGACTTGGGGTAAAAAAATTCGTTGGCGTCGTTTGTTTAACAAAATATCATAAAAAAAGCAGGTTAAAATGGAAACATTGGAAAATAAACTCGGATACAAATTTAAAGACAGAAGTTTGTTATTCAGGGCATTGACACATAGCAGTATTACCGGAAATTTATCGCAAAATTATGAACGTCTTGAATTTTTGGGCGACAGAGTTTTGGGAGTTTCTGTTGCAGCAATGTTGTGCAGATTGTTTCCTAATGAACCGGAAGGAAATTTGTCACAAAGATTTATGGCCTTAGTTTGCAAAGAAACGGTTTCGGAAGTTGCTTTAGATTTAGGCTTGGATAAATATATTCGTGCTGAAGGCATAGATGTTAAAAATAATGATAATGTTCTTTGTGATGTGGGAGAAGCGATTATCGGTGCCATATATGCTGATAGCGGTTGTGAGCAGGCAATAGAATTTGTTGAAAAACATTGGAGAGATTTAATTAATACGCATACCAATCCTCCTAAAGATGCTAAAACGGCTTTACAAGAATATGCTCATAGCAAGGGATGGAATACACCAAAATATGTGGAAGTAGGTCGAGAAGGAACGGAACATAATCCGATTTTTTCTATGAGGGTAGTTGTTGAAGGTCAAGAAGAACAAATAGGCAAAGGACATAATAAAAAATTGGCGGAGCAAGAAGCAGCTAAAAAAATGTTGCAAGTTTTGGGAGTAAAAAATGGAACAAAAAAATAGTCTTCCTACGCGTTGCGGTTTTGTTACGCTTATAGGTGCTCCTAATGCAGGTAAATCAACAATTACTAATGATTTTGTCGGTTCAAAGGTATCTATCGTAAGTCCCAAAGCGCAAACAACCAGAACAATGGTTAAAGGAATTGGTATTTATGAAAATACTCAAATTATTTTTCAAGATACACCCGGAATTTTTAAACCTAAGCGTCGTCTGGACAGGTCAATGGTTGCTTCGGCATGGGGCGGAGCTAAAGACGGAGATATTTTGGTTTTGGTGGTTGATGCAAAACGTGGATTTGACAATGAAACCAAAACAATAATTGATGAACTTAATAAACAAAACAGAGAAGCTGTTTTGGTACTTAATAAAGTTGATATGTTGAGTAAAGAAAAGTTATTGCCGTTATCTGCCGAAATCAATGCTTACGGACATTTTACGGAAACATTTATGGTGTCTGCAACTACCGGTGAAAATATAGATATTTTTTATAAATATTTGGCTGATAATTTGCCTTTATCACCTTGGTATTATCCTGAAGAGCAAATGTCGGATATGCCATTAAAATTATTGGCAGCTGAAGTTGTACGAGAAAAATTATTTTTGATGTTGCAGCAAGAAATACCATATTCTTTAACGGTTGAACCGGAATTGTGGCAACGTCGTGATGACAATTCGGTTCGTGCGGAGATGACTATTTATGTTGAAAGAGAAGGGCAAAAAAAGATTATAGTCGGACAGGGTGGAGCAATGATTAAAAAAATTGGTGAAAAGGCTCGCCACGAATTAGAAAATATGCTTGATTGCCGCATTCATCTGTTTTTGTTTGTCAAGGTTCGCGAAAACTGGGTTAATGACCCTGCTCGATATAGTGATTGGGGGCTCAATTATAATGCTTAGATGCCGATTTTTTGTAAAAATTCAAATAATTCGGTTGCTAAAATTTCATGACCTTCTGCGTTAGGATGAGTAGCATCTTTATATATTTTTTCTAATTCTCTGTTTTTCCAGTTATTATAACGAGCAAAAAATGTGATGTTACGTTCTTTGCAAATATTTTCGATAATTTGGTTATACTTTTCGACATCTTCGTTGCGACGTAATAATGTTGCTTGTTTGGTATAACGGTTTTCGATTACCGGGATTAAATCGGTAACAATAATTTCAGCATTGGTTTTATCTAAGATGTCAAGTAAACGATTCCAATAAACGACTCGAGTCCCTTCAGATATGTCGGTTTCAAGATTACTGTTTTTACGTCGGCGTAAATCATTAATTCCGATATTAACGATAATAACATCAAAATTACGAGTAAGGGCTTCACAAGTTGCACGAAAATAAGCATCTGCAATATTGTCACCTGCTTGAGACATATTGTTAAACACATATTCTCCGGCTTTTTTATGCAACATTTTTTGTGCTAAGCGAGCCACCCAACCAATGTTGTTTTCATCATAAAATCCATGTGCTATGCTATCACCGATAATGCCTATTCTTTTCATATAATTACCTTTTTACCAAAATCATCATACTCACAAAAACATTACTTGATTTTTAATGCTTTTTTGTATATAGTGTATCTATTCAAATAACTATTATCACTATATATAATCCCAAAAGTTTAACAGTCTGTGAAGGTGCAGACAAAATTAAATCAAAATCTTATGAAAAGGTTTATGTTGTTGATGTGCGCGATGCTCTCTATGGTAGTTGCGTCTGCGCAGGGTGTTGATCTCGAAAAATGGAGATTTCATGTTGCCCCAACTGTTTATGGCGGTTATAACTGCCTTGAAAGTACCCCTACTGCGGGTATTGCTATCCCTGTCTACGCAGGATTAATTCGTGCTGAAGCTGAACTTAGCTATAACATGCATGATACCTCGCTCGGACACTACAATTACTTTACCTACGGACATTACTTCGGAATGCAGTACGGTAATGACAAAATAAAAGGATATGCGCTGATAGGTGCAACCACATGGCCTTGCATAACAAAAGTCGGAGCTCCGTATTATAACGGAAATGAAGACTATTTTAGTGTTTGCGACATTCAGGGAAAGATTAAATGTGGTGTTGATGTAACCCTTTACAAAAAACTTTTCCTCAATGCAGAACTCGGGTATGTACTTGTTTCTGACGGTGGTCAGTACTACGAAACCTTTAATCAACTTGCGATACGTATAGGTATCGGATGGCGTTTTGGTTTCAAACATGCATAATTTTCATGAGGGGCGTCTTTCGACCCCCTCATTTTTTTATTTTTTTTATAAAATAGTGGTTGATTTTTTTGTTTTTTTGTCTATAATGTGAAATGTGAGAAGATACTATTTATAAATTAATAAACATTTTTAACTATGAAAAAGTTTTTAGTACTTTTCGTGATGATGTTCTCGGTGATTGCATCATCATCTGCACAGTCAAAGTGGATTGAGGATTCAGATTGGAAGCTTCACGTTTCTCCTACCGTTTATGGTGGATACAACTGCTTGGAGAATGCTCCTATTGCCGGTGTAGCGATTCCTTTCAATGTGAATTTTATTCGTGCTGAGCTCGACTTGGGATATACCTATCTCAATACTGACCTCGGACACAAGGATTTTCCTACGTTTTCATCCGCACTTGGTGTGCAGTACGGTAACAAAGTTCGCGGTTATTTGATGTATGGATGGTCAACTTGGGCTTATATTACCAGAGTTGGAGCTCCAGGCAGTAACTGTCCGAACGATAGATTCTACTCAGACCTTTTCCATCACAAGATTAAGGGTGGTGTTGAGGTTGTTTTGACAAAGAAGCTTTTCCTCAATGCTGAGGTTAGTTATCTTTTCTCAAAGGGAAGTAGTGTCTACTATGAGATGTACGACAATCTCGCATTACGTGCCGGTCTTGGTTGGAAATTCTAGTCTGACTTTTGACCATAGTTGCAAGGCGTTGTTAAAAAGAACAGCGCCTTTTTTGTTTTTATAAAAAAAAACTCCCCAAAGGGAGCTTAATATTGGTGCACCAAAGTTGACGAATTGTTGAACTCTATTGTTGATGAAACAAGAAAAATAAATGAGTGGCAATAATTAAAATATATTGACTTTTGCGGAGAATAACAGTTATAATGTCCGCATAATTTGCGGAGATTGACAATGTATATTCACAAACAAAAGGATTGGCCAAACTTTATTTGGAATAATGATGAGCTTTTTGATATCATCACAAAAGTATCATTTAAACAAGGAGAATTGTTTGGAAAAATGCAAAGTCTCGGATTTGATTTCCGACAAGAGGCTCTCTTAAACAATTTGACCGAAGAAATAACAAAATCAAGTGAAATTGAAGGAGAACTTTTGAATAAAGATGAAGTTCGTTCTTCTATTGCCAAAAGATTAAATATACATAATGCCCACCCCATTAACAGTAGCCATCATATTGATGGCGTGGTGGAGATTATGATTGATGCTACACATAATTTTGATACTGCTTTAACATACGAAAGATTATGTAGTTGGCATGCAGCATTATTCCCAACAGGGTATAGTGGAATGTATAAAATAAAAACAGCTTGTTATAGAGATGATAAAGATGGTCCTATGCAGGTTGTTTCAAGCAACAAAGGCAGAGAAATTGTATATTATGAAGCTCCGCAAGCCTCTTTAATTGAAAAATATATGAATGATTTTTTTGCGTGGGCAAATAAAAATCCTGATATTAATCCTTTAATAAAAGCAGCAATCAGCCATTTATGGTTTATTTCCATTCACCCATTTGAAGATGGTAATGGCCGTATAGCCAGAGCCATTACGGAGCTTATGTTGGCAAAAGCAGAAAAATCATCTTACAGATTTTATAGTATGTCGGCTCAAATCCAAAAGCAAAAAAATGAATATTATAAAATTTTGGAAAATACTCAAAAGGGAACTCTTGATATTACCAATTGGATAAAATGGTTCTTAAAAACAATGTTGCAAGCATTAGAAACCTCTGAAACAATGATTGCCAAAATTATATTTAAAGCAGAAAATTGGATGGAATTTAATAAATTTCCACTAGATGAAAACCAGAAAAAAATGATTAATATGCTTTTTGATGGATTTGAAGGTAACTTAACATCAAGCAAATGGGCCAAAATATGCAAATGCTCACAAGATACAGCTACTCGTTCTATCAAACAACTTATGAAATATGGTATATTAAAACAACAAGGCAGTGGTCGTAGCACTCATTATATATTAATTTGCGGAGAATAATAACTGTTTTATCCGCAAATTTTGCGTATATTACAATAAAAAATCCCCGCAAATACGAGGAATAAGAAATTTGGTGCTCTGGAAAGGACTTGAACCTTCACGGGAAAACTCCCATAAGTACCTGAAACTTACGTGTCTACCAATTCCACCACCAGAGCGATGACTTACAATTAATAAGAATTTTTTGCCGGATAGTCAATAATAAAATTTAAAATGTCTTTTTTTTGTAACATAAAAATTATTGAAAATACGTTATGATAATTGATATTATGTAGAGAAAACAGCAATGGAGGGGGAGATGGATAAGTATGTAAAAGTAGCTACACTTTTGTTTATGATGATGGCTGCTTCTAATTCTCTAGCCTCGGTTGTTGAATCTTCCAAATATTCTCCAAATGAAACTTCAGAAGTTTGGCAGGAAGTAAGTTCTAATATATCCGAGCTCAATGCCCTAATGCACCATTGTTCAAATCCGGTAGAAGAAAACGGAGTATATAAAGTTGCGGTAGATTTAAGTGCTGCCGGTGTAAGTGCTAAAGATGTTCAAGTAAAGGTGATTAAAGGCGGAACGGTTGACACTTTGGTTGTATTGGTTTTGCAGCGCAAAGATGATAGTGTTAATGTTATGTCAAGTTCAATATCTCTTTCAAAACCTGTTAATGAGAAGGGGGTAGAAACAAAATTTGATGATGATGATATTTTAATAATTACAATTCCTATCAAGTATAGTGCACAACTTATTGATGATGAGAAAGATGTTAAGGTATTACCTGAATTGCGTGCAGCTCAAGAGAAAATGCAGCGACTTCTCAATGTCGGTGTGGTGTGGGATACACGAGGATATGTGCGAGGAGAACCTATTGATGCGACAATGGCACAAATTGATGTAGACGGAGTTTCATATACTCGCAGTAGTGATGCTTATGACTATAATATCATTATAAACTCAATGAAAGATATTGTTGTTTACGATTCTATGTCGAATCAAAAGGTTATAACTCCTAAAACTGATGATAAAATGTTTAAAACTTATCTTATCGGAACTGACAAAGAACTTTCGCAGTATTATCAGGCCGGAATGAGAGAAATAAATGGCGAAAGATGTCGGGTATATAAAAGTGATATCGAGGGTGGTGAACTTTGTATCAGTGAAGAATGGGGAATTCCTATTTATCGTAAAAATACATTTTGGAAATATGAGCAAACAATCAGTAATATCGGTGTTGGTGGTATAAGAATGAGTTGGTTTGATATTCCTCAGGATGCAATCAATACAAAATAAAATCAAAAAAACTTTGACTTTTGTCTAAAAAAGTGTATAGTTCTGTTTGGATACACACTATTAACATTATATATTATGGAATTTACATTAACCCAACTGGAACAATCCGGTTTGAGAGATTTGCTCGAGGTCAAAGGCTCTCACAAATTTGGTAGAAAAGTTGCTGATTTCATTCAGGACTTCTATCTGCGACAAGTTACTTTTTATGATGTTCCTGCCATTTATGACGGAGTACATTTAACCCTGTCTCAACAGCTAGACAATCAGTTTATGAGCGTTGTGGTTTGGAAGTATTTTAAGAGTGTCCGTTCCGAATGCGAATATATTCCGAATGAAGCGCTCTTAAGGAAGGCGGAAAAACTTTTTACTTTCCGTGACAGCTGTGATCGACACCTTGAATACTACCGTGAAAACAAGCGAGGTTCAAGGTATTCTAATTGGCGCAAACGCCGAGTTATTAACAAATATTTGCGCAAGGCAGATATGTGGATGACTATGCAGGATTTGTGGTCGATGCTGATTGCTTTTTATGTTCGCAACGGTTTTGGAACTGTTGAGGACTTCAATGAAGCGGTTCATCATCTGAATTAGTTCTTTACGAAATTTTGTGGCGAAGATTTAATATGTCTTCGCCATTTTTTATTTGACAATTTTTGTCTATAATGTTAAATTGCTCTCATAGACTAAATTTTTGATTAATTATGATAAACGACAAAATTTGTTGCTTCTATGATGTCGCAGACATTATGAGCATTGAAAACAGACAAAGTTTTCTTGCCAACCTGATGAACTATCTCTATGATGCCCTTGATAAGGCAAACATGATGGACTGTGCAGTTCGTACGGAAAATCAGAGAGATTTTGAATTTAAGTTGTTTTTGCAGATGGTTCCGCTGGAATATAATGTGCCGTTCCTTCGCAAATTGCAAGATGATGTTGAGATGGATAAGATTTATAAACGCCATCTGAGTTTCTACAAGGCAAATATTTTCAATCGATTTAAGTATCGTGAGATTATTCGCCGTATCGAGTATCGCCAACTGAGAATGGATAGAATTCTGAGTGTCAGCGAGGTTTTTGAACTTGCCGCATCTCATTACTATCAGCAAGGTTGGGGCGATGGTAGTACCCTTAAAAGAGATTTGGAGATACTTACCATTAAGTAAACTCTTTATTCATTAAAAAAAAGAGAAAGCTATTAAGCTTTCTCTCTTTTTTTATCCGATATTGACAATTCCTCTGGAAAAGGCATAGATTGCCCACAAAGCAATTACAATCAGCAAACAGGCAATTGCTGCTTCTCCTACGCTAAATGCTTTTTCGTTGGGAGCGGATTGTTTGCGAGCCCATACGAAAATAGGTATTCCTGCTGCCATAAATATAACGGCCATAAGCAAATAGTTTAATCCGGCTGCATAAATCAACCAAAGAGCATAAACTGAGCCGATGATACCGGAAATAAGTGCAACGGAGCGTTTGATGTAAAGTCCGACCGGATACTCTCCATCTTCGCATATTTTCCACAAATAAGCACAACTTGAGAAATATGCGGGTAAAACCATTACTCCGGTAATGCTTAACATCGTATTCCAAGCATTGTTGGAAAAATATACCAATAAAATGAACAACTGCATCATAATACTTGTAATCCATAATGATGTAGATGGTGCTCCATATTTGTTTTCGGTTGCAAATTGCTTAGGAAATGTTCCGTTAGAAGCAGCAGCTTGTGGAATTTGAGCGGTAATCATTGTCCAAGCTAACCAGCTTGTTAATACTGAAATTAAGAGGCCTATATTCATTAGCCATGCTCCCCATTTTCCGACAACTTTTTCCAATATTCCGGCTGTTGACGGATTAGCAACACTAGCCAATTCTGCTTGCGACATAAAACCGTATGGAAGAACGGAAAGCAAAATATAAATTCCCAAACAACCTAAAAATCCCAATAATGTTGCTCTTCCTACGGTTTTAGGACTTTTTGCATGTTGAGATAAAACAACCGCCCCCTCAATGCCGATAAATGCCCACAAAGTTACAAGCATCGTACTTTTGATTTGTGTGCTTAAACCTCCTAAATGTTTGCTGTTTTCTCCCCAAAAATCAAACTCAAATTTATCAAAATGAAAAATAAACATTGAGATTATGATGAACAAAATTAAGGGGACAATTTTAGCGATTGTTCCGATAGTATTAATCAGGGTTGCTTGTTTTAAGCCACGTAAAACTAAAAAATTAAAACCCCAAATAAGAACAGAACCGCCAATTATTGAGGCAAGGTTATTACCTCCGGCAAAATAAGGTGGAAAGAAATAATTAAGAGCATCCATTGTTATTACGGCATAACCTACGTTACCGCATATTTGACACAACCAATATGACCAACCGATAGTAAAACCGACATAAGGGCCGAAACCTTCTCGACTGTACATATAAATTCCGGCAGTTAAATCAGGTTTTGCAGCGGACAAAATACGAAATGTATTGGCAATAAAATAAACTCCGAAACCGGTAATTGCCCAAGATAAAATTACGGCACCGACAGAAGCTCCGGCTGCCATATTTTGCGGTAAAGAGTATATCCCTCCGCCAATCATAGAGCTTACAACAATGGCGGCAAGAGCTATAACTCCTAAGCCATTATTTGAATTTGTTTTATTATCTTTATCAGTCATCTTATAATCCTCATAAAATGATGTTTCAACGAAAGGAGGCGAAGCAACCCTTCCAGATTGTTCCGCCTCTCGTTCGGCATTGGTTTCTTAAAATTTTGAAAATATCAAAATGAAACCAATTTATGCTACCGTTACAGGGGCTGCATGCTCAAAGTTCAGAAAACCTAAACAAGTTAAGCAGTAACCGAATTGTTGGGTTATATTTATATAATTATGAAAGAGTTGAAATTCGGAGTGTTTTGTAACACCTCTAATTTCAAGTTCGTGATTCAATGATTTATTGAGCCACATTTCGCAGTGTGTACGAGCAATATCGTCATCGATGAAAGTATCAAAATATTCTACATATTCTGCTGCCCATCCTCCGATAAGTTCGCCTTTTGCATCTCTTCCCCAACAAATTCCTACACCGGTGGCAATAGCCTTATGTTCGTCACGGCTTGCGCCGTTTCCGGCCATAATAACTTCTAGAACCGCACCATGTTTGAAATGATTAACAACTTTATCAACCGGTACAATGTTGCCATATAATTCTTTTGGCAAAACCGAGGTGTACGGAACAATATTAAAGTTTTCGATTTTGGCTTCTAAAAGTGCTGAGTCATAACAGAAGGTTTCAAACGGTTGTGGAGGAATGCCTACATCAGATTGTCCAGCACCACCGGTTTGAAAAGCTAAAGTAGGATAACGAACACCTTCGGTCATATTTTTTCTCCTTGTTAAAAAATTTTGAATACAAACAGAAATTAGTTACGGATAATGATTTTTCAATATAACCTATACTAATTGCATAGTTCCCCCTTTTTATTTCAATAAGGATGAATATATAAGCTTTGTATTATGAAATTACTTTAGGGGAATTAAAATGAAGAAAACTTTAGGATTTTTACTTTTATCCGGTTTGATGGTGCTATCATCTTCAGTATATGCCGGAGCGAATAAAGGAGCTGTAAAACGAGGTCAAGCCGCTCAAGAAAGACATAATTGGAGCTTTAGTGAATTCGGTAATGAATATGCCGAATTTAAGAATAAGCTGAATAAAGATTATGGTTTCAGCTATGCGGTAGATATTTCTTTTATGCCACAGAGAGGGGCACCTAATGGAAATAAGACCGCTTGGCAAACAATGATATATCCGAGTTTCAGTTGGACTACATTTGATAACGAATATGGAACCGGAATTTTGAATTTTGCTTATAATATTGTTCGTTACGGAGGTTCTTCAGCTTCTCGAATTGGCAATAATATCGGTGTCGTCAGCGGAATTAATGATTATACTTCAAAATCAAATTCTTTTGATGAACTTTACTATACTTATCAGTTCGGCGGTAAAGCTGATTGGCTAACTTTAGCTCTCGGTCAATTTCCGATTTATAATTTTGACGGAACCGATTATGATTCTAATCAACAGGTGAATTTTATAAATTTTGCCTTATCACAAAATGCAAGTTCAACCTATCCGACGGCAGGTGTCGGAACTTATGTGCAAATTACTCCTAATGAAGAATGGAGTTTTGTACTCGGCGGACAAGATGCCAGCAATGTTGAAGCTATCAGTGTTAGAGTTAATGATTTAAAAGATAAACATTTTACAAGTTTTGCTTATGCTTCATATACTCCGACCATAGAAAAATTAGGACAAAGTGAAATTTCAGTTTTGTTATATAATCAACCGGGAGTGAAAGAACAGCCGGAAACTACAAACGGTTGGTCATTAAACATAAGCCAAAATATCGGAGAAAAATTTGCTGTCTTTGGCAGAATTAACGGTGTTTCGGGAAATACTGCCGAAATTAATCAATCTTGGGTATTAGGCGGAGTTTATAACAATCCTCTAAACCGAAATCCGCTTGATCAAATAGGTCTAGCTTTTGCATATAATAAAGTTGATGAAAAAGCAGTTGGGAGCAATTTATCGAGTTCCGATGAAAAAGTGATTGAAGCTTATTGGGCTTGGGGAATTTCTAAATGGGCAACCATAACACCGGATATTCAATTTTATATCGACCCTGCTCAAAATTCAAAATCCGACTACGGAACAGTGTTGTCGCTTCGTGCAACTTTGTTTTTCTAATTTAGTTGATATCGTTGCCGTACTAAGCTCTGCTTTTGGTACGGCGACGATTGTCAAGAGAGGCAACCATCGGAGGTTGTTTTATGCCACCTTGATTTTTTTCGGTTTTATCGGTTAAATCGCCTATAATATTTTCTTCATATTTTAGGGCATTTTCTTCTGCTTTTGCTAATAGCATAGGGCTAATTTCATGGGGCTTAATTTCTTGAATAGGATCAGTAATATCCATACCTACGGACAGAAAATCTCTAATTTTACGAGCTTTGTCAATTGGTACGATTGTATCAATATTTTCCCAATCTCCATCAATTAAATTTTCTCTTTCAAGATTTTGCATAATTGCTTTCTTCGTCAGTTTTTTCATGTGAATAACGATAGCAGAAGAGTTTCTAAGTTCCCTAATGCCGTCAATATTAAAATTTAAGCAATAATGTTTTCCGTTAGTTTTTCCAAGATATTGACGAGCATGTCGGTCACCATTGCTGTTACGAACGGTAAGTATAATATCTCCCGGTTCAAGATTGTTATAATTTATGCGTCCTGATTCCATACAATCTTTAAAACCTTTTTGTCGCAGATATTCTGCAAAAGCGTTGCATCCGTTAGCATATCGACATTCAGCGCTGTTCGGATCCGGTAATACATTTTTTAAGTCACCGCCATAGGCATTTGCATCCATCAATGCTCTGTTTAGTGCGGTAATACAATAAGGAGTTGTTCCGGGAAGACCTCGAACGGGAGAAACTACATCGAAAAAGTTTTCCTTTACATATTTTGTTTTATTTCCGCAACTTTGAAGTGCTTCAAGATGATATTTTGCCGACTCTAAAAATTTTGATATAAACCAATCAGCTCTCCTATCTACTTCCGCATTTATATTAAAAACAACTTTTCGTTCATAGGCTAACATATCGGATGATGGCTGGTCGACCATTATGGTATGAGCAAGCAGTTCGGTATTTGTGGGAATATAATCAGATTGAACGGCACTCGGGGTTTGTGCTTGAACATTAGAAATATTAAGAGCCATTGATGCAACAGTCGGTAGCAAAATTTTACTTCCGGCCTTAATTATTCCATAACGTTTGACGTAATATTTCATTTTATTCAGACGCGCGAGGGCGACTTTTTTGTTATTACTTTTGTTCATTATTCCCCCCTGTTTCTTATCTACGGGCGAATTATATACTAAAATGATTGTTATGTCATTAAAAAATTTTGATAAAAATTGCTTTTTTTCTTTACAACATTTAATGTTTGGAAGTAAATTGCATTGGTAATGGTTTTTATTTTTGAAGACATAAGATGAATAATATTTTTACAAAAACTACATTAATTGCTTTTGCTACTGTTTTGATGTGTGCATGCGCCGATACTGAAATTCGTCCTGCTATTGTTCCGGGAGTAGAAGTTAAGCGAGAAGAACCTAAAAAAATTGAACCGGTCAAAACTAAAACTCATAAGTTAGGAATTATCGGAGCTATTGAGCCGATATACTTTTTGCCAATGAAAACACCGTTTAATGCCAGAATCGATACAGGAGCAGAAACCTCTGCCGTTGATGTCGAAAATTTGGAATATTTTGAAAGAGATGGCGAAAAATGGGTTTCTTTTGATTTGACAAACAGATTAAATAGCGAAACACATCATTTTGAAAAGAAAATATATCGCAATCAAAAAGTGAAACGTTCAGAAGGCAGAGAGGAAAGATTGGTAGTTTTGATGCAAGTTAAATTTGGTGGCGAAATTATCAATGCACAATTTAGTCTTTCGGATAGAGATAAATTTAAATATCAGGGCTTGGTCGGTCGTAACATAATTACCGGTCGAGCTATTGTAGACACTGCAATCAGCAATACACTAAAATAGTTAGGAAAACTAATGTTAAAAAAACTTAAATCAGTCAGAATTTTACTGGGCATCGGGCTTTTTGCTTCGGTGCTTTTTGCCGCTTATAGTATTTATTATAAAGTAGAGTATTGGGGTTTCAGTTTTGCTCCAAAACAAAAAACGGCAGTATGGACTATTGAAGCTCATGTCGGTTTTGAACCTACGGAAAAGCCGATAAAGGTATCAATAACCAGACCATCGGCATCAAAAGGATTTAAGGTTCTGGATGAAGATGTTGTTGCTTTTAAATATGATATAGATATGCAAGAAGAAAAAGTTGTTTTAACATCAAAACCTCGCAAAAAAATGCAAGACATATATTATCGTGTTTTGTTATATGATAATGTAGAGAGTAGGGGAAAAACTCCGGCTCCGAAACCGGAAAAAATTGTAAAACCGATATTAGATGAACAATCATTAAGTGTTGCATATCAAATTTTAGAAACAGCTAACAGCTTGGTGGGAGATGATGTTTCCCGAGTTATTAAATTGTTTAATCAAACACCTCCTGATGAAACTGTTCGTGCTTTTATGCCGGAGCGTCGCAGTGATAAAGAAACTGCACAGGCTGTTATTGATTTATTAGCATTGAAAAATATATCTGCCCGTATGGTGAGAGGAATCAAACTTCAGGAAGATAAAAAAACATTTATGCCCGATGTTATGATTGAGGCATATATGGACAATATGTGGAAAATATATAATCTTCAAACCGGAAGGAAAGGTTTGCCCAGTGATTTTATTGTTTTTCAAAGGGGAAATCGCCCATTGGTTGATGTAGTCGGAGGCGAAAATTCGGTTATAAAATATTCGGTTATGAAATCTTTGAGTACATCATATAAAATGGCAGGACATCGTGCTAAGATAGCCAATCAGGAAGGTCGTTTCGGCTACTCAATATACAATCTTCCGCTAAATCAGCAAAATGCCTTAAAATGGTTGATGATATTTCCGTTAGCAATTTTAGTTGTGGTTCTGATGCGTAATGTTGTCGGTATTTCTACAATGGGAACATTTACTCCGATGTTGATTGCAATGTCTTTGGTTGAAACAGGTTTTGTATATGGCCTGGTTTGTTTTGCCATTATCATCGGCATCGGAATTTTGATAAGAGCCCTTTTGTCTCGATTAAATTTGTTATTAGTTCCGAGAATTTCTGCGGTGGTGATTTTTGTTATTATCATAATGCAAATTATGGCAATTATCGGCTATAACTGGCAACTTCCGATAGCTTCATCGGCTTTGTTCTTCCCGATTATTATTACCGCTTGGATAATTGAACGTGCTTCCATAACTTGGGAAGAAGATGGAGCAAAAAATGCGTTACGAGAAATTGTAAACAGTGTTTTGGTTGCAATTGTTACCTATTTTGTGATTGTTAATGATACAATTCGCCACGTTATGTTTGCGTTTAACGAACTCAATTTGGTAATTTTGTTTATTGTAATGTTGCTTGGCACATATACCGGTTATCGCATAACTGAATTAACTCGTTTTGCACCTTTGGCTAAAAAGGAAAAATAATGTTCGGATGGTTTAAAAACTTTGCTACTCCTTCACAACTTAAGGCTGCCGGTGTTTTAGGTATGAATGCCCGCAATTATGATATTATCGCCAAGAGTAACAAACGTCGTTTATATCCCTTGGTTGATGATAAAGTTCAAACTAAAAAATTGGCTAACGAAGTAGGTATTAATACTCCTCGTTTAATTGGGGTGATTGATGTTCAAAACGAAGTTGATAACTTTTTAGATTTGGTAAAAGATTATAAAGAATTTGTGGTTAAACCCGCCCATGGTTCCGGTGGCAAGGGTGTTTTGGTTATCAAACAATATGATGCCGAAAATTTTGTTACCGCTTCAGAAAAAGTTTTAACTTATAATGAAGTATATCAACATATTTCCAATATATTAAGCGGTCTGTACAGTTTAGGCGGAAAATATGATATTGCTTTGATTGAAGAAATGGTACATTTTTCCAACCAATTTCAAGATTTCAGCTACCAGGGCATTCCCGATGTCAGAGTTATTGTATATCAAGGTTTTCCTGCTTTGGCGATGATGCGTTTGGCAACAAAAGAATCAGGAGGCAGAGCAAATTTACACCAAGGTGCGGTAGGTGTAGGAATTGATGTAAAAACCGGATGTGCGATTTCTGCAGTTTCACATAATTTGCCGATAGCAATTCACCCCGATACTAAGGCAGATTTAATGAAGTTAAAAGTTCCTTTTTGGCGTGAGCATTTGGAAATTGCGGTAAAAGGCTATGAAATGACCGGATTGGGATATTTGGGAGCGGACATTGTTTTGGATAAATTTAGAGGTCCGATGATGTTAGAACTCAATGCTCGCCCCGGATTAGCAATTCAAATTGCTAATAATCGAGGTTTGCGTAATATTTTGGAAGATATAAAAAACAATTATCCCAAAGGGTTAAATCCGCAACAACGTCTTGATTATGTGTTGGGTGTTGCGAAAGATTAAATCATTACCTATATATATAGCAGTTAATTTTTAAGGAGATAAAAAATGGCTGAGTTGTTAGATGATAAAAAAACAGCTAAATTGGAAAAACCTGATACTAAAGAATTGGGGGGAGCCGATACTAAAAAGCTTACTCAAAGCGAAACCAGAGCAAAAAAGGAAAAGGCGAAATATAATGTAAAAGATGCCGAAAATTCTTTGTTGCTTAAGCTAAAAGATGGTGATGTTGTGATTGAAATGTATCCTGATGATGCACCTAACCATGTCAGCAGAATTAAAGAATTAGTGCGTGACGGTTTTTATAACGGATTGAAATTTCATCGTGTTATTGAAGGATTTATGGCTCAAACAGGTTGTCCTTTAGGTACCGGAACCGGCGGTAGCGGAAAAAAATTGAAAGCCGAATTTAATAAACGTCCGCATTTGCGTGGTACTGTTTCTATGGCGAGAGCTATGGACCCTAATAGCGGCGACAGTCAATTTTTTATTTGTTTTGCCGATGCTCCGTGGTTGAATGGTCAATATACGGTGTGGGGAGAAGTAACTTCTGGTATGGAATATGTTGATATGATAAAAAGAGGAGGCGGAGCTAATGGTATGGTACACTCTCCCGATGAGATTATATCAATAAATGTTGTCGCCGATTTATAGAGTTTATACCTTTCATCAAACCGCCTTAAAACAAGGCGGTTTTTTTTTGTAACATATTGAGAAAAATACTCATTATTGTTAATAAAAATCATAAAAAAGTGCAATTTTCATTATATTCATATATTTTATTATCAAAGATGTGAAACTTTATGGAGAATGACAATGAATTTATGTCGTAAATTGTTTTTATTAACCGGTTTTATTTTAGCGTTCAGTGCCTGTAAAGATAATAATACAAATCAAACGGCACAAACTACACCGCAAAATGTCAGCGTTATTGAGTTGTCGCCACAAAATATTCCTTTGAGTTTTGAATTTTCTGCTCGTGCTCAAGGTTCAAAAGAAACAGAAGTTCGTGCTCGTGTCAGCGGAATTTTGTTAAAACGCAACTATGTTGAAGGTTCAAAAGTTGAAGAAGGTAGTGTTTTGTTTGAAATTGATCCTGATCAATATAAAGTTGCTTTAGATCAGGCAAAAGCCCAATTAGCTCAAGCTAAGGCTCAGTTTATAAATGCCGAAACGCAATGGAAACGTACAGACGAACTCCATAAACAAGGTTTTGCCAGTGATAAAGCTTTGGATGAAGCCAGAGCAACCATGGATTCTTTAGCTGCATCTAAAGAGTTGGCTCAAGCTGCCGTTGAAGCTGCTCAGCTCAATTTTGATTATACAACGGTTAAGGCTCCGATTAGCGGAATTACAAGTATGGAAGCTCAATCTGAAGGAAGTTTGATTTCTACAACCGGATTATTGACAAAAATTGTTCAAGTTGATCCTATTTATGTTATTTTTTCTGCTTCCGAAAATGAAATTATGTCGTTGCGTGACATGACAGAAAGAGGACTTATTCGCAATCCTGAAAATAAGGCAGAAATTGTTGCTAAAGTAAGATTTGGTGACGATACTATGTATAATCAAAACGGAACAATCAATTTTATTAATCCTACTATTGATGAAAGTACCGGAACAATCAAACTTCGTGCCGTATTTCCGAACGAAGAAGGAAAAATCCGTCCGGGACAATTTTTACGTTTGGTTATGGAGGGTTTGACTCGTATTGATGCTTTAACTGTTCCGCAAGAAGCTGTTATGCAAGAAGCAAACGGCTCTTATGTGTATCGTGTAGGCGAAAATAATGTGCTGGAAAGCGTGTCCGTAAAAACCGGACTTACAACTCCGAATGGTGAGTGGATTATTGATGAAGGACTTAAAGCCGGAGACAAAGTAGTGGTTGCCGGATTGCTCAAGCTTCGCCCCGGTATGAATGTTAATCCGGTTGTTGCCGAAAAATAGAGAGGATATAAGATGTTTTCAAAATTTTTTATTGAAAGACCGATTTTTTCTACGGTAATTTCTTTGGTTATTGTTCTAGCCGGACTTGTTTCTATGAAAGCATTACCGGTTGAACAATATCCGAATATTGTGCCGACAGAAATTCAAATTTCGGCAATTTACCCCGGAGCGACGGCTGAAGTTTTGGCCGATACGGTTGCCGCTCCGATTGAACAAGAATTAAACGGCGTTAAAAATATGATTTATATGTATTCAAACGCCACATCAAGCGGCTATTTGACAATCGGTGCCGTTTTTGAAATCGGAACCGATCCCGATCAAGCTACCATTGATGTTAATAACAAAGTTCAAGCGGCAACTTCAAAACTTCCGAGCGAAGTTACAAAAATGGGGGTAACCGTTGAACAAAAATCAAACTCAATTCTTCAGGTTGTTGCAATGCGCTCAACTTCTGAAAAATATGATTCGGTATATGTAGCAAACTATGCTTTGTTGAATGTGTTAGATGAAATTAAGCGTATTAAAGGTGTAGGTAGTGCCTCTTTGTTTGCTTCACAAGACTATTCAATGCGCATTTGGTTGAGTCCGGACCGATTGGCCGACTATAATATGACACCGCAAGATGTTATTGCAGCCATTCAAGAGCAAAACTCTCAATTTGCTGCCGGACAATTCGGACAAGAGCCGATGGACGAGTATCAGCCATATACTTATTCAGTAAATACTAAAGGTCGTTTGGTAGATGAGAAAGAATTTGGTGAAATTATTCTTCGTACAGATGATAAGGGCGGTATCTTGCGTCTTAAAGATGTTGCTCGTATTGAATTAGGTGCCCAAGATTATAGTGTAACATCTACTTTTAACGGGGAAGAGGCCGTTGCTTTTGCTATTTATTTGCAACCGGGAGCAAATGCTCTTGAAACGGCGGAAGCAGTTAATAACAAAATGAAAGAGTTATCTAAAAACTTCCCCGAAGGTGTAACCTATGAAATTCCGTATGACACAACTTTATTCGTAAATGTGTCTATTCACGAGGTTATTCATACCTTTTTTGAAGCGGTAGTTTTGGTTATTATCGTTGTTTATTTGTTCTTGCAAAGTATGAGAGCTACAATTATTCCGATTTTGGCGGTTCCTGTTTCGATTGTGGGGGCTTTTGCCGGAATGTATTTGTTGGGATTTTCAATCAATTTGCTCACATTATTCGGTCTTATTTTAGCAATCGGTATTGTGGTGGACGATGCGATTATTGTGCTGGAGAACGTTGAACGTTTGATGCACGATGAAAAATTATCGCCTAAAGAAGCAGCAATAAAAGCTATGCAAGAAGTGTCGGGACCGGTGGTTGCGGTTGCGTTGGTGCTTTCATCGGTGTTTTTACCTATTGCCTTTTTGGGCGGTATGACCGGCGTTATGTATAAGCAGTTTTCGGTAACTATTGCTGTTTCCGTGCTTATTTCCGCTCTTGTGGCTTTAACTTTGACACCGTCGCTTTGCGCCTTGATTATCAAAGATGAACATAAAGAACCGAAAGGATTTTTCCGTTGGTTTAATATATTCTTCGATAAAGTAACCGATTGGTATATTGCCGGTGTGAAATTTTGCTTAAACTATCGCAAAATAACAATGTTGGGTTTTGCCGGTGTATGTGCTGCAATCGTTATGCTATTTAAAATTGTTCCGGGCGGATTGGTACCTAACGAAGACTTAGGTAATCTTTTGATGGCTTATAGTATGCCTGAAGCTTCGTCTTTATCTCGTACCGAAAAACTGACCGATACGGTTAGTAAAGCTATTATGAAAAATCCGGATGTAGTTGATGTATTGACAATTAATGGCTTTAATATGTTATCTTCAAGCCAAAACACATATTCGGGTATAAGCTTTATTATCTTGAATGACTGGGAAGAGAGAAAACTTGTTTCTCAATCAGCAGATAGTTTATCTAAAGTATTTAGCGGAATAGGTATGAGCCAACCTGAGGGTGTCGGTGTTGCATTTTCTATGCCTCCGATTACCGGTATGAGTATGACCGGAGGTTTTGAAGGATATATCCAAAATCGTTCAGGTAAAACTTCGCAAGAATTGATGGCTAAAACTCAAGAGTTTATTAATGAAGCCTCAAAAAGACCGGAATTGGCAAATGTAAAAACTACATTTTCGGTTAGCACTCCGCAATATCGCATTGACTTAGACCGAGAAAAAGCTCGAGTTATGAATGTGCCGATTAATGCCGTATATACGGTTATGCAATCAACATTCGGAAGTTTGTATGTCAATGACTTTACTTATATGGGGCGTAACTTCCGTGTTAGTGTTCAGTCAGAAGCTAAATTCCGTCGAACTCCCGATGATTTGCGCTATGTCTATGTTAAATCAAATGACGGTAAACTTGTTCCGTTGTCAACTTTGATTAATGTGGAAAGAGTGACAGGACCGGAGTTGGTTAACCGTTTCAATATTTTCCCTGCTGCGAAAATTATGGGTGACCCTGCAGTCGGATATTCTTCGGGTCAAGCAATTACCGCAATGGAAGAAGTTGCAGAAAAGGTATTAGGCAGTGATTATAGCTTGTCTTGGATTGGTTCCGCATATCAGGAAAAATTAGCCGGTGGTGCTTCTTCACAGGCATTTGCTTTCGGTTTGATTATGATATTCTTGATTTTGGCGGCTCAATATGAAAAATGGTCTTTACCGATGGTAGTCATTCTTTCGGTTCCGTTTGCCGTACTGGGAGCTTTAATAGCAGTTTATTTGCGTGGTATTCAAAACGATTTGTATTTTCAAGTCGGTTTGGTTACTTTGATAGGTTTGGCTGCCAAAAATGCAATTTTGATTGTGGAATTTGCGGTGGTAAAAGTTGAAGAAGGCTTAAGCTATGCAAATGCTGCTATCGAGGCTGCAAAACTTCGTTTCCGTCCGATTGTTATGACTTCTTTGGCTTTTACTTTCGGTGTATTGCCTTTGGCAATTTCTACCGGCGCAGGTGCAGGAAGTCGTCACTCTATCGGAACCGGAATGATTGGCGGTATGATTTTATCAACTTTCGTAGCAACATTGTTTGTGCCGATGTTTTTTGCAATAATCGGAGAGATGTTTGATAAAAAACATAAAGCCAAAGAACAATAAAAACCAAAGGCGTCTCATTGGAGACGCCTTTTTTAGATTATGCAACTGCCTTTGCAGGCTTAGGTTGCTCCTCCGGTTTTATGTAAGGAATAAGTTTTATGCCTATTCCAAGTCGAAGTGATAATGAATACCACATCACAACAACAAGGAAAGAAAGACATTTTCGCTTAATTTGCACCAAGCTTTCTTTATCCTCTAATTTCTCGCAAATTGCTACACCGGCAACAAATATTGCGAATACGAGGATGCAGAATAATGCTTCGACTTCTTCAAACGGAGTTTGAATTGTCGGTTCACCAAATTTTATGGTAAATGCTTCTGCAGCCTGTGGCGATAACATTAGCGGTGTATCGTAATTTTGCGAATTATGACCTAAGATGATCATTATCACTGCAAAAACGATACCAGCTATAATTGCCGGTTTTTTGGTTTTTTTGCCGGTCAGACAGTAAGATAAAATTACTGCCCCGACCAAAGCAGAGATAACAATCATCATAGTCATAAAAAATTAAAACATAAAACTACCACCCGCACCGATATAAGGAGAGAGTACATTGCTGTACTTCAAACCGGCTTCGGCAAAAAGAGTGGCCTTACCCTTGGTAAGTCCGGTCACAAGGTGAATACCCTGAGCTGCACGCTTAGCCCAAGCAGAAGCAGAAACAGATAACATTCCGTCACCAACCGCAATATTATTGCGAGCATAAGACAGAATAACGTTACTGTTTTCAGTTCCGAGCTTGTTGCCGGTTACGGTAATATGGTTATTACCGGCGACAACCTTGGCAGCAGCAAAACCGGAAACAGACTGACCGAAGTCTGCACCACCGGTAAGACGCAACCACTTGCATACAGGCACCTCAGTATAAGCATACCAGTTACCGTCATTGAAACGATAAAAACTGCTACCTCCCTGATGACCGAAACCGAAAGTAAAATACTTATGAGTCAAACCCAACTGCATGGCATTTGAAGCACTTGCGCCTTCTCCCATTATGGTACAGAAGTTACTGTACTGCGGGTCAATCATAGGAGTAACTATGGTTGAGCGCTTAAAATTACCCATTCGGTACTCAAGGTTAAGATTATCAAAGTTATAGCCCGCTTTAGCATAAAGTACAGGGGTACAAACGCCAAACTCGGTTGAGATACAACCCACCATATTTCCGCCAATGTAAAAACGGTCATAATAGCGAGTGTGTGCACCAACCAGAGCTACTTGGAGAAGCTGCTGCTCGGTAGTAGCATTTGCTGAAACCGAACCGCTGAGAGAAGTCTCAGTTTTGCTCTTCTCGTTCAGCTCTTTTAGGTTAAAACCACCGTCACCGGCAGTAAACATGTTGTTATCTCCACCTTTAGGAGCAATAACAGCGATAACGACAAGGATAGCAATCGCAACGATTGCGTAGAATAAATTTTTCTTGTTCATGTATGTAATAAAATTAAAAATTATCTAAATAAGATTTTGTAGTCTCAGTTTATCTTATTTTGTCTAATGTGTCAATATGGTTATGTGCTTGACATTTGTTCGTGTAGATATATGTAATATATTTTATAAATGTATATGGAGAATCAAATGGAACATTGTCATCATCACCACCACGAAGTAAGCCATAAAACCGTAAAATATTTATTGGTGTCATTTATTATCAATATAGTTTTAAGTATTGTTGAAATAGTAGGCGGTATAATATCCGGAAGTATGGCTCTAATCGGTGATGCTTTACATAATACATCAGATGCTTTTTCCATATTAATAGCGGTTATTGCTTTCAAAATAGGGCATAAAAAAGCTGATAATAAATATACTTTCGGTTTTAAACGAGCAGAAATAATCGGTGGTTATACCAATCTTATTTTATTGTTTGTTGCCGGAGTTTATTTAGCGGTTGAGGGAATTGAAAGACTGATAAATCCTCAAACAATAAACGGTAGCATCATTATTTGGGTTTCAGTTGTTGCTTTGATAATTGATGGTATAACCGCAAAGCTTTCTCATCACGGAGCCGGACATAATACTAATATGCGTATGGTATTTTTGCACAATTTGGCCGATGCTTTGGGTTCGGTTGGAGTTATAATATCTGGATTGTTTGTGCTTTATTTTGATATATATTGGGTAGACGGTGTTGTTGCCTTAATTATAGCGGTATATATGATTTATCAATCAATTTTTACTTTTCCGAAAGTTGTAAATATTTTGATGAATGCTGTGCCCGATAATATTGATATAAATGAAGTAAAAGAAGAAATATTGAGTATTGACGGTGTTTGTGATGTTCATCATTTGCATATATGGAGTGTTAATGAACATGATGTTTCCATGGAATGTCATATTGTAGCTCAAGATATTGATATTATTCATAAAGTTACTCATTTATTAGAAGAAAAATTTGCTATTGAACATTGTAATATTCAGGTCGAACATAATAAATGTTGCAAAAAATGTGAGTTATAAAAAAATCCTCAATGGTTTGAGCCATTGAGGATTTTTAGTAGATTTACTGACATCAGCTTAGAGATTGGATAGTTCAAAGTTGAGATTTCTGTGAGCTTGTTCTTCAAACTGATTGTAAAAGAACTGAGTATGGAAAATTTGCTTGCTATCGGCAAATTTTTCAAGAACTTTCTTTCTCTCCTGATTGAATATTTCATCAGGATATGCGGCATATTCTTTACGAATAGCAGCGTTGTAGTTTTTCCATACACGTTTTTCAAATGCTCCGAGAATGCTCAAATCGAGATCTGCAATCAATGCGTAGTCATTGTTCAATCTGTCTCCGCTGTGAGTGGTAGCCATAACTAAACCACGAGCGAGTTCCACGGAGATTGAGTCATCAAGGTCATTGCGCATATCAAAGATAATACCGGCAGAAGCTCTTTCGTTAGAATATGGCAGTGGCATACGTCCGTTGTCGTTAACTTCTGTTTTGGCAATTGAAGAATTGTCACCGTGGTTAGTATTATATACATAATCGTGCATGAAAATTGCCAATACAAGCTCTTTATGGTTGCTGAAATCTGTATATTTTGAATTTTGTGACAGATAAATTTGCAACATATTGAGCATATATGCAATATGCGATAAGTTATGATATGGACGACCACGATAGGCTTTTGCCAAATCTTTCCAATGACAATTAGCCTCGCTTTCATTTTTGAACAATGTCAACCACAGTTTGCGAAGATAAATCTCGCACATTGCTTCATGAACATTTGCCGGCACACAACGAGCAGCAGCGATGTATTGGTGCAGTTCGAACAGTTTTTTTACGGCTGTTGATGACACACTTGCCATAAACACATCGTCGGAATGGTAGAATTTTGTTTCGAGCTTAAAGCCTCGAATTTTTGCCAAATATTGGTTCATTACCAACAAATTCTTTTCCTTCGCCATATCATCCGTTCCGGGGCGGATTCCGCGAATCAGTACATTGGCATTATATGCCATTGCAATATCAACGGTCATACCGCCATCAGAAATAACCAAAATTCTCTCTCGTTCAGGTAAGTCTTTGATAGCTTCCTTAATCAGATTAACACGTTCTTCGACCGGAAACAAAGCTTTCTTGTCGCTGTTGTTACCAACATTAACAATAAGTGTTTCATACACTCTGGCAGCCCTCTTGATTATATCAAGATGACCTTCAGTAACAGGATCAAAAGATCCGCAAAAAATTGCTCTCATAGAAAATAATATTTAAAACGTTAATAATTATCAAAACTTATTAAGTTTTAACATAAATAAAAAATTTTGTCTATAAAAAACAGCTTTGATAATTATACAAAACTTAAAATAAGCCGATTATTTTGCCGTTTTCGTCAACATCAATCATTTCGGCAGCCGGATGTACAGGAAGACCCGGCATAGTCATAATATTGCCGGCTAAAACAACCACAAATCCTGCTCCGGCAGACAAACGAACATCTTTTACTTCGAACAAGTGACCTTGCGGTGCACCGATAAGTTTGGCATCGGCAGAAATAGAGTTTTGAGTTTTAGCAATACAAATAGGCAATTTTGAATATCCGTTTTGTTCAAATTCTGCCAGTTTTATAGTTGCAATTTCGCTATATTCAATTTTTCCGGCACGATAGATTTCTTTAGCGACAATTTCTATTTTTTGTTTTAGAGATTTGGCTAAATCATATATCGGTGCATAGCTATTGGGTTTTGCGGTTAATTCTACAACTTTTTGCGCCAAATCTTTTGCGCCTTCTCCACCGTGCTCCCATGCTGATACCATAATTGCATCAACACCGTTTTGACGGCATAATTCTTCTACGGCACTTATTTCATCGGCGTTATCGGTTACAAAGCGATTGATTGCAACAACAATCGGCAAACCGTATTTCTGCATATTTTCGATATGTGTTTTCAGATTGGCAAAACCTTCTTTTACCGCTAAAACATTTTCTTCTTTAAGATTGTCTTTAGCAACGCCTCCGTGCATTTTTAAGGCTCTGATTGTGGCAACAATAACAGCGGCATCAGGTTTTAAGTTTGCAATTCGACATTTTATATCTAAGAATTTTTCTGCACCCAAATCTGCTCCGAAACCGGCCTCGGTAACAACATAATCGGCAAGTTTGAGAGCGGTTTTTGTGGCAATAACACTATTACAACCATGAGCAATATTGGCAAAAGGTCCACCGTGAACAAGGGCCGGTGTTTTTTCTAATGTTTGAACAATGTTGGGTTTTATGGCATCTTTTAACAGTGCGGTCATTGCACCATGAGCATTAATTTCTCCGGCTGTAACATAGCGTCCGTCAAAAGTTTTACCGATAACAATTCTTTTTATGCGATTTTTTAAATCGTCCAAATTTTCTGCTAAGCAAAAAATGGCCATAATTTCGCTGGCAACACTAATGTCAAAATGGTCACCACGAGGTGTGCCGTTAACTGCTGAACCTAACCCTATTTGTATTTCCCTTAATGCACGGTCGTTTAAATCGAGACAGCGATTCCAACGAATTTCATCCGGATTTAGTCCTAAAATATTACCTTGTTTTATGTGATTATCAATCATAGCGGCAAGCAAATTATTGGCAGACGTAATAGCATGAATATCTCCGGTAAAGTGGAGATTGATTTCTTCCATCGGTACAATTTGAGCATATCCGCCGCCGGTAGCTCCGCCTTTTAGTCCGAAACATGGCCCCATAGACGGTTCACGCAAAGCTAAAACAGATTTTTTTCCAATCTTTTGCAGACCGTCGGCAAGACCGATTGAAATGGTTGATTTTCCTTCTCCTGCAGGAGTAGGGGTAAGGGCGGTTACTAAAATGAGCTTGCCGGAGGATTTTTTAGAGGCAAGTCTGTTTATGGTATCAAAAGATAATTTGGCTTTATATTTTCCGTAAAGTTCCAAATCATCTTGAGTAAGCTCAAGTTTTTCTGCAATTTTACCAATCGCTTCCGGTTTGTTGTTTTGAGATATTTCTATGTCAGAGAGCATCAATAATCCTCCGTAATTTATTTGATTACGTTCATTATTGATAGATTTTTTGAAAATGCAATATTAAAACCGAAGTTTTGCAAGCTTTTAAGAATATTGCGAATTTCTTTGTGCAATTATACCGGTAAAACTATCTCTACTTTGTCCTGCGGTCTTTTGATGAGGTTGTGTTTCTTGTGTTTGTTCGGTAGCCGGTTTTTGTCGTTCTCGTGCACTTGTTAGTGCCTGCTTTGTTATCATAGATCTTAAATCGGTATCATATCCTAAATATGCAGAAATACATTCAGCTCCACTCTGTTGCATACATTCACGCATAATCTTGCTTTTGTGCAAATCAAAAGTATTTATTCTGGGTTTTGAGCACATTTCTTTAAATTCGGTCAGTTGTTCGTGAGTAAAGTCAGGTTCGCGAGTTATTTCAAAAGTCATGCGAAGTAAGTCTGTATCAGATTTTCCTTGTAACAATTCGGGATTTTTTGCGTATTGTTCCAGTTTCTTATATGTATTAGGCATTAAATATGTCATTGTTCCGTTTTTGACTTTTCTAGCCATATTACTATCTGAATTTTGGGTTGCAGCTTTTTGAAAATTCTCAATAGTATATTTAGATTTTGAACGGGCAAAATTATATACCTCCCACATCGTTTCAGCGTGTTCAGGATGCTCTTTCATCACTCGCAATAAAGCAAAAGTATCACATTTTCTCTCGTCATCTGTTCCTAAAGCAGCATGCACGGCTTCGTGATATAAACCTCGTTTTAAGGTCATTTCCTTAAAAACTTCAGAAGGAATTGCATCTACTTTATCCATAATTTCTTTAGGTAATCCTTTTGCACTTTTAGGGAGTTTTTCAGAACTATCCGGAAGGCAAATTATTTGTGCATTTCCAATGTGGCGACTTATGTAGTTAGTGTTAGATTTAGCTCCGTTATATATTACATCAGCATAAAATGCTTCACGGCTAACAGGATTCCCATTATCGTAGAACAAAGTGTTTCCCATGCTTTCCGGAGAGATTTCTACTCCATTTTGTTTCAATAAATCAACGACCTTTTGGGCCCTAAGTTTTGTTTGCTCTGCTTCCGGAAGTGTTGAAATTGTTTCACTATGTGTCTCAAATTCATGAGCATTTGCTAATATTATGTTATCACATACAGGATTGTCGGCATCTCGTTGCATTGTTCCTGCATTATATAATGGGTCTTCAATAGTTTGGGGCAAGGTATCTTTGCAAGACAAATATGTTTGCCGTAATTGGCGAGCAAAGTCTTGGTGCTTGGCAATGAAATCATCATATACTTGACTTAAATCATCTTGCATATACATTCTCCTTGCCCCTTATTATAAAATAATTTTTGTCTAAAGTCAAAAGTATTATTGGTCTATTTTTCTGCTTAAGAAAATCAGATATGCGATACCACAAAGCATTACGGCAATATTTCCCATTTGACTTTGAACCATATCGGAAACAAAACCCATAATCAGCGGAAATACGGTTCCACCGAAAACCCCCATGACCATCAAACCGGAAACTTCGTTTTTCTTTGTAGGCATAATTTGCATTGCCTGTGCAAAAACAATCGGAAAAATATTGGCGTTTCCGTATCCGATGAAAGCGATGCAGGTATAAAGGGCTGTTTTACTATCAAATAAAAAAAGTCCTAACATTGCACAAAACATCATAACTACGCTTATGCTGAAAAATTTACGAGTAGACATTTTGGTTAATAAATATGAGCCTGACAATGATCCGATAGTTCTGAACAGAAAATATATACTGGTTGCAATACCTGCAGTTTCGAGAGGAATTGCCAGTTTTTGCATCATTATTTTAGGAATGGATACATTGCTTCCGACATCAATGCCGACATGGCATATAATTCCTAAAAAACACAATAAAATCGGAAGTTTTCCCAAAAGAGAAAAACATTCTCTGAAACTTGCCGGTTGTCCGATTTCATCTTCTTCAATTTGCTCTCTTGACAGCATAAAAATTGCAATTAAAGAAACAATTAAAAAGAAAGGAAATAAAATTTGCCATGTTCCGAATTGTATCATACTCCAACCGGCTAAAATCGGAGCAACAAAAGAAGCACAAGCCTTTACAAATTGTCCGAAAGTCAATGCACTTGATAATCTTTCTTTGCTGACAATATTTGATAATAGCGGGTTTAGAGATACTTGCATTATGGTATTACCGATACCAAGTAGTGAAAATGATAATAGTATAATGAAAAGATTATAACCCAAAAAAGGAATAGCTAATGCTATAACCGTAATCCACAAACTTAAAATAACGGTTTTTCTACGTCCGATTTTGTTCATTAATATTCCGGTAGGAACCGAGAAAATTAAAAACCAAAAAAATACCATGGAAGTAAATAAGTTTGCGATAGTATCTGACAGCATAAAGTCCTGTTTTACATAGTTGGTTGCAATGCCCACAAAATCAACAGCGCCCATTGCAAAAAAAGTTACCATAATCGGTAACAGTCTTAAAATGGTATTACTCATAATCTGTCTCCTACTTAAATTGGTATAAATAGATTATGATTTACAGATAGCTATTTTTTGGCAAAATCCAAGTTGCAAGAAGATTTTTTAATGTCTGTGATAGGGAAATTTTATTGGCATTTTTACATTGCGACTTTTTTCGCCACCGTCGATGGCTTGCAATATATCTTGACAGTCATCATAAAAAGGAGTGTCAACATATTTTTTTAAAGCATTTTTTACACAATCCAGTTTGAAATTATCACTGTTTGCGGTTGCTTTATAAATTTTATTAATTGCATATTTGCGGCAAATTTCTTTACCTTTGGAATCGGTTGTTCCTGTGAGTTCTTTTACTTTCCGATTCATTTTAATACGGTGGTTTTGATATTGTTGGGTTATATCAATATGTTTTATACTGTGTTCTCTTACCAATCTTTCATATAAAATATTAATGTAGGTGGAACGATATGATAATTTTTTGAGTAAATCGTCATTTTTATATTCGAAAGCCCATTTGTTAAGAGAAAATATTTCTTTGCCTATTTTTTCATTTTGAGTTTGCTTGATTATATCGGGCATAAGCTGATACATCTGTTGCAATTTCGGATTGTGACTTTCGCAGTCTGCAAAGGTTTCTTTTAGGTGTTCAATATCTTTTGTATTAAAGTCGGTTGTCTTAATTTTTTCCAATATAAAATTTTGATATCTTTTGATAAAACTGTCTGGAATACGGGAAGTGAAATCCACGTTAACTTTATCAATAATTTTAATTATTTGGGATAGGGAATTAACATCGGTACGATAAGAAGATGCTTTTATATCGTCAAAAAGTTCTTGTTCTTGAGGTGGCGATTTTCGCCACATTAACATATTTATCGGATAAAAACTTATATAATCATCTTTCGGTGACAACTTGGCAAATACGGTTACAAGTTTTTCAAATCCTTTATTATCAATTTTTTGACCGGATAAGACATAATTCTCCATTGTATGATATGCTTCGGCATAATCATATACATTATCAACATTGATATACAGGTCTTCAAATTCTTGAACGGTATTTGCCTTGTTATCGGTCATTTTTTAATATCCGTTATAAGGTATTATACGTGCTCTTGAAGAACCATTACCATAAAGAACCATACAACGTTGTCCGTTAGCAAGTAATACATCGTTGCCTTGAGTTACGGTAATAATTCCGCCATTGTCAAGTTGAACTACATATTCATATCCGCCTTGGCTGGAAAGACTTCCTTGCGCCAAATTTCCGGCTGCTCCGCCTAACAAAGCACCGGCTGTTCCGCCGATTAAAGCTGCAGTATTACCTTTGCCTATTTGAGAGCCGGCAATTCCTCCGGCAATTGCACCGATAGCAGTTCCGCCGGATTTGTTACTGTCACGAACGGTAATGCTGCGAACAGAAATTACGGTTCCTTTCAGAGCTTTTGTTACAGAGCCTACCGATGCAGAATCGTATTGATTCGCTCCGATATCAGCGGCGCAAGCACTCATTAACATTAAGGCCGGAATTGCTAAAATTAATGCTATTTTTTTCATTTTTTACTCCTTTGTATGAGATATTGTTAAAAACATATTAGCAATAGTTCACTTTTTGTCAATGCTGTACTGGACAATTAAAAATAACTGTTATAATATCTCAGTCGGTAATTTTTTAAAATAAATAGGAAAAGGCTAAAATGTTAAAAAGAACAAAAATTGTAAAACTTCTAAAGTCGGATACTACACTTGATGAAGTACTGGTAAAAGGTTGGGTTAAAACCCGTCGTGATTCGAAAGATTTTATGTTTATTGAACTTAATGACGGATCTTGTTTGAAAAATATTCAAATTATTGCCAATAACAATTTAGCCAATTATGACGATTTGAAAAAACTGACAACGGGGTCTTCTTTGTCCGTAAAAGGTGCGCTAATCGAATCTTTGGGCGGAAACCAAAAATATGAAATTAAAGCAGAAGAAATTGAAATTTATGATATTGCTAACGAAGATTTTCCGTTGCAAAAGAAAAAACACACAGATGAATATTTACGTACAATAGCTCATTTGCGCCCAAGAACCAATAAATATGGGGCTGCTTTCCGTATTCGTTCGGAATTGTCTTATGCTATTCACAAATTTTTTAACGAAAAGGGTTTTCGTTATGTACATACTCCGATTATTACGGCATCAGATTGCGAAGGCGCCGGAGAAATGTTTCAGGTTACAACTCTCGATTTGAACAATGTACCGAAAACAAAGGACGGAAAAGTAGATTATTCTCAAGACTTTTTCGGTAAAGAAGCAAGACTTACCGTGTCAGGTCAATTAAATGGTGAAATGTATGCCATGGCGCTCGGCGATATTTATACTTTCGGACCTACTTTCCGTGCCGAAAACTCTAACACAACTCGTCATGCTGCCGAATTTTGGATGATTGAACCGGAAATGGCTTTCGCTGATATTTATGATGATATGGATTTGGCGGAAGATATGGTAAGATATTGCGTAAAGCATGTTGTTGAGAATTGTGCGGAAGATATTGAGTTGTTCAACAAATTTGTTGCTCCGGGGTTGAGAGATACTTTGGATTCAATCATAAATCAACCGTTTGCACGCATTACATATAGCGAAGCAATTGAAATTATGCAAAAGTCAGGAGAAACTTTTGAATATAAACCGGAATATGGTGTTGATATGCAGACCGAACATGAACGTTTCTTGGCAGAAAAACATTTCAAACGTCCGGTAATTGTTAGAGATTATCCGAAAGAGATTAAGGCATTTTATATGCGTATGAACGACGATAACAAAACTGTTGCCGCTATGGATGTTTTAGTTCCCGGTATCGGTGAACTTATCGGCGGTTCACAACGTGAAGAAAGATACGACAGATTGGTTGCTCGTATCGAAGAAATGGGAATGAAGGAAGAAGATTATTCTTGGTATTTGGATTCTCGTCGTTATGGCTCTGTTCCTCACGCCGGTTTCGGTTTGGGATTTGAACGTATGATGTTGCTCTTAACCGGAATTGGAAACATTCGTGATGTTATTCCGTTCCCGAGAACCCCTAAATCTGTAAATTTCTAGGAGAAAAGTTATGAAATATCTGTTATTGGCGGTTATATCTTTGCTTTCGTTCAATGTTTTTGCTTCTGAAACAGTTGAGCAAGAAGAAACAATTATGATAATAGAAGCACCACAAACCGCCGATGGACAGAAAAGCGATGACTTTCCTACTTGTGATAATGAAAAGTTGATTAATACTGTACGTGAACAAGTGAAGTCTTATCTTGATAAAGAAACTTCCGGCTCAATAGTGGATATTCGCAAAAGCAGATTAGTTCTCAAACATATAAATTCGTATACGGAGGCACCGATAGCAACTTTTGACAGCAAGGAGAATTTTTTGGTTGCCAATGAAATCGTTATGAACAAGATTAATCGCAACATTAAAGAAAGCGATATGCGTCTTTGCGTAGGAGAGGGAAAAAAACCGATTTATTTGTTGATATATCCCGAAGATTTCCGTTATGTCGTGCAAATTATAAATTTTGTTCCGCCGGTGGATGGAAAAAATGATTTTTCGGTATGGTATGTACCTGATGTTAAACAATATGATACTTTGAACGAGGTTGAATAATTTTAGGGTTGAAATTTGTTTTTTATGTAATATAATTTTCCATTGTGTGAAAAAAGAAAGTAGGTTGATTTATTTTGAGTAACGGATATTCGATAGTAGCAGTTAAGCCATCTTCCAATTTACCATTGGTAATTGATAATAATGGGTTGGTGGCATATTTTGAAAGAATTAAATCTTTTCCGGTTTTATCCGAAGAAGAAGAGGTTTCTCTTATCAATGATTTTAAGCAAAATAACAATTTGGAAGCAGCTCATCGTTTGGTCGTGTCACACTTGCGTTTGGCTGCAAAAATAGCGTTAACCTATCGTCGTTACGGCTTGCCTTTGGCTGATATTATTTCTGAGGCAAATATTGGTCTTATGCAGGCGGTTAAAAAGTTTGATTTATCAAAAAAAGTTCGTCTTTCAACTTATGCAATTTGGTGGATTAAGGCTTCTATTAATGACTTTATTCTGCGTTCTTGGTCTTTGGTCAAAATCGGTACGGTAGCCGCACAGAAAAAGTTGTTTTATAACTTAAACCGTATAAAAGCTCGTTTAGGTATATATGAAAACAAAGAGTTGGAGCCGGCAGTTGTAAAACAAATTGCTACGGAATTGGTTGTGGAAGAGCAAGAAGTTGTTGAAATGAATCGTCGTTTGAGCGGCGATACGTCATTAAATGTTACAATCGGTGATGATGAGGATAGAGAAAGACAAGATTTGTTGGTAGATAGCCGGCAAAATGTTGAGGATGCATTGGCTAGAAAACAAGAAGCTAAATATAAACATCATGTTTTAATGTCTTGTCTTGATAAATTACCGGAACGAGAAGCATATATTGTGAAAAATAGAATGTTGACCGATGAGCCTATGACCTTAGAAGATATCGGAACAAAGTATGAAATCAGTCGTGAGCGTGTTCGTCAAATAGAAAAGAAAGCGTTTGAACATTTGGCAGAATTGGTAAAACAAGAAATAGCCTAATCAATAGGAGCGTAAATGTCTGAGGAAAATGAAGAAAAACCTGTAGCAACATTTGATTTTGAAGGGCAAATGGTAGAAACAGATGTGCGCGGATATGATTATAAAAATATATTTTCTCCGGTAGAGCCTATTGATGATATGCCTAAACGTATGGAAGATAGAATTAAAAAAGTAAGAAAAATACGTAAAAATAAAATTTTCAAAGAACCATTCAAAGCATAACCTGAACAAAATGACAATAACGTTTGGAGATTTAGTTTCTTCTTTATCAGCCTTGGGAGTTGAATCTCCCAGACTGGAAGCACGTATGATGTTGTCCAAAATCTTAAATGTTGATACTAATGCAATCGGGACAGATACATCAGTTGATTGTGAGCAAGAGGCAGAGATAATGCAAATGCTTGCTCGAAGAAAAAAACATGAGCCTCTTGATAAGATATTAGGAGTTAAAGATTTTTATAAAAGTTCATTTATTGTTAATTCTGATGTTTTATCTCCTCGTCCGGATAGTGAAATTTTGGTAGAAGAAGCCATAAAAATAGCTAAGCAAAACAATATGAATAAGATTGTGGAGTTTGGTGTCGGTTCGGGATGTTTGATATTGTCAATATTGCAAGATATTCCGCAAATATGTGGTATTGGTTTTGATAAGTCTGAAAAAGCTATAGCTGTAGCTAAGCAAAATGCAAAAAGATTAGGTTTGGAAAACCGAATTATTTTTGAAAAATTTGATTATTTTAATGATGAAACATCCATAAAAACTCCACTTATAATCAGTAATCCGCCATATATTCCGACAGACGACATTAATGAACTTGATGAAGAAGTCAAAAAATATGATCCGTTTATAGCTTTAGATGGGGGAAAAGACGGATATGTTCATTATCGCCGAATTGCTGAAATCACTCCCTTGATTTTGGAAGACGACGGATATATTTTATTAGAAGGCGGAATGGGGCAG
Organism: Alphaproteobacteria bacterium; assembly: GCA_017937705.1. Classification (GTDB taxonomy): domain Bacteria; phylum Pseudomonadota; class Alphaproteobacteria; order RF32; family CAG-239; genus JAFUYI01. Next base: position 51,979 of record JAGBDC010000025.1, read on the forward strand.
GCGGATATGATTGCCGATATATTTACGGATAAAGGATTAAAATTAGTTGCTAAAGTATGTGACTTGTCCGGAATAGAACGTTGTATAATTTTAAAAAAATAAGTTGCAATTAATAAAATAAAATGTATTATGCCCTTGTAAACGCTATGACAAATGTCGTATGTTTTTTAGAATTTCCGTCATACTGAATACAGTTTTTTTGTTTGGGAGCACGCAAAGTGCTTTTTAACCCTTTATATGGTAGTGATTTTATATGAAAAAAGTAAATAACAGATATCGTAATAATAATTCAAATAATGCAATATATTCTCTTAATTATAAATTTGACAGCAATTCCATTGCCGGAAAAATTAGCGGTACAGCTCTTGATTTGATAAAGAGATATAATGATTTGGCAAAGGAAGCACATAGCAATAATGACTATGTTACTGCGGAAATTTTTCGCCAATATGCTGAGCATTATCGCAAAATTGTCACAGAAATTAATGAACGTAAACAAGCAAGAGAGCAACAAGAAGCAAATGATAATGCTAATGCTAAAACAGAAGCTACATCGACAACTGATAATAGTCCAAATGAAGCTCAGGTTGAAAATCAGGCTCTGATTGCAGAAGTAACTACAGAAACTCCGACAGAACCTGAAGTCAAAGAAGTAAAGAAACCCAGAAATGTGAAAAAATCATTTCACGTAATTGAGATTAATAAGGCCGAAAAAGTCGAAAACGAAGAAAAAGAACCTGTAAAAGCGAAGCGTGTATATCGCCGTAAGACTGTTGAGGCGGTAGCTGCACAAGCTTAATTTTATTCTTCCGGAGGGAAAATGTTTTTTGTGTATGCATCATTAATTGTAGCTTTGGCTTGTTCGGTAATTACCGAAAGAACTTTGTTGGGGTATAATAATGTCCATTGGGCGATAAGAACAGTTGTTTTTCTGCTTTTGATATCGGCTTGGTTATCTCCGCTTATCATCAATGTTTTACGTCGTAAAATGTTGTTGGACGGACCAATTTTCAATTCTTTTTCAAATATCGGATATGCATGTTTCGGATTTGTGTTCATTCTGTTTATTATGTTGTTTTTCCGTGATGGTTTTTGGTTCGTAGCCTATAAAATTTTTGGAAAATCGCAGCTTTGGAATCCGACTAATACGTCTTTACTTATAAAAGTCAATATTATAACCGTTTTATTAGCTGTAGCAGTGTCTGTTTATGCAATTTTTGAAGCAATAAAACTTCCGGTAGTTAATAAACTTGAAATTATAAGCAGCAAAATTAGTGAGCCAATTACAATATTACAAATTAATGATGTTCACTTACATGGCAGAAAACCGGTATCCGGAGTTGAAAAACTGGTTAAACTTTCTAATTCGCTTAATCCTGATATTATTGTTATGCCGGGAGATATTATCGATGACGGTATTGGGTATATAAGTAATCATTTAAAAGAATTATCAAAATTATCTGCTAAGCATGGTGTTTATGTTTCAGCCGGAAATCACGAATATTATAATGGTTTGGTACCGATACAATGGCAGTTTCAAAATATGGGCTTTTACTTTTTGTCCGAAAATGGTGTGAGAGTAGGGGATAGCGGTATTTATATTGCTGGCATACCGGACAATTCGATGCAAAGAGTTGTGAAAGAATATCCTAATATTCTGGAAGGTAGCGAAGTTGATGATTATAAAATTTTGTTGGCTCATAATCCTAAATTTGCTAAAGAATATTTGAATATGGGGTTTGATTTGCAGTTATCCGCTCATACTCACGGAGGACAAATATTCCCGTTTCATATATTGGTAAAATGGGCTAATAATTATTTATCCGGAAAATATGATATAGATGGGAAAGTTTTATATATTTCAAATGGTGCCGGATATTGGGGACCTCCTATGCGTTTGTTAGCTCCGGCCGAAGTAACCCTTATTACCATAAAACCTGAAGAATAGCGAGAATATTTATGTTAGAGCCATTTTCTTTGCCTGAAATTATTGAAGGAACAAATGTTATTTTATACAAACGTGACCATAATTATGACAACGAAATGTGGTTGGCAATAGACAGTAACAGGGAATTTTTACGCTCATATTTGATGTGGGTGGATAAAACTGATTGTTTTGATAGTGTTACAAATGCTACTAAACATTTTAATTTAGCGTGGGCATCGCAAGCTAAGTTTGCCTATGTTATTGCAGATAAATGTTCAAAGAAATTACTTGGTTCAATAGATATTCATAATATTGATTTAGATAACCATAGTGCAGAAATTGGCTACTGGTTAAAAAAAGATAAAACCGGATACGGATATGTTTCTGATGCTTTGAAACAACTCGAGAAATATGCATTTGCTTCAAAAATTAATCGTTTGATTATCAGTTGTGACAGTCGCAACAGAGCTTCGGCAAATGTAGCTATTCGTAACGGATATAAATTTGAAAACACCAATCGCAAAGCTATATTTGCCTATGGTGATTTTTATGATAGAGAAATTTATGCAAAACTCATAAATGAGTGATATTAAATAACTTTTTGCAGTTCTGATTTTATTGAAGAAAGTTCTTCTATTATATCTTTGATGATATCTGAAGATAAAGATGATGTGTTTTCATCGCAATTGGGCTCGGTTTCATTTATTTCTTCGGCAAAAAGGTCATCTAAAATTGTGTTTCCGACAAAATTCTTTATACCTTTTTCTTTGAATAGTTTTTGCACTCCTTCGATAGTATAACGTTCGTTATGAAGAAGTTTTTGAATACATTCTAAAAGCTTTACATCGTCAGGGCGATAATAACGGCGACCACCGTTCATTTTCAACGGTTTAATTTGATTAAATTTGGTTTCCCAAAAACGAAGAACATGGGTGCCAACACCCAACATATCAGCAACTTCTGCAATGGTTCTGAATGCCGCTTTAGATTTGTTGACAACCATGTTTCATCCGACAGAATTATTTGTTCAAAGAAGAACGCATTGTTTGAGATGGTTTGAAAGAAATAACTTTACGAGAAGAAATTTCTGCTTCAACACCGGTTTTAGGGTTGCGACCGATACGTGTGTTTTTTTGACGTACGGTAAAAGTACCGAAAGAAGAAATTTTTACGTTATTGCCTTTTACTAAATCATCAGTAATTTCTTCTAAAACCATATCCAAAATTTCACCAGAATCTTTGCGAGATAAACCAACTTCTTGGTATAATGTTTCTGCAATATCAGATCTTGTAACTGTTTTCATTTTTATTCCATCCTTCTATTTTTTTATTTTTTTTAATATAGCAATAAAAAAATATATCGCCAATATTTTTAAAAACTATCTACAATTTAAATTCTTATAATCATTCCGCCCCAGGTAAAGCCTGCTCCCATAGAGCTGAAAGCAACCAAATCACCTTTCTTCACTTTTCCTGCTTCGATAGATTCGGCCAAAGCTAAGGGGATTGAGGCTGCAGAGGTGTTTCCGTGGTGGTCAACGGTAACAATTACTTTGCTTTCATCTATCTCAAGCTTTTTTGCAACAGAATCGATAATTCTTGAATTTGCCTGATGCGGAATATACCAATCCACATCACTCATGCTGACATTTGCGATTGCTAATGTTTCTTCAACACCTTGGACCAAACTGGGAACGGCAACCTTAAACACTTCTTTCCCGTCCATGTGAATATATCCGGATTTTTGATTGAAAGAAACGCCGCTGTCAGAACAAAGTTTGTCATATTGTGAACCGTCGGCATAAATCTTAGTCGCCAAAATACCTGTATCGGTATTTTTTCCTTCACATTCTGCAGCTTTATAAATGGCTGCACCGGCTCCGTCACCGAACAAAACACAAGTATTTCTGTCAGTCCAATCGGTAATTCTTGATAAAGTTTCGGCACCGATAACTAAAGCATTTTTAATTTGTCCTAAACGAATCATATTATCGGCAATTTGTGTTGCATAAACAAATCCTGAGCAAGCTGCATTTATGTCCATAGCAGCAACTCCGGAACGAAGTCCTAAAATTTTGGAAATTTTAGCGGCACATGAAGGGAAGGTATTATCCGGTGTAACGGTTGCTAAAATAATGAAATCGATATCTTCCGCACTCATTTGTGCATTTTTCATAGCCATTTGAGCGGCTTTTACACAAAAATCAGAAGTATATTCACCTTCAGAGGCAACATGTCGGCTTCTGATACCTGTCCGAGTGCTAATCCACTCATCGTTTGTTTCAACAATTTTTGATAAATCATCATTAGTTAATACTTTGGCAGGAAGACTATATCCGGTGCCAACTAATTGCGATCTTATGAGGCTCATAGATAATATCCTTCGTAAATACTTTCTTGGTTTAATTCGTCTAAATCAACTTTTTCTACTTCTTGACGAATCGTATCAACAAAGTTTTGGCGAACAAGTTTTGCGGCATTGTCAATGGCTACTGCATAGCCTTTTCCGTCAGTTCCGCCGTGGCTTTTCACACTCAAGCCGTTTAGACCGACAAGCATTGCACCGTTATATGAGCGTGGGTCCATACTCTTTTTAATTTTGAGTACTACCCCCATCATAAACGGAAGACCGATTTTGGCAAAAATAGAACGTTTGACAGCACGTTTAATCAAACGAACAACGAGTCTTGCGGTCCCTTCAGTAGCTTTAAGTGCAACATTGCCGGTAAAACCGTCGGCAACAATAACATCAGCGGCACCGTTGGCAATGTCATGCGGTTCGATATAACCGGTACAGTTAATGTCAAGTTGAGGGTTTTTTAAAATTTTTAGGGCTTGACGAATTTCTTCTTTACCCTTCATTTCTTCGGCACCGATGTTAAGCAATGCCACACGAGGAGCTTTAAGTCCCAAAGCGTGTTTGGCAAAAATATTACCCATGATGGCAAATTCGGCCAAGTTGATTGCATCACATTCGGTGTTAGCTCCCAAATCGAGCATAACATATTTGCCGTCAATATGTGGCATGATGGTACAAATTGCAGGACGATGTATTCCCTTAATGGTTTTTAGTACCATTTTAGAAATAGCCATTAACGCACCGGTGTTTCCGGCGGAAACAACGGCACGGGCTCTACCTGAACGTACAGCATCAATTGCCATATACATACTGGTATTTCGATTGCGAATCACTTGCGAAGGTTTGTCTTCGTTTTTGACATATTCTTCGGTGTGAATTACCTTTGAAACCTTAGCCACTTTAGGATACTGTTTCAACAAAGGCATAATTTTGTTCTCATCGCCGAAAAGCAAGAAACGCAAATCAGAGTTACGCTTTGCGACGATATTAATTCCTTCTATTACGACTCGAGGGGAATTATCTCCCCCCATCGCATCAATTGAAATAACCAGATTATCAGACAAAATTTTGCTCCATCTAGGTTAATATGATTTAATTATTCTGCTGCTTTTTTTGCAACAACTTCACGTTTATCGTATTGTCCGCAAGAAGGGCAAACGTTGTGAGGTCTTTTTAACTCACCGCAATTAGGGCACTCATGATAAGAGTTTGCACCTAAAGCATCGTGAGAACGGCGCATATTGCGACGTGATTTTGAAGTTTTATGTTTTGGTGTTGCCATTTTTTTATTCTTTTCAAAAAATCATTGTTATCACGAAAATTTCAAAGCACAGTAATAAAACATTTTTTTACAAAATGCAACATATTTTCTGCAGCGATGAAAAGGTTATGTGTCTTTTAACCAAAAAAAAACAGTTTTGCAAGCATAATTTTTTTATTTCTTTAATTTTGCCAATACTGCAAAGGGATTGTTTTTTACATCGTCTTCTTCATCAAACTCGGAAACAAAGCTGAATTCTTCGCCATCTTTGCGGGGGTAATCGTCTAAACGCAAGGCAATTTGTTCGATAGCAATATCTCCTAAATCAATCTTTCCGCCGATCACAACCTCCGGCATCTCTTTATCCCAGTCATCTCCTTCTTCTTTTTGACTGGCAAGAGTGGCTTTCACATCATAATCGGTTTGAAAATCAAAATCATAATCTGTGGAAAATGTTTCCAGTGAAATTACACTTTTTTGTACGATTTCCGCCTTGATATGGCCTGATATACCTAATATATTGGTATTGTGATTAAGTTTTAGTCTGAAATCGGCATCAAGCGATTTTACTTCGGGGATTTGTAAAACTTCAGCTAAAAATATAAGATTTTCAGCATTTGCCGTCATGTGGTAATGTTGTTCATTTAACGGCATATCGGCAACTATCAAAGGATAAGAAAATTCTTTTTGCATAAATATTTTCCCTGTGTTATATATGTTAAGCAATTTAGGTCATAATGATAAGGAAGTAACAAGATGTCAATAAACAAAGTATTTTTATTAAGTATGGTGGCAATGATTTCTGCTTGCAGTAATGATATTTTTATAACTCATACCGGTAATATGCCCTCTGAAGAAAAAATTTCAATGGTGTTTAACGGACAAACAAAAAATGATGTTTTAGAAGTGTTAGGTTCTCCCTCAAATGTGGTATCGCTTGATAAAGATACATGGATTTATATGTCTTCCGAAATTAAACAAGTTGCTTTTTTGGCTCCGGAAGAAGTTAACAGAGAATTGTTAGTAATTAAATTTGATACCGAAGATAAAGTGACCAGCATTCAAAAATTAAATAAAAAACATGGTGAGAAAGTAGATGTTTCAGAGGAACAAACTCCAAATCAAGAACAAGAACAAGGTTTCTTCCGTAAATATTTTGGCGGAGTAGGTCAATATTTGCCATTCGGTAATGGTGATAGCGGTCTTGAACCATAATTTGATATAAGGAAAAAGATATGATTGCCAAATTACGAGGGGTTGTTGACAGTTTTGGCGAAGATTGTGTTGTTGTTGATGTTAATGGTGTAGGATATTTGGTTTATGCTTCAAGCAAGACTTTATCAAAACTAATTAAGGGCTCAGAAACAACACTTTTTATCGAAACCGTTGTCAGAGAGGATAGTATAAGTTTATATGGCTTTGGAGCTGCACTTGAAAAAGAGTGGTTTTTAACCTTGACCAAAGTACAAGGTGTCGGAGCAAAAGTTTGCTTAAGTATTTTATCTGCTTTAACTCCGTCTCAATTAGCACAAGCTATTGCAGCACAAGATAAAGCATCTTTTACTCGTGCAAATGGCGTAGGACCTAAATTGGCCGCCAGAATTGTTACCGAGTTAAAGGGGAAAATGGTCGGATTACCGGTTGGGGCTGATACTGTTGATTATGTTGCTGCTGTTGAAGATACTCCGTCAACGATAAATGTTGTCGCAGAAAATTCAAATCGGCAAATGGAAGATGCCGTTTCTGCTTTGGTTAATCTGGGATATCCTCGTATAGAGGCTTATAGAGCAGTCAATTTGGCATTGGCAAAAAATCCTGAAGCTGATTTTGCTTCGTTGATAAAAACCGCATTAAAAGAATTTGGTAATAAGGAGATGTAATAATATGGAAGAAAGAATAGTTACGCCTCACGAATTGCCGGAAGATGATAATGGCGTTAATGCTCCGGCTAACTTGCGTCCGACATCTTTGAGTGATTTTGTCGGACAAAAGCAGGTATGCGAAAACTTGAAAATTTTCATTGAAGCGGCCAAAATGCGTGGAGAATCGTTAGACCACGTTTTGTTATTCGGCCCTCCCGGATTGGGAAAAACAACTTTGGCATCTATTGTTGCAAAAGAATTAGGAGTTAATTTTAAGGCTACATCAGCACCAATGATTACAAAGTCGGGTGATTTGGCGGCAATTCTCACCAATTTGGAAGCAAATGATGTATTGTTTATTGATGAAATTCATCGCTTGAATCCGGCTATTGAAGAAGTTTTATATTCGGCAATGGAAGATTTTCAACTTGATTTAATTATCGGAGAAGGGCCATCGGCTCGTTCTGTTCGTCTTCCTCTACAACCGTTTACTTTGGTCGGAGCAACTACTCGTTCGGGATTGCTTTCCACACCGTTGCGTGAACGTTTCGGTATCCCGTTGCGCTTAGATTTTTATTCTCCGGAAGATTTGGAAAAAATAGTGCTTCGTGGAGCAAGATTGCTTAATGTTCCGATGTCATCCGAAGGAGCCAGAGAGGTTGCTCGTCGTTCAAGAGGAACACCTCGTGTCGCCGGTAGATTGTTACGACGAGTTCGTGATTTCGGGGCAGTTATTTGTGATGGTGAAATCGGTGAAAAAACTGCAGATATGGCATTACAAAGATTAAATGTAGATAAATTCGGATTAGATGCGTTTGATAAACGTTATCTTGATTGTATTGCTAAAAATTATGGCGGAGGTCCGGTAGGAGCTGATACTTTGGCAGCGGCTTTATCGGAAGAAAGAGATACCATTGAAGAAGTTATTGAACCATTTTTGTTAAAACTGGGTTTTTTGCAAAGGACTCCGAGAGGACGTGTTATTTCCGATTTAGGATGCGAATATTTGGGTATTCCCAAATTGCGTAAAAATATAAAACAATACAATGAACAAGACGATTTATTCGGGAGCGAAGAAAATGAATAAAGTTGAAACAGTACAAGGTAAATTTGAAGGAAACAAATTTTATTTTCCGGTACGGGTATATTATGAAGATACCGATGCCGGCGGTATAGTTTATTATGCCAATTATCTTAAATTTGCCGAAAGAGCTCGTACCGAATATGTAAGAGCAATCGGATTAAGACAACAAGATGCTTTAGAACAAGAGGAAAAAGCCGCATTTGTAGTTCGTCATTGTGATATTGACTATAAGTCTCCGGCGGTTTTGGACGATTTGTTGACTGTAGTTTGCGAAGTTACGGAGTTTGGAGGGGCTTCGGTTATAATGCACCAAGATATTATGCGTGGAGATGATGTTTTGGTTAGTTTAGACATTAAAGTTGTTTATGTGCTGCTGAAAAACAAGCGACCTTCCCGTTTGCCGGCAGAACTTGTGAAAAGTTTCAAAGGAGAATAAAGAAAAACCGTCGAATTATGATATTCGGCGGTTTTTTGATTGTTTTTCAGAGTTGCTTACATATCTGCATGAACATAAGTATGTTTTTTTCTTTTCGGTTTCTTGTTTGTGCAATATTTATCAATAACAAACAGAAAAGCGATAAAACACAATATGTATGTGAATGAATATATCCACCAAGTACTTGGAACAATTTCTCCATACTTGAGAGTTTTTTCATCAATAAATTTCTCAGACGCAAAAAATGTGTCTCTGAATTGGTAAACATGGACATTTTGTCCTTCCATTAAAGGCTCTTTGGTGCAAATGTCTTTTGAGTAGTGCAAAATTCCGTGAGGATTGTTGTAGTAAACGATGTTGTTCTCTACGCTCGAAATCGTTCCTTGCCCGACATATTTGCTGCTTTCATAACCGGTAGCGACTATTATAATAATAGCTAAAGGAATAAAAAAGCAGATAATTTGGCCTTCTGTTGATACATTGACAAATACAACAACCAGTATCAATACGATGATACCGACAATCAGGCAATTTGTTGCGGTTTCTGTGTCGGAAAATTCGGTTTCCTTCAGCATATCCCTAATTGCGCGAGCATCTTCAAGATTTACTTTGCTGATTGCATACTGGTCATCACAACGATAGACATAAACTCCGGTTGTATCTTCAACTAAAATACGCTGAAGAGCCCAACTCGGATTAGCCAAGTCTTCGGTGTTCGGAACAACATAAGTTACATCGGTGCTGTCTTTTTCAACACGAATATACTTATCTCGCTCAATCTCACATTTTTCGGCATAATCAATCAATTCACACTCGGTATCGATATGGTTGCAGGCAGTAAATGCGGACAACAATACGATGCTGGTCAAAAACAGAAAAATCTTTTTCATAAGCAGGTGATTTAATATGTTAATAATTCTTTTCGTGGTGTGTAATATATAGAAATGTTTAAAAAAGTCAATTTATTTATAGCAAAAACCGCCGAATTTAAATGTTCGGCGGTTTTGAGAAGTTTATTTGAAAACTGACTTTAGTCTTCGTCTTTGTACTCATCGGGGCTGTTATCATAAAATATTTTGCTTTTGTAGCGGCAGGCAAACCATTTCCATAAAGCAAAAATTACGATAAAGACAGCAATGACATAGAAAACGATAAACGAAATGGCAAACGTTAAGGTGTAAATCCACCAAGTTTTCGGAACTATCTCAGAATACTTGAGAGTTGCATCGTCAATTCGTTTTTCAGAGGCAAAGAACGTGTCTTCAAACTGATAAATGTTAACTTCCTGACCTTCGTACAGAGCTTCATTTGTGCAAATGTCGTTTGTGTGTTGTAAAGTTCCGTTAGGATTATCAACATACACGGTGTTGTTTTCAACTTGGGTAACGGTTCCGGTGCCGACAAATTTTACGGTATCAACGTCTGCAGTTGTTGCGACAATTATAAAACCTATCGGAACAGCCAGTAAAATAAATTTTAGACTGTTTCTGTCCGTGAAAGAGAAAAGTATGAAAACAATCAGTGCGATGATAAGCGCAATTCCGCATCTTGCGGCAATTTTCCAATTGCTGTATTCATCACTTTTCAAAACACTACGAATAGCTCGGGCGTCGTTTATGTTAATTCTGCTGACGGCATAGTTATCATCGCATTTGTAAACATAAACATTGTCACCATCATTGACCATGTTTCTGGTTAAAAAAGACGAAGAAGGCTCAAGAAAGTCCTCGGTGTCCGGTGTCATATAAAAAACATCGGTACTGTCTTTTTCGACACAAACATAGGTGTCAGGAATAACCATGCAATTTTCGACATAGTCAACAAGTTCACACTCGGTATTTATTTTGTTGCAAGCAGTAAATGCGGACAACAAAATGATTCCGGTCAAGAATAAAAAAACTTTTTTCATAAGCTGGAAATTTAATGTGTTAATAATTTTTTCTTATGGACAAAAATATATCCTTAATAGTTAAAAAAGTCAATTTTTTTATTAAAGTAATTATAAATTAATTGATTTTTTAACTTTTTATAGTAGGTTATAGTCCAACTATCAGTGTATCAAAATTTTATGAGGTAAAGATGGAAACGCAAACTTTAGCAGATGTTGCAAACGGCAGTTCTATGTCAATGTGGGATATGATTTGGAATTCGGACTTTGTTACTCAAGTCGTGATGATAGGTTTGATTTTAGCTTCGGTGTGGTCGTGGGCTATTATTATTGACAAAATCGTTACCTTGCGAGATGTGAAACAGCGTTCTCGCAGTTTTGAATCTAAGTTTTGGTCAGGCGGTTCGTTGGATAAACTTTATGAAAATATTGATAACAAGCCTGATAGCCCTATGGCAGCAATGTTTGTTGCGGCAATGAGAGAATGGCGTCGTACCAATATTATGAAATCAAAAACAGATAGGGGGTTGAGAGGAGTTTCTTTGCAGCAACGAATTGAAAAGGCTATGGCTGTTTCAATGGATAAGGAAATAGAAGTTCTTGATACCAAAATGGGTTTTTTGGCGTCTACCGGTTCAGTTGCTCCGTTAGTAGGATTATTTGGTACTGTTTGGGGAATTATTGATTGCTTTAATGCTATCGCAGCTACACAAAGCAATTCTTTAGCGGCTATTGCCCCCGGTATTGCCGAAGCTCTTTATACAACTGCATTCGGTTTGATTGCGGCTATTCCGGCTTGGGTTGCTTATAATAAAATTTCTGCTGATATTGATAGTTATGCAAACAGACTTGAAAATTTTTCTGCAGAATTTTCAAGCATTTTATCTCGTGAAATTGATGATACTGCAATTAGGGCTGATATGGCAGGTGAATAATGGCATATTTGTTGCGTTCAAAAACAAATCGCCGCAGAAGTCGTCGTAATGCCGAGGTTAATATGACTAACCTCATGGATATTATGATGGTTTTGTTGGTGGTCTTTATGGTTACGGCGCCGATGATGACATCGGGTATTGCTCTTGATTTGCCTAAGGTGGGAGGTCAAAATTTGGCCGGAAAAGAAACAACATTAAATATCAGTGTTGATGAAGCCGGATATTATTATATCGGTAAAGAAGAAATTCCTGCCGATGAAATTGTTAATAAAGTAAAAGCCGTAAGAGATGCTAATCCTGAAATAAGTGTTATTATTTCAGGTGATACAGGTGCGCAATACGGTAGAGTTTTAGGTTTGATGGCTTTGTTAAAAAATGCCGGCTTTGATAAAGTCGGATTGAAGACAGATCCGGCACCGAATCAAACCCAAAGAAGTAATATAAAAGCAAAGAAGAAATAAAAATTGAGAAAATCGTCCTTATATAAATCACTGGCTTTGCACTTAATTGTTGTTGTTTTAACAGCAATCGATGTGTCGGTGCTGTGGCGTAAGGATATGTCTTTAGATCAAGTGCCGATTATTGTCGATTTGAATGAGGTTAAGCTTTCCGAATTAACAAATCTGCCTACTAAAGCCGAATTTGGTGAAAAAGATGCTCCGGCAACAAAAGTAAAAAAAGAACAACCTAAAGCAAAACAAAAAGAACAACCGAAGCAGAGCGAACCTGAAAAAGTAAAAACTGAAAAAACAAAAGAGAAAACTCTGCAAAAAGAAGAGCCGGTAAAGCCTAAAAAGGATTTTATTGTTCCTCCCGAACCGGAAAAGAGACCTGTGCCTAAGAAAAAGCCGGACCCGAAACCTAAACCAAAACCGGCGCCCAAACCTCAACCTAAAAAGAAAGAGGTCACAAAGAAAAAGCCTGAAACTAAAAAACAAACTCCTAAAAAATCGGAGCCGGTATTAGCCAATCCGCTGAAAGATTTGTTAGCTTCCGTTGATAATATGGAGAAAAAACTCGGTGAGCAAAATGCAAATGCAACTATCAAGGCCGGTACCAAAGTTAATAATATGGGAATAGAAGGCGGTATCGGCGGTTCATATTTTAGCGATTTATCTATTTCCGAAGCCGATGCTATCGCCGGAAGATTGCGTGCTTGTTGGAATTTGGATCCGGGAGCAATGGGTATTGAAGACATGATAATAGAAATCAGAGCTTCGCTTAATAAGGACGGAACGGTTAAAGATGTTGATATTTTAGATAAAACAAGATATAACAGCGACCGACATTTCAGGGCGGTTGCCGATAGTGCCAAAAGAGCGGTTTATATATGTGCTCCTTATGGTATTTTGTCGCAAAAATATCCGCATAAATATGATATGTGGAAAACAATGTTGTTGAGGTTTAATCCGATTAATCATAGTGTGAATTAATGAGGAAAAAATATGGCAGAAATACGAAAAATTTTGCTCAAGAGATTGTTTGTAAACAGTACAAAGTATTGCATCAGAAAATGGCACGAAATGTCATTGTTCTCGATTGTTAATGCTATTTTTATGATTGTAGGCTTTAAGTTTATTAACGGATGGCAAGATAAACTTTTTTTGTTGTGGTTAGTTCCGTATTATATGTTTTGGTATTCTTTTTTCCGTTTTTATTTTGATAGAAAACCATATATGATGACGTCGAAAATTTTTGATACTTTAATGCCGTCATCACGTATTTTTGGTCTGATGTTGTTTTTTACGACTTTGCTTATAGCCATTCCCTTGATAATTCCTTTCATCAGTGATAATCATTCTTGGGTGGATAAATATGTATTCTATTTGCAAAAATATACTGAAGACCCTTTGGTTTTAAATACGATTACTATGGTTATATTCAGTATTGTATCTCCTTTTATTTTTTATCGACCGATGATGGGATGGATTGGTTCTGTTATCGGACGTAGCGGTTCGATTTCTACTGCATACGCACGCACCAAAGGAAACTATTGGGAATTTTTATTTATTACGGTGGTTTTTAATTTGATGTATTCGATAATGCAATTTTGTGATGGTTACCTCGGAACAGATGGTTGGTTGACGATTTTATTAGGTTCTCCGGTGATCGTATTTATGAATGTTATTTTAGCAAAAACGTACGAATATTTCTTTTTGGAGATAGACAATGGCTAAAAAGATTTTTGGAATAATGATTTTAGTATTAAGTTTGTGGAATATCACATATATTACACTGCTAAGTGATAGCTTTATTCAGGAATACTGTCTGGACAAGTTCTTTTATTGGGGATATCCGCAATGGGGATGGTTATATTCTTCTCCAAAAATTTTCTTATGGTTCAATATAGCTTATATATCGGTTTTGATATTAGCGGTTGTTTATACTTATCTGTGTCGTCATAAAGTGGTTAGGTCTTTTTTAGTGGCATTTTCTGTTGCTCTTGTGTCTTTGTTTAATATGTATGTTCCTGAGTATAACTGGAATAAGCAGTATGATATTTTTCAAGCCGAGAAAGGAAATGCCGGTAGCAGAGTTCCTGCCGGAACATGGCTTGTAGGAGAAGAAACATTGCAAGCATACGATGAACAAAGTTTGTGGATGAAAATGAAAGGGTTGTTCGGGCGTGGAGAATGGCCGGGAGGATATTATTTGTGGGGTGACTATCGTGCGTGGTTGGTTGCCGGAGAAAAAACAGATGATTTAGGTCGCAGAGGCCTTGTTATTCATGGGGGAATTAAAAACAGTTCTCCTTGGGGAATTGATATGGGAAAAGCGATAGTGGATTTTGCAATTCAATTGCGACAAGCAAAAGCTCCTTTAGAACTTAATCTTTCTTATGATGAGTAAGTTGGTAGATTTTATTTTAATATTTTCATAATTGCTACGACTTTACCTAAGCAAGACAATTTATCTAAATTGTGAATTGTTATTGTCGGATATAAAGGATTGTCGGATATAATTTGTGCATTATGTTCGAATTCATTAAAGCAAAGTCTTTTTACAAATAATTCTTTTTGCAATTCGAACAGATAAATCCCGTCATATTCGGGGGTATTTACTGTGGTATCGATAATGGCAATATCTTTGTCGCATATTGTCGGAGACATTGTGTCTCCTCGTACAATTATCGCTTTTAACGAATTAATTGAAGATACATTAAGACTGTTTATAATTTCTTTGCTAAGCGGATATTGACCGATTACGGGAGCGGATAGTCCTTTCCCTTTGGTTGATATACAATCTATAATATCGGCAAAAAATATTTGTTTATTTGATGATGATGATTTTTTTGTCGGTTGCGGAATTTCGTTTGAAAAACCTGAGTTGAATTTTGTTAAGGATTCTAAATCAAGATTAAAAAATTGAGCGGCCGGTAAAACTTTATCCACCGGTAAATCTCTCTTTCCGCACAAAAGTTCCGATATGCGAGGCTTTTTCCAGTTCAATGCTTCGGCTGCATCTTGTTGGCTGATTTTGTTTTGTCGCATATAATCTCGTAACCAATTCCATTTTGACATATCTTATTCCTTTTTACCAAATATGTATTTTTTATATTACGGATATTCAATTAAATCAAGTAATAGTTGCGAAGTTGGTAAAAATATCAGTTTTTTACATAAAATGTATTGACAATAATTACATTAAATGTATTTTAGTGTGAGGAGGTTGATATGAAAAAATATGATGAAATGTATGTCGATAAAGCAAAATGTATAAAAGCCGGTTTTGTTCGTACCAAAAAGGGTGTTTGTAAAATGACGGTTTTAGAAAGACTTTATTACAAAGGAAAACTTGATTTGGGTTCATCAGGAGCCGGAGCGATTGATCGTTTAAAAGCAGGGGAATATTTAGCATCAGATTATGAAAAAGGACATTTTAATGTAATAGGTTCAGCTTGGGGAGGGGAAAAGGTAGATTGTGGAAGTTCAAATATATCAAGTGGCATTTTAACCGAAATGAGAAGTCGCTATTTTATGGCAGCAAAATCTGTTCCATCAGAATTTTGGCCTATTGTCAGAAGAGTGTGTATTGAAAATGAGTTTCCTAAAATTGATAAATCGTACTCGGAACGAAAAAAAAGAGAAATAGCATATTTGCAATATTGTGATTTGTGTCGGGGTTTAGATAGGCTGATAGAATTTTATCACAAGATAAAAATACAACTATAAGTATATATTAAATTATGTTTTGCAAATTTCTGTTATTAATTGCAAAAAAATATTTTTAATAATTTTAGGTTGTGTTATAGATTGTTTTAAAAGGAGGTTTTTATGAATATGGAACTAATTACAGCAAAGAAAACAAAGGTGTCTCCGCAGAATATTACGGATGGAGTGTATAATCTTGTTAATTTGCTTTCAAATACGGATTTAAATAATAAGCAATCTATATTGATATATAATATATTATATGGGGCTTATGCTTTATTGAAACGATACGAAGCGGCAAGCCGAGAATCTTTATTGGTAGCCTCAATAGAGGATAATGATAATAATATGCGTAAATATATAGAAATTTTACACAAAAATGCTCTTCACGATGATGTAACAATTCCTATGATAGTGGCGGAAAATATAGATATTTGAAAAGTTATCCACAACTGTTATTAGATAATATTGACTTTTTCGACGGTTTGTGGTATATGTTTTTTCTAGAATGGAACAGGTGGCTTTAGAGAAAAGTCGCCTGTTTTTTTGTGTAAAATTTGACCGAAGAAAGTTTATGATTTTCTTCGGTTTTTTGTTTTTTAGGAAGAAGATAAAAATGGCAAATGAAACTTATAATATTTTACAAGGCATATTTAACGGGCAAACACCGATACAACGAAGTGAGCCTATGAGCGGACAAAGCAAATATTATTATATGAAGCCTAATCAAAATTCTTATACTCCG
>JAGBDC010000026.1 GCA_017937705.1 Alphaproteobacteria bacterium
CTACCGACTGAGCTACCCGAGCATCGGATACAGCAAGCTTTATAATAGATATTTTTTATATTGTCCAGTATATTTTTTATTTTTTTTGCATTTTAGCGCTAATATGTTGTTTTTAGCAAAAAAATAAATCACAAAAACAGATTTTTGCTGTCAAAAAATACATAAACAATTAAAAACTATTCGTATTCTGCTCGATGTTTGGCCACAGCCATAGATATTGCACACATCTTTCTATATAGCTTTTCACCGTTTTCGGTCATTTGTTCCATTAATTTTTCGCTTTTTTCATCAGTAGCTGCCAAAAAGCTTACATCTTCTATCGGACGACGACTTAATGCTCCCTCTACTCCATTAACCAAAACACGAGCTTCTGTTTTTATCAAATTAGCTCCATCTTCCGACATCGCACTATTAGTTTGCAATCCCCAATAATTGTGTTCATCAGCTCCTTCTCCCATTTCGTGGGCAAGAAACAACTCGCCCCTATTTCCCGGAAAATAACTCAACGGAATTTTTTCGCTTTTTCTTATCGACTGCACAGCTCTTTCAAAATTGTTATAATGACTGGTTTCCATATCTGCTGAAGAAAAGAATGATACAAAAGTAGATTTTGAAACACCTAACGGACAATAAGGCGATTGAGCAACAACTAACATTTGTTTTTGAATATATTCTCTGTCTTCCTTGTTATATCCCAATTCTTGCATTTTTTGTTGCATCATTTCTTCTAACATCAAAGCAGTATAAGCGCCGTGACAATGTGCAACAATATTGAGTTTTCTTATCTTTTGTGCTGCATCTTCTGCATCAAGTTTTTCTGTTCCGTTGGTTTTAGATATGCGAGGCAAAATCAATCTGTCGAATATATCTTTGACATATTTGGGATTTATCGTATCTTCGCTTAACTTCTTATCCATTTTAATACTGCGATGATATTTTTCCATCATTTTGGTACGAGCCTGATTTTGATTATAAAAATCACCAAAATCATAAACGACACCACATACTTTTACATCTTGTTCTAAATCGTTATCTTTCAACAGCTGATAAACACTGCTCATGTATCCGTTTATTTCTTTTTCGCCTCTGACTCCATCTCCGCCTAAAACCAAAACACAAACATCGTCGGGAGATATTTCGTTAAGGCTCTTAATTCCATACGGACAATCGTCGGTCTTTTCCCCTCTTTCATAGTATGAAACGCTACTACGCAACTTTTCATAGTCGTTTGTAGCTCTCCAAGCTGTTTTTTTGGACACGGAATTATTGTTCGGATGCTCTAATCCTGTTGCTATAATATCTTTTATTTTTTGTGTTCGTGACGGAAAATTCACCATTATTTTTCCCAAACTGGAAAAAGCCGTATTAAGGCTTGCCGAATTATTATCCTCTTTAACAATATATTTTTCAATCAAGCCGATAGCTCTATCGACATCTTCTTTACTGTCAAATTGCGGTTCATCCATATTTATAAATACAGAACCTTCACATTCAGGCTCTTCACTGGCAATGTTACAAACTGCTATATCTGCCAAATTAGCATAAAACGAACCATATTTTGAAGATATAATCTCAGGATTTTCCAATTCTCTAAAAATTTGTTCACTTAACTCGGGATGAGCGATATATATTTTACTTAAATCAAGATATACTTCATTTTTCAACTTTGGATGTTGCATCACTTCGCTCAACATTGCTGAAGCATTTTCCTTACTTTGTTCAACACATTTAACCGCTACTCTTTTGTATCTGAATATTCCGTTGCTATCAGTATTATCGACATCATCCATTGTTTTTCGAAAAATATATTCTGCCAATTCCGGTTTGTCTTTTAATATATTTTCAGCAAAAGATAATGCAAATCTTGGACTTTGCTTCATTGCAAGATCAAAATTATTACATATTTCTTCATTAGAAAGGTTTTTTGAAGCAGCCTCAAATGTTTTTACTGCGGTAGGCATTATGTCTGCACACATAAAATCCCTGCCGGATGAATAAGCCACAGCCGGTGCAACATATTCAGAATATTCGGGATATTCCGCGACTATTTCTTGTAGCTTTTTATAAAAATCAAGAGCCTGATTAAAACTTAGGTCTTTATTTTCTTGAAATTCACTTATGACACTTAAGGCTTCACTTTTTAACATTACAATCCTCCCGAAACTTTATGAGGATATTAACACAAAAAAATGTTTTTGTCTATTTTAAAAGCAAAAAAGCTCCCCCACCTTACGGCGGAGAAGCTCTAGTGCTTTCAGGGGACATTAGAGTCCCAAAGCTTCTTTTGGTGTAGGATAAGCTCCGTTGTTAAGCTGACGGTCGATAGAATTATGCCATTTATGCTTACCGTTCTTATCATACATCTGGTTGACATCGCAACCCTTGTAAGAGAACATCGGCATATCAAGCAATTCATCATAAGATAAACGACCTGTCCAAAGCATACGCAATACATAGAAGTACTGCTTCGGCTCATCACCTGTCTTACGGATATTACCATTAGCATCCTGAAGCAGCAACCAGTCGGTCGCCTCCTCAAATTTGCCTTCGTTAACCTTCTTGAGGAAAGTTGAACGAGTAAATCCGTACTTACCCATACGCATCGCTACCAACGTAACCGTTGCCATCTGATCCTCTGTAAGCTCAACGTTAACGTTGTCAACCACCAGAGGTTTCCAGCTGTCAGCCACAATCTTAAGGGCTTCCTCGTATGTCTTGCCGGTAAAGTTATAATCAGCGACAGACTTGTCGTCGATAAACTTAAATCCAACAAGTGCACGAGGACAAGTTTTGCTTACTTTCTCCTGCACACCGTCAAGGTACGCACGAGCAACAACAACCTTATCAAAGGCCTTGTCGTAAACCACTACCTGCTTAGCCTTCTCCTGCTGCTCAATCACAACTGAATTGCCACCCTTATCATCATCCCCGCTACACTTGTTAAGGCAGAAAAGTGCCAAAAGTGCTACAAGAAGAATAAGAAGAAGCCACCACCAATTGCGATCAGGTTTATCCTCCGTAGGAGTTTCTGCTTTAGGCTTACGCTTGAAGAGGCTGCAAAGCCATCTCCAAAAACGAGCTATCTGCGCACCAATCCAGCAGAGACCTGCCCAGATAAACGGTGCAACCCAGCACAAACCGAGCCACAGATACTTGCCCAACATGTAGATAACTACGAATGGAATTAACACTACGCAAGCGATAAGCTTTGCAACTGTCCAAAGGTTGTAGTTGATTGTCAACGAACCTTCCCACCAATGACCATTGGTCTTTCTCACTGAAAATACGCTCATATAAATTAATTTAAAGTGTGTACTCTTTTTTTACATAAGCTATACGATAATAATATATAGCTGATAATAGATTATCGTCTCTTATAATACCCCTTAAAATGTTTTTTGTCAACTTAATTTGTCTATTAAAATCCACAAATTTTAAAATATCAAAAAATGGCAAAAATCAGCTAAAAAAGACCATTTTTTAGCTTTTTTTATTAAAAAATACGCATTTTTTGCATATTTTTATTGTTTTTAAAAACACAATAGAGTAAAAATACGATGTTTAGTATTAATTTATAGAGAGAATTTGAATGTCAGATACTATTGATACCAAAATTGTTAGCAGATTGGCAGCAATTTTAAAAGTTAATGATTTAGCAGAATTAGAATATGAAACAGAAAGTGTTCGCATTTCATTAATTAAGTCCCGTGGTGTTGTAACTGCTCCGGCAGTTGCTCCTGTTGTAGCTCCGGCTCCGGTTGTTACTCCTGCCGCTCCTGTTAACACTCCGACAGAAAACAAAGAAAGCAATGTTGATGTTGCTTCTCTCCCCGGTTGTGTAAAATCTCCGATGGTTGGTGTTGTTTATCTTGCAAGCGATCCAAATGCCGCACCTTATGTTAAAATCGGTGATACAGTCAGCCAAGGCGATACCGTTTGCTTGATTGAAGCTATGAAAACTTTCAATCCGGTAAAGGCTTCGATGGGCGGTAAAGTTACCAAAATTTTGGTAGAAAGCGGCGATCCCGTAGAATATGGCGAACCGCTTGTTGTTATTGAATAATAACTGGGAATTTAATATGTTTGAAAAAGTTTTAATTGCAAACCGTGGCGAAATTGCTTTGCGTATCCATCGTGCTTGTCGTGAAATGGGCATCAGAACGGTTGCAGTACACTCCGAAGCCGATGCAAACGCTATGCACGTTCGCTTGGCTGACGAAGCTGTTTGTATAGGACCGGCCCGCTCTGCCGATTCATATTTGAATAAGTCCGCAATTATTTCTGCAGCCATAGTTACCGGAGCAGATGCAATTCACCCCGGATTTGGTTTTTTATCGGAAAATGCAGATTTCGCCGAAATGGTAGAATCTCACGGCATTACTTTTATTGGCCCTACTGCTGCTCAAATGCGTAAAATGGGAGACAAAATCACTGCTCGTCAAGCAGCTATTGAGGCAGGTCTTCCGGTTACTCCGGGTTCTCCTTCTTTAGACACTGTCGAAGATGCAAAGAAATGGGCAAATGAAATCGGATATCCGGTTATTATCAAAGCCAAAGACGGCGGTGGCGGAAAGGGTATGAAAGTTGCTTTCAGCGATGACGACATTACCGAGGCTTATACAATGGCTCGTGCAGAAGCAAAAGCTGCCTTTCCTAGTGATGTGGTTTATATGGAAAAATATTTACAAAAACCACGCCATATCGAAATGCAAATTCTAGCCGACAAATATGGTAATGTTGTCCACTTGGGTGAAAGAGATTGCTCTATTCAACGTAACAATCAAAAAGTTATTGAAGAAAGTCCCTCTCCTGCCCTCAATCAGGCACAAAGAGAAGAAATCGGTGAAATCGTTCGTAAAGCTATCGAAAAAATCGGTTATTTCAATGCCGGAACTTTAGAATTTTTGTTTGAAGACGGAAAATTCTACTTTTTGGAAATGAATACTCGTCTACAAGTAGAACATCCGGTTACCGAAGCAGTCAGCGGAATTGATATTGTTCGTGAACAAATCAGAATTGCCAGCGGTGCTGCTTTAGGTTATGAACAAAAAGATATAAAATTCAACGGTCATGCGATTGAATGTCGTATTAATGCCGAAAATCCGGAAACATTTACTCCTTGTCCGGGAAAAATTACCGAATGGCATGCTCCCGGCGGTTTAGGTGTTCGTGTAGATTCTGAAATCTATTCGGGATATTCAATTCCTCCGTTTTATGATAGTATGATTGCAAAACTTATTGTTCACGGACATACTCGTAATTCTGCATTAATGAGAGTTCGTCGTGCTTTAGAAGAATTTGTAATCGATGGTGTTTCAACTACTATTCCTTTACATCAGGAAATTATATCTCAAGCCGAATATATTGACGGTATGTATAATATTCACTGGTTGGAAGAATATATGAAATCACGCAAAACCGAAAAATAAGCCAAAGCCCTGAATATCAGGGCTTTATTTTTTGAAAGCTATTCCAATATATCCTTCATTATCATTACCTTCAAACTGCATGCGGCAATGTTGTGCTGCTACTGACGCTTTTAAAGGTAAATCTTCTCTAAAAAAAGAATCTCCAATACCATTTATACTTATATAAGAAAGTCCATCTCCCCAATCAGCTGCCGCAAGAGTTGTACAAGCATATAATGATCCAACATGATAATCTATACCAAACTCAAAATCTCCCATAGCTATATCTATTTCTCGATTAAAAACATTATATGCCTTCGTAGCAGTTGTTGGGCTTTTTCCATTTAACATTTCAGTCGGAACAATACCTAACCTAATTGCTAATTCAGTATTAAAACTTGAACTGTCTAATCCGTTTAAATTAGGCAAAGAACGGATATTATTAATCAATATAGTTAATTGGTCAAGAGCTTTCTGTGTTCGATATTTATCCATAGCTTTTGAATATCCGGCAATTCCACCTACGGATAAAACTCCTATAATTGCTAAAACTCCCAACATTTCAACCATTGAACGTCCAGACTGATTAAACTGTCTTTTCATGAACACCTCCAATTAAATTAACAAAAACCCACCAGTGAGGTGGGCGGATGTTCGAAAACCGTTCATAGACAAAGACGGCTCGGCTTATTTAGCCATACAGCCTTATTCGCCGACATCCGTCCAAGACAGAAATCGGCGTATTTTTTGTTAGTCGCCATAGCCTAGCGACTGTCTATGAAAAGGGTTTTCGACGCCCTAGATAAGTTTTTCTTATCCATCAACAGACTATATAAAAAGATAAAGATATGCAACAAAAAAACGAAGATTTTGCAATCTTCGTTATATTTATCTTCTGTCATTACGAGGAGCGATAGCGACGTGGTAATCTAGTTAAATAATAAGCCTTTTATTGCATCCAAAAAAAAGAGCGCGTCTCACGACGAGCTCTTTTAAAATCAATATTTACGTTTAACTGCGGAATTTAACCGCTTTTTTTTCACAATTTTGCTTTTATCTCCTTGTATGAATAAACACCATCATCGGCATATACCACACAAGTTAACGGCTTTGAAAAAATAGTCTCAGCAATCTCTTTGACATCACTTGCGTTCACCTGCCATGTGGCATTAATACGCTCGTTAATATCATACATCTGTCCACGTCCGAGAACCTGCCATGCAATCTCAACAGCACGATCCTGCGGTTGAGAGAAAATGAACAGCTTTTCGGCCATAGCACGATTGCGAGAAGTTTCCATACGGCGATCAGAAGCGAGAGATGTGCGCAAACGGTTAACATTGGCACAAATGATGTCGATAAATTCATTTATATCTTCACCATCATGCGATGTTACGGCAACACGCAGAGTTCTCATTCCATAATAGCCGGCAATCTTTACTTCGACATCAACATCCTTACCGATAAAAGAACGTTCCAAACGTCCCGATAACATACTCATCAAAACGTTAGCTTCAGCAACATTCGACAAATTGGAAACATCCCAACCCATCATCACTTGACGATAGCTGCCTTTAGAAGCAATTCGGTCGAAACCACCGGTGTAAATATCATTTATCACCTTGTGCTTGCGGCCGGCCGGAATTTCACCAAAATATTTCTCTGCCATGTTACGAAGTTCTTCATCGGTATAATCGGGGCAGTTAATGGCTACAACCATATTTTTACCGGTGAGATACTTGGCTGCAAACTCATACAAATCGTTCATACCATAACCATTAATGGCATCGATATAAACATCGCTGTCCCAAACCTTGCGAGCATCACGAAAAGCCGTATGCTTGTACAACAACTTCATCTGACGTTTTGGCAGCGGCGCCAAATCACGAGTGTGAGCGACAATGTCATCGGCAGTCATCTTGATAAGCTCCGGATTGAAGTATGGCATTCTCATCAAATTAGCCAATTTGCGCAGCGTCAACTCCAAATCCTGAGTATCACAACCGGTAAAATAGGTCGTAATAGTACCGCCATACACTGCCTGAATACCGCATGACTGCTTCAATAACACTTGCTCAAAAAGAGCTGCCAGACCAAGTTTAGGTTCGTTTACATGACCGACATTGACGGTAACCGAAACACTTGTTTGCTGATTAAGTCTCGAAGTAACAACAGTAATACCGTTGTAAAGCTTAAAATTTTTTCTTTCCATAGTGAAAAATTTTTGAGTTAGAAAAATAGAGCTAATAATCACAAATAGACGGAGGTTATATACCTGTGATTATTAAATGTCAATATTTTTATCTTTTATTTATTCGTCCATATAAGTCTTATAATCGGCAATATCCCAATTTATACCGCTTTTAATTATTTTTGCAGGAACTCCCGCAACCAACACATTAGGAATATCAAATTTTTTATTTACCAATGCCATTGCTCCGACTACAGAATTTTCGGCAATATATGTTCCTTTTAAGAGCAAACATCTTACCCCCACCCAGACATGGTCTTCCAATATAATATCATCCGGTTCGTTCAGCGGATTTCCGTTATATTCATTTATCAAAGTATGCCCGTCTCCACAACGAAACATACATTCGGAAGCAATGACACAATCATCTCCGATAACTATTTTAACTCCGGATTTTTCTTTTGCCATCATTGTCACGCCATTGTTGAGATAACAATTTCTTCCGATTTCAATGGAGCAAGCATCGGAAATATAAAAAAAAGCTCTTTTGATACGAGTTTTACTGTACATAGAAAGAATTGAAAAATAATTATTATCTCCGACAATTACTAACTTACAATCTTCAAAATAACGAGGAAATTCTATACGCACCAAATTGTTATTGCCGTTTATGGTGATTGATAAACCGGGGATTCCGTCAGGACCTAAAATGCGTTCTATACCGTCTTCGACAATAATTATTTGATTGTTTGCACCCCAAACTTTTACATATCCGGTATTTCGCATATTACACCTCCGTTTTTATTATGCCATAAGGTTAACAATTTTAACATGTAAAGTCAATTTAATCTGCATAAAAAAATCCCTGTTTGATAATTTTCAAACAGGGATAATTCAAACGTACATCTGACTACTTCAGATTTTCAGGATTTAGGCCCTTCAGTTCAGGAAGAACGAAAAGACCGTCTTTGCGAACGAGAACATCGTCAAACCAAATCTCACCACCGCCATATTCAGGAGTTTGAATTTGTATCAAATCCCAATGAATAGACGATTTGTTTCCGTTGTTTGAGGTCACAATAGAGTTACCCAACGCCATGTGGAACGAACCGGCAATTTTTTCATCGAAAAGATTTTCGCAAATTTCACGAGTAATGTAAGGATTGACACCAAACGCAAACTCTCCGAAATAGCAAGAACCTCTATCGGTCTTGATTACCGCACGCAACTTCTCATTGTCGCCAACTTCGGCCTCAGCATGAGTTACTTTACCTTTCTCCACTTTAAGAGTAATGTTTTTAAATACATCACCGTTAATGTGAGTTTCGGTATTAAATCTCACCCATCCGTAAACCGAATCTTTTACCGGAGCGGTAAATACCTCGCCATCAGGCAGATTGCGAATACCTCTCGACAGCGTTACCGGAATTCCCTTAATGGAGAATGTAAGCTCCGTATTGGGAGCGATAATTGTAACCTTGTCGGTAGTTTTCATCAACTCCGCCAGCGGAACCATACGCTTTGCCATTTTGTCATAGTCAATAAGACAAGATGAAAAATAAAAATCTTCCATTTCTTTGGTTGACATTTTTGCCAAAGCAGCACTCACGTTAGTAGGCCAACGCATCACACACCAACGCTTTTTAACACGAATGTCAAAATGCACCGGCTTCATAAAACAGCGGTTATACAATGCCTGTTCCTCCGGAGTGAGTACACTCGCATTATAAGGATTGTTATAACCTCGGATAACCAAATAGGCATCCATCTGCTCCATAATTTGAGCGTGCATCTGTCCCAAAGCCATTACCTGCGCTTCTGTAGCACCCTGTGTCAAAGCAATGTGATGAGCGGTATCATTGAAAAAATAAAACGGTATAGCACCGAGTTTGATTGTTTCTTTGATACACTCCTCCATAACAGGAAGAGTTTGTTCTCCTTCAAATTCAAGGTAAATTTTTTCACCCTCGCGTAACCCGATTGAATCTCTCAATACTTTACGTACAAGTTCTGTAATTCTAGGATCTCTGTTCATAACTAGATATTTTAGTAAAACATAATTTATGAAATAATTTTCGATTAGACTAAAAAGATAACATATTCATATTTTTTTGTCAAGTTTACATTTCAATACCACTGCGTTTCATCGCAATCGGCATTGTTACCTTTGTTTGTGAAGAATTTTCGGTTTGTATTGTTTCTGCCGCTTCTCTCATTTGCGGAATATAGTGATGATCTTTTATTATATCAGCGGTCATATTCGGAAAATCGCATACAAAACCGGTACGTTGCCCATTAGATGATAAATGTCCTTTTTTCATATCATCATCAAAGCCCATAAAACAATGACCTTTTTCATCTTTACCGACATACATCATCAAATGACAATGTCCGTCATCTAACGAAGGGTTATCTCTATCTCCCATAGTCAAACAAACAAGGGCACCCGGTTTCATTTGGTGCTTATCTATTATATCTCTAACATCAACTGCCCCTTCATCAAAACTGCGATGAATATGTTCCGCATATTTCCCGCCGTTCATTGTTTGCAGATGCTTAAAAAGTGTTCCCGGATGCGCAAGTTTTTCGGTATCGGTATTAAATATGGCATCAAGTTCACCGCTTTTATCACTCTCACGCAAACACATCATCAATGAGGCTGTACAATAGCCTTTATTAAGCGAAGCATCAAAATCAGGATTGAAACGAGAATTTATTTTCAAAGCCGCCATTTGCCAGTACAAATATTTCCTTGCACTACGGTCAATATTTTTCTCTTTCATTTCCTCAAAAGAAATGTCTTTACCCTCTCTTTCTTTATATCCGGAGATATCCCCTTTTGCTATCTCATCTATTTTAGCTATTTTTTCTTCATCGCTTTTACCTGCAAATCCGAAGCGATTCATACCTAACAATGCTTTTTGTAATTTTTCTTCCGGAGACATTTTAGCAACTTGTTCATCTATTTTTTTCTTTTCTTCACCCCACTCATCATGAAACTTATCGGTTCTCTCGATAAATTTACGAATTTTTCTGCCGGCAGGAGTATTCGGAAGCTCGTCTAATACAGCTCCTAAATTATAATCATTAATGTCAGCAGTTTTATCCATATAAACCTCATAAATATGAAATACATTGTAATGTATTTTGCCTATTTTGTCCATAAAAATAATATGATTTTTTTAATTTTTATCTGCCAATATTTAATTTTTATGCTAATATGCTTATATACAGATTCGGAGTAAAAATATGACATCAGAAATCTGCCTGCATAATGCAACTTTACTAAACGGCTATTCCACAATGGAAAACTGTGCGGTTTTAATTAAAAACAACAAAATTGCCGACGTTTTTAACGAAAGCCGTTTTAAACAAAAAAACTTTAATCCCGATATTAAATTTATTGACCTTAAAGGTGACTATATCGCTCCCGGTTTTATAGATACCCATATTCACGGACTTGAGGGATTCGGTACTGACGATATGACAACGGAAGCAATCTTGGAGATGTCTGCTCGTCTTCCGAAATATGGTGTTACAGCATTTATCCCTACCCTCTATTCTGCTCCCAAAAATAAACTTTTTAAAAGTATGATTAGCATTTTAGCCGCAATGGGTAAAGAAAAAGGTGCAAAAATTTTGGGTATGCACTTGGAGGGACCGTTTATATCTCCCGAAAGGCTTGGTGTTCAAACTTTGGAATCCATTAGCGAAGTCGATTTGGAATATATGCGCGAGATTATTGCTCTCGGACAGGGCAATATTGTTAATATGACTGTTGCCCCCGAATTGAAAAATATGCGAGAACTCGCTTTGCTTTGTATTGACCAAGGAATTATATTGCAGGCCGGACACACTAACGCAACCTATCAACAAATGGTTGAAGGAATGCAAGCTCGCATCATGCACGTAACTCACCTGTTTAATGCAATGAGCCGTATTCATCACCGTGACCCCGGAGTTGTCGGTGCCGTATTTATTCATCCCGAACTTTCTTGTGAAATCATTGCCGATGGTTTTCATATCAATCCGGAAATTATAAAGTTTTTAATTCGTTGCAAACCGGTTGATAAACTGGTTCTTGTTACCGATGCCCTAAAACCGACTAAGCAAAAATCTTCAAAGCTTTATGCAAACGGCGAAGAAGTTTATCTCGATAAATGTTTTATGCGTAAAGAAGATAATGTTATCGCCGGCTCGGCTCTCACAATGATTGACGGAGTAAAAAATTTGGTTTCATGGGGATTAAATATTGAAAAAGCTGTTCAGTTGGCTTCACATAATCCTGCCAATATCATGAAACAGGACAATTTGGGGACTATCGCCCCCGGATATACTGCCGATATGGTAGTATTTGATAAAAAATTTAAAGTTAAACAAACCATAATCAATGGTACCATTTTTGAAAAAGGAATATGTAAATGAGACTAATAATCAAAGATAATTATGATAATGCTTCACTTTGGGTTGCAAAATATATTGCTAAAAAAATCAACGACTTTGCACCTACTCCCGACAAACCTTTCGTATTAGGACTTCCTACCGGCTCAACTCCGTTAGGTGTATATAAAGAACTGATAAAAATGTATAAAAACGGCGAAGTTTCTTTTTCAAATGTTGTAACTTTTAATATGGACGAATATGTAGGATTATCTCCCGAACATCCGCAAAGCTACCACTATTTTATGTGGAACAACTTTTTTGACCATATCGACATCAAAAAAGAAAACACTCATATTTTGAACGGCTTAGCAGAAAACATTGAAGAAGAATGTGAAAACTACGAAAAAGCAATCAAAGAAATCGGAGGTATTCATTTGTTTTTAGGTGGTATCGGCGAAGACGGACATATTGCATTTAACGAACCGTTTTCTTCCCTTTCTTCACGCACACGTCAAAAAACATTGACTACCGATACCATCAAAGTAAATTCTCGCTTTTTTGACAACGATATATCACAAGTTCCGACCACTGCATTAACCGTAGGTGTTGCAACAATTATGGATGCTAAAGAAGTTATCATTATGGCAACCGGCGCTAAAAAAGCTCATGCAGTTTATATGGGGGTTGAACAACCGATTAGCCACAAATGGACTATTAGTGCACTTCAAGCTCATCGCCACGGAATTATTGTTTGTGATGAACCTGCAACAGCAGAACTCGAAACGGAAACCGTAAAATATTTCAAAGATATCGAAAAATAATACTATCTTTTCAAATTCAAAATACCCGGAAAATGAATCTCATTTTCCGGGTATTTTTGTTACCTCAAAAACGTTACAAACCGACCGAACCCCCGAGGGAGTTTGAACCTCTCATAAAAAACAACAAAAAACCCTGCATTTTCTGCAGGGCTTTCTAACTGGTGGTGGATAAGCCCCATTGGATTTAATATTTTTGAATATCTTTATATTCCAGACACTTACAAAAAGATACTGCTCAATCTGGTCTGAGCCGGTATCTAAAATTTACTCTTTGCATTTCAAATTTTGAGTAATATCGATAAAGAACTCTTTGCTCCATAATTCTAGCTTTGATTTATCTGCCACAAATGGTAAAACATCTTGTTTTGCCAAATCAAAATCAATTGTCGTAAAACGTTCTTTTAACATTGTTTGCAGTTCTTTTAATTCAAAAGTATCATTTTCAGTTAAAATCCCTGTATCTTCAAGTCTTGCTCTTAAGTGTGGTAAATTAACTGCTGCATTATTGGCTAAATAAAAAACATAATCATAAAGATCTCTTCCTTTTATCCTATTTCCCCAAGAACGACAAATTACAGCATGTAATTTACCTGCGAACAAAGACGGCATATCATACAGCTTCACTTGATAAGAAGATGGCAATAAGCGATATTTATTTTCAAATGTAGCTAAAGGCGGTGGATTTGTATCAATCTCAAATTTGATTTTAATCACTTCATTTGAATTGATATTTAAATCTGTTCCATAAATACTCAATATATGTTCTTTTGTATTTCCCTTTAAAAATGCTGATTTAATAGCGGAATCTTGTGTTTTCTGTTTTTCTTCTACTGAAAAATGCAACCCCAGAGAAGACAGTTCTTTTTCTAAACTTGAGAAATATTTTTGTAATTCAAAATTTTCATTTGGTTCAATCAAAGAAAAATCTAAATCTTCTGAAAAACGATCAAGTCCGTAAAATATTCGAAGCGCGGTTCCTCCATAAAATGCCACATTTTTGAAGAAACCAGCACGAGAAAGTCCACATAATGCTACTTCTTGCACAATTTCTTTCAAAGCATTTTTCTTTTCTTCAACATTATCGGTTTTATATTTTGAAAGCATTTGTTCTAAAACTGTCTGCATTACTTCATTCTCCTTATAAACTTAACCAAAAACTTCAAATTATTTGTGCGATATAAAGGGGCTAGTTTTTCAATAGCATCTATATCTAATTTCTTAAACTCATTTTCATCTATACGAAGGTCTTCAAATAAAAGAGCATTAAATTCTGTTAAATTTTTAACGGGAGGTATAGTATATAACTTATCGCATAAAGCCTTTTCCGGTGTTGCAATTTGATATGAATAACCATTTTCTTCATATAATAAAATACCTAAAGGATATACGGCTGCGGGAATATCTCGATAAGTAAATACCCCAAAATGATTTTGATATGTTTTTCTTCTGCGTTTACTAAATGTAGCGGATGTATATGTTTTATAGACAACCTCTGGTATCAAACCATACCCGGACAAAGCATAATCAAATGATAAGTACGAGGGACCAAAAATACGTCCTGCTAAATATTTACCATTAGTAGATGAATTCGTTTCATATAATTCACGAACAATAGGTATCAGTCTCCCCGAATGAACCTCATTGCTTATCTTATCATGTATTTTAGCATAACTGCTAAATTTTATTTTCAAATCATCAAAAGAATATATCATATTTCCTCCTGTTACTCCAATTATAATGGAGTTTTTGGAGAAAATCAAGTATTTTTAAATATTACCGAATAATTACCGAATAGCGAAAATTTTTACCGAATTTTATACTTTTTGCATAAGGCTTTTACTTCTTCAAAATCAGAAGGTTTTCGCACTAAATAGACTTTAACTGTATTCATTTAAGCGTCTCCTTCAGTTTTTGAATTTCAGCTTTCAATTTTTTATTTTCTTCTTCTAAGGACACAATATCTCTCATATATGCCCAAGTTCCATCTTCATCGCAAATTGTTATTCTTGCATCAAAATCAGGTGGTTCTTTTGTTTCGTGATACCAAGTAATTGTCATAATAAACTCCTTCGTTACAAGACAATGAATGCTTGGAAAAACACAGAAATCCAGTCAATTATGAAAAAATAGTGCCAGAACCTTGTAATTTATAAAACTTTCGGATAGAATGTAGAAAAATTACTATAAAAAGGATGCAATATGAGTAAAAAGAAGGAAATTGTTTATGTTTTACAAAATGAGGCTATGCCAGGATTAATCAAAATAGGCATTACTCATAATGAACAAGTAGATAAAAGATTGCAAACACTTTATACCACAGGTGTTCCTCTTCCTTTTGAATGTATTTGGGCAGGCGAAGTTGATAATTGTGCAGAAATAGAAAGTTTGATACATAATGCTTTTAGTGATTTTCGCATTAACCC
Organism: Alphaproteobacteria bacterium; assembly: GCA_017937705.1. Taxonomy (GTDB): domain Bacteria; phylum Pseudomonadota; class Alphaproteobacteria; order RF32; family CAG-239; genus JAFUYI01. The sequence goes on from JAGBDC010000026.1 coordinate 15,227, forward strand.
CAAACGTGAATTTTTTAAATTAAAACCGGAACGAGTCATTCCTTTGCTGAAAAAACTATCTTCATCTGAAATTATGACTAATAAAGTTGAAAAAATGTTCAATGGTACAGTTTCTGCTGAAGAAAAAGAAGCAGTTAAACAATTTCATAGACCAATGCTCAATTTTAAAGAAATGGGAATATCCGTTGGGGATGAGCTTGTATATGAAAAAGATTCATCAATTAAAGTAACTGTTATTAATGATAAAAAAGTAGATTTTGAAGGAAAAGAATATTCATTATCTGCATTAACAAAGAAAATAAGAAAACTCCCATATTATGTTGCGCCTTGTAAATATTGGTCATATAACGGCAAAAACTTGGACGATATTTATAATGAAACTTACCCAGTAAAATAACCAAGTGGGCTTTAGTTCTTTGGCTGAAGTCTGGTGATGGATATGGGGTGCGAGATTGGGTGTCAAGAAAAGCGCCTAAATTAGGCTTTTTTTGATTTGGACGAGGTCAATCTAAAAGTACCTTGTGATTTTAATAAAAAATCTCTTGGCAGTGGTTCGTATGCTCACATCATAAATGAAATACCGAATCTCTTTAACCCCCGCAAACACTGGACTTTTGAGGCTCCATCAAGGCACAAAAAAAGAGGATAGAAACATATAAATGGTGGGAGTTGAGACACCGGCCGGAGACAAAAAAACAACCAACGTAATGGTTGTTTTTTAACGACGGGGGAAAGTTTGTTAGTTTTTGAAAAGAGCGACAGCCTTTGAACAAAACGTTACAAACCGACCGAACTCCCGAGGGAGTTTGAACCTCTCATAAAAAACAACAAAAAACCCCGCATTTTCTGCAGGGCTTTCTAACTGGTGGGAGTTGAGAGGTTCGAACTCCCGACCCTCTCGGTGTAAACGAGATGCTCTTCCAGCTGAGCTAAACTCCCATTCGTTTAACAAGGAGTGTTATAACCAATAATAAAAAATAAATCAAGTAAAAAATTCATTTTTTTTATTTTTTTTTCATTTTTTTACAAATATTGTGTTTTATTAATATGTTATCCGAACAAAATATCGGCTATTTTTAGCAAAATAAGGTAATAACACACAAAATAAAAGAATTTTTTCCACCATTTTTGCTGATTGAATCTATTGGGCAAATAGCCAAAGGTCAAAAATGCAATAGTATAAATTGTAAAAACATCGAGCCATTCGCTCGGATTAGTAATTTTATGCCATATTTCGCTAAAATCTGCCGTTCCTAACACTTCATAAAGCCAACCGCCGGTTAACCATGGAACCGTAAACCACCCCACAATAAAAAGAAAAATCTTTTTCTTATCAATTTTTTTATCGTCGATGTCGTTTCTGTTTTTTGTTCTTCCACTTTATCATTCCTCCAACTTCTTTATCCTATCACAAATACTGTTATTGTCAAAAAAATACCTCCGAATTATCCGGAGGTAGAAAAAGATTAGAACGGTAAAACTGTTAATCCGCATCATGTGGTGGCCAAGTAGGAGGATTCCAACCATCAGGCGGCGGCGTGTCTTCCTCAGGTTTGAGAATACAGCCGAGAATAACTCCGATAATACCGGCAACCAGATAGCAAATCAGATCCAACAGATACAGTTCGCGACAAGCCAATGTTCCGATCAGCAGAACAGCAAACAACAGACTCTTGATAATTGAAATGGTGTTTTCACCTTTACCAAGACCGAATCTCAGAGGATTTACGATACCAAAGCAGCAAAAACCAATCCACAGAGAAATAAGAATAAGAAAAATCCATTCCATAGTGTAATGATTTAAAGTGAATAATAAGGTTCATTGGAACAGAATTTAACACATATTTATTTCAAAATCAATAAAAACAAAAAGAGGCGGAATATAACCGCCTCTGATTTTAATACCTGAAACAAATTATTTGTTTACAGCTTCTTGCAAAGCTTTACCAGGTTTAAATTTAGCAACTTTACGTGCAGGGATTTTGATAGTATCGCCAGTGCGTGGGTTGCGACCGGTTGTAGCAGCACGTTTAGAAACACCAAATGTACCAAAACCAACCAAACGAACTTCTTCGCCAGCTTTCAAAGATTTTGCTACAGCAGCAATGAAAGCATCCAAAGCTTTAGCTGAATCAGTTTTTGTTAAACCTGTTGCGCTAGCAATGCTAGAAATGAGTTCATTTTTATTCATGAAAGGGACTCCCTATATAAAAGTTAAATTACTAAGGCGAGTGAACAACCTCGCTACAATCAAAATTTAAGAACGTTTTTTATTATTAGTCAAATAAAATCCGCGGTTTCCAACACTTTTTTTACATTTTAATCCCCAAAATAACAAAAAAATTCGGTTATCAACAATTTTTATTCAATTTTTTATGATAATTTTTATTAATTGCTTGATTCGTCTATCTTGTAGCGATTCTTAAAATCTCGATTCATATAACAAAAAACGGCAGATTTTATTCTGCCGTTTGCTATTGCCTTATTTTTTCAAATCACACTCCTTGTGAAGAGCAATGTCCAAAACCTGCCCTACTTCAGAAACAGGAATAATTTTCAGACCTTTTTTTACATTATCGGGAATCTCAACCAAATCTTTTTCGTTTTCTTTCGGAATGATAACGGTTTTTATACCTCCTCGCAAAGCAGATAAAAGTTTTTCCTTCAATCCGCCGATTGGCAATACCCTGCCCTGTAATGTAATTTCTCCGGTCATGGCAACATCTTTACGAACCGGTGTTTTGGTGAGCACGGATACCAATGTTGTATACATTGCAATACCTGCCGATGGCCCGTCTTTTGGGGTTGCTCCTTCAGGAACGTGAATATGGATATCTGTTTTTTCGAATACATCATCAGCAATACCTAACTGAGAAGCATGAGCTCTAACCACCGAATATGCGGTTTCGATAGATTCTTTCATAACCTCCCCAAGTTTTCCGGTTTGCATAACTTTACCTTTACCGGGCATATCAACCGCCTCAATAAACAGAATATCACCACCAACTTCAGTCCATGCCAATCCGGTTGTAACTCCGATATGATCTTCTTGCTCTGCTTCGCCAAAGCTAAATTTGCGAACTCCGAGATAGTCATTAAGATTTTTAGCAGTTACCTTAATCGGTAATTTTGCTTTTTTCTTATCCATCAAAAGTGCCTTGATGGCTTTGCGAGCAATATTGGAAATTTCTCTTTCCAAGTTACGAACACCTGCTTCTCTCGTGTAATAACGCACAATATCACGAATAGCTTCATCTGTAATAAACAGTTCTTCCGGTTGTACGGCATTCTCTTTGAAAATTTTTGGCATAAGATGACGTTTGGCAATTTGTATTTTTTCGTCTTCCGTATATCCTGACAAACGGATAATTTCCATTCTGTCAAGTAGCGGACGAGGCATATCCAGACTGTTGGCGGTTGTAACAAACATTACATCCGACAAATCATAATCAACTTCCAAATAGTGATCTTGGAACGAATTATTTTGTTCCGGATCTAAAACTTCCAACAATGCCGAACTCGGATCACCACGCCAATCGCTACCGAGTTTATCTATTTCATCCAACAAAAACAGCGGATTAGATGTACCGGCTTTTTTCATTCCTTTAATAATTTTACCGGGCATTGAACCGATATATGTTCTGCGGTGTCCTCTGATTTCGGCTTCATCTTTCATACCGCCTAAAGAGGCACGTACAAAACTGCGTCCGGTTGCTCGGGCAATAGATTGACCTAAAGAGGTTTTACCTACTCCAGGAGGTCCGTATAAGCATAAAATCGGGCCTTTAACTTTGTCGGCACGTGATTGAACTGCTAAATATTCCAAAATTCGGTCTTTAACTTTATCCAAACCATAGTGGTCTTCTTCTAAAACCGCTAAAGCCTTGTTCATATCCTTATTAACTTTAGAATTTTTCTTCCATGGAATATCAAGCATCCAATCTAAATAGTTACGGACTACCGTAGCTTCTGCCGACATATTACTCATACTTTTGAGTTTTTTAACTTCGGATAAAGCTTTTTCTTTTGCTTCTTTAGAAAGCTTTGTCTTATGAATTTTGTTCATATAAGCTTCTATTTCATTTTCTTCTTCACCGTCGCCGAGTTCTTTTTGAATGGCTCTCATTTGCTCGTTCAAATAATATTCTTTTTGGCTCTTCTCCATTTGTTTTTTTACACGAGTCTTAATTTTATTTTCAACTTCAAGCAAGGTTATTTCAGAATCCATTAACTCCAAAAGCTTATGGAAACGAGCTTTCAGTGTTTTACACTCAAGCAAAGCTTGTTTATCTTCTATTTTCAGCGATAAATGAGAAGCGATAGTATCCGCAAGTTTATTCAAATCTTCAATTTGTGTAACAGACATTAACACTTCCGGTGGTGTTTTTTTGGATAATTTTACATATTCTTCAAACTGCGACAAAACAGCACGAGACATTGCTTCTTCTTCAATGTCATGCTCTTCTTCATCAAGCAGACGTGTAACTTCTACCACCATAAAACCGTCATTGGGAACAAAAGCATCTAAAGAAACTCTATCTGTTCCTTCAACCAAAACTTTAACCGTTCCATCCGGAAGTTTAACTAACTGAACAATTGTTCCGATAGTTCCTACCTTAAAAATCTCATCTTCTTTCGGATCTTCTACTGCTGCATCTTTTTGGGTAGCCAATACAATACATTGATCGGTATCAACAGCTGCCTGAAGGGCCTTTATTGATTTTTCTCGTCCGACAAAAAGCGGAACAATCATTTTTGGGTAAACCACTATATCACGTAGCGGTAATAAGGGAAAAGTTTCTTTATTATCCATTACTCAAACGTCCTTTATATATGTTACTTCTAATATATAGGTATTAATATTTAAACTGCAACCCCCTGAAGCATTTTATCAGCTATATTTTTTGATATAAAAAAATATCACGAATTTTCAATAATATTGTACATATATTATGAATCATTATTTGATTTTAAACGGTTATAAAAAATATTTTAGCATTTATACATAATCAATAATGTATATCATTTATATAAAAAGCTTGTTTTAAGCTATATAATATATACTATTATAACATATTTTTTTTATTGAATTTACTTTTAAATGTTCTATCATACGGCGCATAGAATTTTCACTGGGAAATAGGTTGATATGAATAATAAAAAAGTCAGCATAATCGTGCCGGTTTACAATGCCGAAAATTATCTCAAACAATGTTTGGACAGTATAGTTAATCAAACATATAAAAATACCGAAATTATTTGTATTAACGATGCGTCTACCGACAATTCTCTCTCTATTTTAAAAGACTATGGAAAAAATGATAAACGAATAAAAATATTATCCGGAGAACACATCGGAGCGGGAAAGGCCCGCAATTTAGGAATAAAAAATTGTTCCGGAGATTATCTGTTGTTTCTTGATTGTGATGATTTCTTTGAGTTTAATATGGTTGAAGAAATGTTAAACAAAATAATAAATGAAAATTCGGATATTGTAATTTGCGAAAACACTATTTTTGATGATGCTACAGGAAAAGATACGTCAAACGGCAATTCTCTTTCCAAATATTTAAGTGCATCACCTATAAATCCGAAAAACTACTCTGCAGAACTTTTTACAATGACAAGTGCTTGTGCATGGAATAAATTATTCAAGGCATCACTTGTTAAAGAAAATGCTGTTTTTTTTGAAGATTTGACATCTTGTAACGATGTCACTTTTACTTATACCATGCTTGCTCTGGCAAAATCCATAAGCATAATAGATAAACAACTCGTTCATTATCGCACCAATCAAAAAAACAACATTTCCGCAAATAGAGGTGACAAGGCAATAAACGGAATTTATGCAGTTAATACACTCGAACGCAATTTAAAAAATTACAATTTATGGGATACGTTTTCAAAGACATTTTACCATAAATCAAGAGGTGTATTCTTAAATGAGCTTACCCATTGCAACGAACAACAAAAACAAATTGTTACTGAAAAGGCAAAAGAAAATTTATCACAAGAACTGTTCGATGTTTTTATATCTTCACTTGAACAAAGCAACAAGAGAACATGGAAAGTAAAGCTATTTAATATTATTCCCCTTATAAAAGTTATAGTAAAAGGTAAAAAAACCACAGCTAAATTTTTGGGAATACAATTATTAAAAATTGAAAAAACATCATGCAAAATAAAATTTTGTTTTTGCGGAATCCCTATTTTTACAGCGAGTACAAAAAAATGACCACCCCTATAATAAGCATCATTGTTCCCTGCTACAATCAGGAAAAATATATATCTGAGTGTCTTGATTCGGTTTTAGCTCAATCTTTTGAAAATTGGGAGTGTATCGTTGTAAACGACGGTTCAACCGACAATTCGTTAAACATAATAAAAGAATACACTAAAAAAAGTGACAAAATCAAACTGTTGGATCAGAAAAACAGCAGACTTGTTACAGCTCGCAACAACGGCATAAAAAATGCTCAAGGTAAATATATTTTTCCTCTTGATGGAGATGACAAAATATCTCCGGACTGTTTAGCCAAACTATATGAAGCAATGGAACAAAAAAAAGGTGATGTCATTTTTTCTTTAGTTGACTTTTTCGGCAATATGGGCGGACGTTTTGAGTTAGAACTTCCTACTAAACAAAATATGATATTTAACAATAAAGTCGTATGCTCTGCTCTCTATAAAAAATCGGATTTTGAAAAATACGGCGGCTATGATATTAATATGAATAAAGGACTTGAAGACTGGGAATTTTGGCTTAATTTTATTGAAGACAACAAAGTTTTTCACCGAATTGATAAGGTTTTATTTTATTATCGAAGAACAGACGGCTCATTTATAACACGAATTGATAAAAAAACTCACAAACAGCTCAAGGCGTATATTTATAAAAAACATAAAAAATTATATTTTTCAAATTTACATTTATTTGTAAAAAAATTCTTATACCATAAAAAACAAACCGCATCAGGACATACTATTATAAAAATTTGTAAAATACCCGTTTTTCGTTTTAAGAATAAATAGAAAAGCAAAGAACTGTTTTACATCGGACTTTCTCAGTATAAAAAACATTATTTTCTATTGAATTAACATTAAAATAATATATTATGTAACAAGTTTATGTTAATTTTTTAGAAAATATGTATAAAAATGCTTAACTCGACAGCTGAAGACTTTAGAAAAGAAAATATCGTTGAAATAATCGTACATAATGAAACCAATAACAGACCGAAAATATCTGTTATCATTCCTATTTACAATGCTGCGGAATATTTGATACAATCTCTGAACAGTCTTACAGCCCAAACGCTTAAAGACATTGAAATTATATGCGTTGATGACGGATCTACAGACAACTCATCAGATATACTGAAACAATATGCACAAAACGATACCCGTTTCAAAATTATCAAACAAAAAAATCAAGGTTCGGCAGCCGCAAGAAATACAGCTATAAAATATGCTATGGGAGAATATATCGGTTTTATGGATTCTGATGACTGCATTAATGAAACATATTTTGCCGATTTATATAAAGTAGCGAAAAAACACGATGCAGATATTTCTGCTACCGATAATGTCATAGTTTGCGAAGACAATAAACAATATAAAAAACACACCGGCATAAAATCTAAAAGTAAAATTTTACGTACATCTCGTGAAAAAGGAGCGATAATCATCGCCTCAGGAATAAGTTGGAACAAAATTTATAAACGTTCATTTTTAAGCAAATACAACATAAACTGTTTAGAAATAAAAAATCCGGCAGAAGATAACTATTTCACTGATGTTGCCGTATGCTATGCAAAAAAAATTGCAATAACACACAATGCCCAATACAACTACATCATTCGTAACAATTCACAAACTCAAAAACTAAAAACACGAGATGATTTTAAGGTATTTGAAGTATACAAACAAATTGAAGACAAAATAAAAAGCGGCGATTTTTCCGATGGAGAAAAAAACGAATATTTACAAACAATTAAGCAAAGAAAAATAATCGATTATAACGCATTTTATAACACAATGTCCAAAGAGTGTAAGGACGATTTTAAAAAATTAGCAATACAAGACATTGGAAATAAACTCATTGTATCTCTGACATCTTATTCTGCGAGAATAGATACTGTTTATATTGCCATACAAAGTTTCTTAAATCAATCGCTTAAACCCGATAATATAATATTGTGGCTATCCGAAGACGATTTTCCCAATAAAGAAAAAGATTTACCGGACAATTTGCTGAATTTGTCAGATACAAACATAAACTTTTCAATATATTGGTGCGAAAACATCAAGTCGTATAAAAAACTTATTCCGGCATTGGATAAATTTCCACAATCCGTGATTATAACAGCGGATGACGACTTAATATATAACCATGATTGTATAAAAAATTTATACAAATCACATCTGAGATATCCTGATAGCATAATTTCCAGCAGAGCTCATTATATTTTATTTGATAAAAACAAAAAGATAAAAAAATATAACAAATGGATAAATAACATAAAATATAGTTCACATTCATACAACCTTATGCCAACAACAGGAGCTACTGTCTTATTCCCTCCTAAAACGCTTTATAAAGATGTAAACAGAACGGATATATTTATGTCTATCTGCCCGTCAACCGATGATTTATGGTTTTGGGCAATGGCGGTTGTCCAAGGAACCAAAATCAGGACATGTATAAAAAACCACGGAAATTTAAGTTATATAGACGGAACTCAAGAAAGCGGATTATGGAATACCATTAATTCCGAAGGTGGCAACGATATTGCAATGAATAATCTGTTGCAACACTACCCTACGCTATATAAAAGGCTCAAAAAATTACCACCAATTAAAAAAATAATGGAAAAATTTTTCTTTATTAGAAGAGACAACAACCGAACGACCATCGTTTTATTTGGATTGAAAATAAAACTAAAAAACAACTAAAAATTGCATTTGGTAAAAAACTTTTATTATCGTCATCAGAATATTTGAACATCCTGTATCGCATTTTGGAAGTAAAAAAGAACTTTTACAACCCAAAATTGAATATTTGTATAAATTTTGTTTTTAGTTGAATTAACGGCATTATTCACAACCTACAAGGAAGTATAATAAAAATTATCTATTTTTAATTGAATCAGGCCATAAAAACACTAGAAAAAATATTTTTCAACAACCTAAAATTGATTTATTTTCAAAGACATAGTACAATCTTTTGTTTAATTTAATAAATTATATAATTTTTTATTGAATTTAATAATATATGCTCTATTATCCTGACATACAGCAAAGGTTGTAAAATGAAGAAAACACTACTCGTACATTTGCATTTATATTACATTGATCAATTAGACTATTTCATTGAAAAATTGTCTAACATTCAATCTGTTAGCTATGACCTATATATTACAATGGTCGAAAAGAATGAGGAAGTGAAACAAAAGATACTATCTCGCTTTCCTAATGCTAACATATTGATTGTACCTAATAAAGGTTATGATGTAGGCCCATTTATTCATGTTTTGAACAATGTTGACATAGATAGTTATGACTATATATTAAAAATTCATACTAAAAATACAATCTTAAATAATGGTGATAAAATAAATGGGGTTTGGATTTCTCGTAAATGTTGGATGCCTTTGCTTGTTGAAGCATTGATTGGAACTCCAAAGATTTTTGCTGATAATATCAAAAAATTTGAAAACAACCATAAAATCGGAATGATTGGTTCAAAATATTTAATCACCTCATCAACCGATAGTTATACCAATATTTTACCACAAGTTAACAATACAATCAAAAATCTCGGGTTTACAATTCCGAACAAATTAACCTTTGTTGCCGGCACAATGTTTATGATGCGTTCTTCTTTACTTAAACCGATTATCAAAGCAGGATATAACATAGATAGTTTTGAGCCGACAGGAAAAACATCGCAAGCCAATGCCCTCGCCCATATTTTTGAGCGAGTTTTCGGTGCATTGGTAACATTGCAGGGAAAAGAAATCAAGAAAGTCAATTCTTGCTGTTATCAAACAAAATTTAATTTATTTATGTTTCAGCTGAAACATTTTTTATATTACAAAAAAACAACTAAAAACAACCACACAATTATCAAAATTTGCAAAATACCAGTTTATAGAGGATAACAATGTCTAATTTTATAAAAAAACTTTTTATAAAAAAAACAGCAACATCTGTAAGATACAGATTTTTGGGAATAACTATTATAAAAATAACTTTTTTCCCTTCTAAAAAAATAGTTAAATTTTTAGGTATCAAGTTTTCCATTAAAAATACTCAATCCAAAAGTTTAATAGATGAATACATACAATATATTTCTTCTCCTTTTTCCCAAAAAGACTTTGTTCCTATTACAAACTCAAAATGTAATAAAAAAATAGATGCAAAAGTTATTGCTTTTTATTTACCTCAATATCATAGTATTGAACTTAATGATATTGTACATGGGAAAGGTTTTACAGAATGGAACAATGTATCCAAAACTATCCCTTATTATACTGGACATTATCAACCACACATTCCATATGACCTTGGATTTTATAACTTATCTTCTTCTCACATAATGCATAGACAAGTTGAACTTGCTAAACTGTATGGTATTGATGGATTCTGTTTTCATTATTATTGGTTTTCTGGTAAACGTTTGTTAGAAACACCTATTATGAATTGGTTAGATAATAAGAAATTAGACTTTCCTTTTTGTTTGTGTTGGGCTAATGAAAATTGGTCTAAATTATGGGATGGAGGTAACAAAGAAATAATTATGCCTCAAAATCATAAAGAAGATGATGATGAAAAATTCTTTTATGATATTTTGCCATTCTTCAAAGATAATAGATACATAAGAATTGATAATAAACCTCTTTTCATTTTATATAGAGCAAATTTATTTTCTGATGAGCACATAAGAAATTTCCGTAATACGATGGAAAAACTTGCTATTGAAAATGGCTTTAACGGAATATATTTTAGTATTGTTCACACAAGTAGTTGCGATATAGATAGCTATAAAGATGTATTCGATAGCATAATAGAGTTTCCTCCGCACCAAATGAACAATTTGCAAACTCTAAATTTAAATAACAAATATGTTGTTCCAAATTTTAAATGTCAGGTATTCAATATAGCTGATTATGTTAACAATAAAAAGTACATTTATGAAACTCCATATAGAACTTTTAAATCAGTATTTCCTAGTTGGGATAATTCTGCTCGGAAAGCTTTTAGCAATGGGTACGTATTTCATAATTCATCACCTAATTTATATAAAAAATGGCTTAAGGGATGTATAGAATGGGAACAAGAAAATAATCCTAAAAATGAACAGTTTATATTTGTAAATGCTTGGAATGAATGGGCTGAAGGAGCACATCTTGAACCAGACACCAGATACGGATATGCTTATTTGCAAGCTACAAAAGATGTTATTGAAGATAAGGTAAAAAATATTCTGTTAATATCTCACGATTTATCAATATCTGGTGCTTCTATGTCTTTATTCGGAATTGCCAAAATACTAAAAAAACAAGGAAATATTGTACATTTTCATTCGTTATCTAATGGTCCTTTGTCTACAGAAATACATTCACAAGGAATAGATTTAACTATAGAAAACAAAGAAATTTCGAACAAACTAGCTTCGGACAACTTTGATTTAGTTATATGTAATACTATTTTAACATATAGATATGTAAAAAAATGCATTGATAAAAATATACCATACATATGGTATATACGAGAAGCTTTAGAAATACCTTCTTTCTGTAAAAAGTATCATGGATTAACTAATGTGCTAAAAAAAGCAAAAAACATTGTAACCGTTAGTGAATATGCTAAACAACATATAGTTACATACAATAAAAATGTTAAAATAATACATAATTTTGTTGAGGACACGTTTAAAATAACAAAAAAAAGAAAAAAACAAACTCCTCTTCAATTTACTATTGTTGGATATTTCACTCCCAGAAAAGCTTTTCATATATGTATTGATGCCTTTATGTCTTTAGACAGGAATATTCGTAAAAACGCTGTTTTAAACATCGTTGGAAAAATGGGAGGAAACACCAAAGATTATTGGAAACCTTTGTTCAAAAAAACAAAAAAAATTCCAAACATCATATGGCACAATGAAGTAACAGGAGATATTAAACAATCATTATTTGAAAACACAGATGTCTTTGTTGTCCCGTCGTTTGACGAATCATGCTCACGTATTGTATTGGAAGCAACAATGCTAGGAAAACCATGTATAATATCCGAAAACATAGGGGCTAAATATATGATTAATGAAAACACAGGATGGATATGTGAAACTGGAAACATTGAAGCATTATCTTCACTAATGAAAGATATAATAAGTGACAAATATAATCTTACAGAAATGGGAAATTCTGCAAGGCAAAAGTATATAGAAACATCTACTCCTGATGTTTATGAGCAAAATTTAAACGAATTGATACAAGAAAGATTGAAATATCATGAAACTTATAAATAAAAAATATTCACCAAAAGGTAAAATAAAGACATACTTTTTAGGTATCAAAATAAAAACAAAAAAATTTAAATACAATGAAAATTGCATACCTAAACCTGATAATAAACATCTTAAATTATCAGTAGTTATTCCCGTATATAACGCATTTCAAGATTTGAAAAAATTAGTTAGTTCAATTGAAAAATCAAAATTATCAAAAGATACAGAAATAATATTCCTTGATGATTGCTCAACAGATACAAATGTATATGGATATCTAAAAGATATTTGTGATAAAAATGAATACATATTATTACGAAATTCTAACAATCAAGGATTTATCAAAACTTGTAATAAAGGAATAAAACATTCTAAAGGAGATATTGTTGTTCTTCTAAATAGTGACACAATGATACCATCTAACTTTGAAGAAAAGGTATTGCAATGTTTCAAATCAGACAAGAATATAGCATTTGCAAGCCCTATTGGTTCTCATACTGGTTGGTGGAACATACCTTGTAATGATTACAATTTTGAAAAAATTGCTCAAATAGTTAGCAGTTCATCAGCGAATAAATACCCTGCTTTTACACCTGAAGGATTTTGTTTTTGTTGTAGAAAGAAAGTATTAAAAAAAATTGGATTATTAGATGAAATTTATGGTAAAGGATATTGCGAAGAAGATGACTTAGTTATGAGAGCAATAATTGCGGGGTATCGAACAGTTTTAATTGATAACCTTTATGTTTATCATAAGCGGCATGCTTCATTTTCTAAAGAGGGAAAACAAGAGCTTTTTTCTAATAATAGAATTATTTTTGAACAAAGATATGGAAATTTACAAGGCATAATTAGAAGTAAAATGAACATTAAAAATTATATCAAGGAAATTAGTAATAACATACAGTTTATAGAGGATAACAATGTCTAATTTTATAAAAAAACTTTTTATAAAAAAAACAGCAACATCTGTAAGATACAGATTTTTGGGAATAACTATTATAAAAATTCAAAATAAAGCTGATAAAAAGATATATAAAATATTTGGTGTAAAATTCACAAAAAGAAATAAGCATAAAAATAAAACACCAAAAATGAGATTGTTAAATGATAAAAATATAAAATTTGATTATGATTTTTTTTGCAAATATATTGAACGTACTAAAATCAATAAATATAAAATAATAAAAATAAGATTAAAAGATATAAAACGATTATGGCACGACGGCAAACTCTATAAATTAGAAGATTGTTCGCCGTATAAATATCTGAATGGAAATATCAATAGATACGAAAAGTATTGTCAAGAAAATTACGAAAAAACAGGAATATTAATGAGTAAAGAACGATACGATAAATTAATATCTTCTGTTAATAGACATTATGATGAAAAAATGATGCCTATCATTTCACAAGATAATATAATATTAGACGGACAACATCGCTGTTGTATTTTATTAAAAAAGTATGGTCCTCTACATAAAATAAAGGTATGTAAGATTTACAAAGAATAAAGATATGTTTTTATCATAAAAAACATATAATAATAAACATTGGGAACTTTCAATTTTTTGTATCAAAATCAAAATTCGTATTCCTACAAAAATAATGAAAATATTAAAGGTATACACAATAAAAAATTAAAATTTCGGAATATATCCAATTTGTAAAAGAAGTGAATATAGTAAAACGTTAATAAAGTATATCTCTATATATAAAATACCTATTTAGCAAAAACAAAAGAAAAAACTACAGAAAAATTCCTATATATATTATATCATATAATAGATTATCATGTGTAATTTACCTTCTCTGTGATTGCTCAAACAGAGGAATTTTTATTTACTTTTACTATGAAAGCGGAAATATAAAAGGTATAAAAGAATATCAATACTACTTATAGTTGTTTTGACGTTATATTTTCTTGCAAATATAGTTATTCGGTAATATTTCGGTGATTTTTCGATAAAAATAAACAACCATAACAAAACTCCTCTGATGATTGCTCAAACAGAGGAGTTTTTTTAGAGGTTTATCTTTTCTTGAACTATGCCGCTTTGTTCATTTTTCTGGCTGCAAATTCGTTCATCTTTGTAATTACATAATCCAAATCTTCGTCATCTAAATACGGTGTCATTGGGATAGACAATACTGTTTTAGACAATTTTTCACAAACCGGCAATGAACGTGTGTTCCATTCTGCATAAGCTGTTTGTGTATTAACCGGACGTGGATAATATGCACCGCAAGGAATACCGTTTTCTTTCAAATATGCCATCAATTCGTCTCTGTCTTCACAATGAATTGTATACAAAGCGTATGCAGATTGGCAGTTATCCAAAATCTTTTGTTTTCCGAAATAGTTATCCAATTCGTTGTCATAACGTTTTGCTACACGAGCTCTGTCTTTCAATTCTTGATCAAATACTGTCAACTTTTGCAACAAAACAGCACCTTGGAAAGAATTCATACGACCGGTCATACCCAAACGAACGTTGTCATAGTGATCTGCAGGGCTCATACCGTGAACACGGCAAGATTTTACCAATTCGTTTTCTTCGCTATCATTTGTAAATACGGCACCGCCATCACCATAGCAACCCAACGGTTTTGTCGGATAGAAAGATGTTGCAGACATATCAGCAATAGAACCTGCTTTTTTGCCTTTGTACACAGAACCATAAGATTGGCAAGAGTCTGACAAAACTTTCATACCATATTCTTTAGCAATCGCCATAATTTCGTCATATTCACAAGGAGAACCGAAAATATCAACCGGAATGATTGCCTTAAGATTTAATTTGCCTTCTTTCTTAACTTCTTCAATAGCACGACGCAAATCATTAACATCCATATTGAAAGTATTCGGGTCAGAGTCTACAAAAATCGGAGTAGCACCTAACAATACCGGAGCTTCGGCAGATGCAACAAAGGTAAATGACGAAACAAATACGGCATCACCCGGTTTTACACCCCAAGCCATCAATGCTAAAGTAAGAGCATCTGTACCGGAACCGCATGTTGAACAAAACTTTGTGCCTGAATAGTTGGCTAATTTTTCATCTAATTCTTTTGTTTCCGGACCTTGGCAATATGCACCATGATTCAAAATATTTTCAAATGCTTTCAAAAATTTATCTTGGCCGATAACACTTTGAGATGTTTTGCAGTCAAACAACATAATCGGTTTATTTGGTTTACTCATTATTTTATCCTCTATATTAAAATTTTAACTGTCGTGATACTATTGCAATTAAACAAGTTTGGCAAAACACAAAAAATTTCGGTATTGTAACAAATAAAAATTTATTGCCTAAAACTAAAACTATTGCTATATTACATACAATTAATAACTACTTATAAAGAGGATTTTACTTTGAAAAAACGTTATATAGCTTTGGTTACGGCGTTTTCTCTGTTATCGCCGGTTGCTTTGGCATCTGATAATGATGGTTGGCTCGAAACATATAATCGAGCTATGTTTGATTTTAACTATCAGATTGATAAATATACCTTAAAACCTTTGGCAAAAGGCTATCGTGCCATCACCAATCAAGATGTGCGAAATCGTGTAAGCTCTTTTATAACCAACACTAAAGAGCCGGTATCATTTGCTAATCATACATTACAAGGAAATTTCAAAAATGCTTTGATTAGCGTAGGACGATTTTTAATAAATTCAACTTTGGGGTTGGCCGGAACATTTGATGTTGCTTCCGGTTGGGGATTAAAAGGCAAACGCACCGGATTTGATGAAACTTTGGCAACCTATTGTGTGCCGGACGGTCCTTTCTTTATTGCGCCGTTTTTCGGTCCGTTTACACTTCGTTCTGCGGTAGGTTATGGTGTTGATGCTTATACCGATCCGGTATATTGGGCTGCAATTAATGACAAAAACTATTCTGACAAAATAACCTGGAGCTATTTAGGTTTGAATATCATTACATCGAGAGAGAAAGCTCTTGATTTAACTGATGATTTAGAAAAAAATTCAGTTGACTTCTATGCAACAATGAAATCAGCATACCTACAAAATCGTCAAAAATTGAATAAATGTCAATCGGTGACCGAAACACCAAGTTATGATTTTGATTTTGAAGATGAAGACTATTAATTTAGGAGAAAAATAATGTCTAAAAAAATTCTTTTTGCTCTTATTGGCGGTTTTATGCTTGTTTGTTCAAATGCTAAAGCCGATGTTGACACCGCAAAAGCAGAAGCTTTTATCAAAGAAGTCACTCACGAAGGCATTGTAGAAATTATAAATGCCAAAGCTACACAAGCCGAAAAAGACGCTCGTTTCGAAAAGTTGTTTAACTCTGCTCTCGACCTTAAATTTATCGGCAAATTTGTACTTGGTCGCTATTGGAGAACCGCAACAGAAGAACAACGCGAGGAATTTATTGATGTTTATCGCAAATTAAATGTTCAAACTTGGTCAAAACGTTTTGATGAGTTCAAAGGAAAAGAATTTGTATTTGAAGGAACATCACCCTCCTCTTCTAAAGGACAAATTTTTGTAAATACCATTGTGCCGATGGAACAGGCTCAACCTGCTTCGGTAATTTGGCGTGTTAAACAAGATGGTGAAACTTTCAAAATTGTGGATATTATCATTGAAAATGTTAGCCTTGCAATTACGGCTCGTAACGAATATACCGCATTTATCAAAAAATCTCCCGATGGCATAAATGGTTTAATTGCCGATTTGAAAAAGAAAATATCACAATAATTTAAGCCTCTTCGGAGGCTTTTTTCTTGCTTGCCATTGTAAAATTATCTCCTTTGATTATATCAAAATAACAAGGAGAAAAACAATGGGAACATTATTCAAATACATATTTTATATCATTTTAGTCGTACTGATTTATGTTATCGGTAAGGATATTTATGACGGAAAAATTAATGAAGATACATCGGTTTTGCAAGTGAGCAGTGATGCCGCAAACGGAACAAAATCAACCATTGAAAACGGAATAAAAAAATTGGAAGAAGAAGTAAGTTCCATAAAAATCGAAAGCACAAAAAAAGCGGAGTAACAAACTCCGCCTTTTTTAATAAAACCTTTTTTGTTCGTGCCATTTTTCAACCGCTTTATTAAAACTGTATTGCGGTTTATAGTATTTTTCGACATGCTCATAAGTTCTGACATCTGAATTTTGTGCCGATAGTTGCTCATGAAATCCTAATTGCAAACTTTTAATATGCGATTTCATTCTATCATTAACAATTCTTTGAGCAGGCTCATAATCGGGATGATGCTTAATTTTTTTGGTTAATATTGTTTTTAGCATTTTCCCCATCTTTCCTATAGTCATTTCACCGGTAAAATATTTACCGACATGACCATAGAAACCGGGCTTTTTACCCTTATTTTCCTCTAAAACAGAACGTCCTGATTTATTATCACCGGCTTTATGATTTTTTTCTTCTGCCATAATTATTTTAGCACAACTGTCAAGCATAAAGTTTTGAACTCCTCGCACTCGAGCAGCAATTTCTTCTTCTGTTATCGGTTGCGGGTGTTTTCCTCTCATAACCTCATTGGCAACCGAATAAAAAACTGTTCTTTTAATGTCGTAAGGAACTGAATTATCATCATTAATCATCCAATCGTGCATTTGCTTAATCTTACGATTATCGGGAGTATCCGGCATATTATAAATTGCCTTAAGTTCTTCTACTCGCATTTCTACATTGTTATCTCCGGTGATTTTAAGACGCTTTATAACCTCCGGATCAACCTTGTCAAAAGCATTATCCGCAAGCTTCATTTGAGAAATATCTATCCATTCCAAATTAGGCATGCGATTTAGCGGTTCCATATCTAAATTCTTATGATCAACCCTCAATAATTTTATCTTTTTCAATGACTTAGGGAGTTCTTCCAACAAAGTATCTTGAGCCCTACTATCCGCTAATTGAAATTCTTCTAATTTAACATCATCCGGTATAACCGAATAATCAATTAAACTACCGTGCATATAATCGAGATGTAAAACTTTAAGATGAGGTGAAGCATCTTTTAAAAACTTATTATCAAAATCACTTCTGGGACTGGTAATATCTAATTCAACCATTTGCGGTAAATCGGAAATATCTTTATGTTCTTCATCCCATTTCATATTTACTCTTTGTTGAATAACCTCGTGAGCAGATTGAACTGTTGATAAATCTACCCCACTGACTTTAATCTCTCTTTGTGCAATTTTACCGGCAACATCTTCCATCTGCTCTTGAGTAAAGCCACTATTATATCCGAATCTAATATGTTTTACCGAAGAATTATCCGGCAATAAATCAATATCAAAGTACCTTTCTGTTTCTATTTCTTTAGTTTTAGGATGTATCATAAATGCCTCTTTTTCCGTTATCGGTTCATAGAAGCGTACTTTTTTTGCATTTGGCAATTTTACAACTGCCTCACATGCTTTACTTCCGTATATTGTTATTGCTCCATCTATATTGATATTTGAAAAATCATAAATTTTTCCTTTTTCCAATTTTTCAAGTCGGACTGCAAGATTTCCCTTATATAACATATCCGGAGACATTTTTTCTAAATCAACTGTTATTTGATTATGCTCATTCCCGATAATAACTTCTTTTAAGTTTTTTCCTGTAATTAACGGCAAACCATCTGCTTGTCGCAATTCGCATATTTCCGTACTATCTGGCAATACTACATCTCCGATATTGCCTAAATTGATTTTCTTACATTGAGGAAATTCTCTCATCCAATATGGTGGCGTAAATTCTCCGGTAATATGAAGAGAAGTTAAATTTTGCGGAACATTATATTTTCCATATCTTTGATGATTAAATATACATTGCTGAGACCAGTCTATATCTCCATCATAAATCAAAACTCCATCTTTTTGTGAAAGTTTGCTTTCATCAAGCATTTTAGTTTTTCTAATAACATCTTCGATATTACATTCCATAAAATTTATGTCAGCAATATTATCTAATCTTATCCCTAGTGGCGTAACCGGTAAAGAAGATAAACGATTAGGATTGTTGTTTTCATAGTATGAATTACCGATAACAAGACTTTTACACATAGGATAACGGATATCATAATATTCTTCATCCAAACGATTGTATGTAATATTCAACGCTCCGTTTATTGTATAATCACCGAAATCATGCGGAAAACTTGATAGTCCTTTCCTTGATAAGTCAACAAAAGTATTTATTGTTTTATTTTCTTCCGACAAATGAGTTTCTACCCATTTAGTGCCAAACATTTTTGAAAACAGGTCCTTAGTAGAATTTTCAGATATATCATGCCAACTTCCACCTTCTATTCCTTCTTCAGAAAAAGGAATATCCTCCACATTAAGATAGATACTATCAAGTGAGAGTTTTTTATATTTAGGAAAGCTATCGATTTTTCTTATTTGATTAGATGTAAGACTTATTTCTCCGGTTGTCTCAATCTTATCAAAGTCATGAGGTAACGAAGTCAACCCTCTTCCGGATAAATCAATATCAGCATCAATAATTATTTTACCGTTTTCTTCTTTTAAATGTTCTTCAACCCAAGTTGTTCCATTAATTTTAGTAAGCAATTCTTTAGTGCTTAACCCCGAAACATCACCCCATTTTCCACCGACGATTCCGTTTTTCAAAACCGGAACATCTGCAAAATTAACTTCAAAAGAACTATCTAGTCTTAAAGTTTTAGCTTCTCCTAAATTGTACGGAATTTTAGCTCCTTTTGCTATTACCAGTTCTTCACAATTTAGCGGATATTGCGAATACCCATCAGCTTCTTCATCAGATTTTATATTAAAACTTTTGATATATTTTACGGTAGAAAGTTGCTTAATTGTATTTTCATCAAATTTACCATCTATATATAGAGAATCTAACTCATCTATATTTTCCAGTTTAATTCCTTTATACGATGTACCGTATTGTAAACGTAACTCACCTAATTTTACTCCTTCAGGTAAATCAAATAAATCAACTTCATTATTATCTTTGTCACGAACATAGCCAATATATTTCTTTTCCGATTCAGGTATCGGCATATTTAATGATTGAACAAAATCTCTAACATCAGGCAAATATTTGAACTTAACCGCCGTATTAGAATTTCCTTTAATTTGTTTTAATACGCCATTTTCAATAGAAATCGTACAATGCGGAACCAATACTCCATTTTCATCAGGACCTCGTAATGTATAAAACTTCCAACCTTCTTTTCCGATATAAGAATTATAACCGCCACGACCAACGCAATGTCCCATTTCATCAGACTCATATTTTAGCGATGTATGGTGTAACACACTTCCATTATCATCATATACCGGAGATGGAAGCATTTCATATATGCTATATCCGTCAGGATATTCTTTTACCAGCTCTATACCGGTTCTGCTTTCTTCTCTGCGTTGAGCAATTTCTTTATTTTTACGAGCTATTTCTGCTTGTTCTTTTTCATAGGCAATATGAATTTCTTCTATTAAATCAAAACTTAGATTTTCATCTTCAATATCTCGATTTAACAAACGTTTGGCATCAAATTTAATTATATTTTTTATATCGGAAGGTTGAGTTACTTTTTCACTCATATCACGAACCCGACCAAAAACATAATCGGAAAGCGAGGTTATTTTTCCGCCTAACTCTCCTCTGGCCAAATTTTCTCCGTCAACTTGCAACATTCCGTCATTATATTCAAATGGAACCCCATGTTGTGTCAAAACTTCCGGAGTAATTATTGATTTTGCCAGAAATAATGCACCGGAATAGGCTTTTATATCAGAATCCAAATATGAAAAACTGTTAGTATCGGGTGTTTTATAACTTTCAATAGCTGTATTTATTTCTTTTATACGATTGCCTAATAAAGCTTTTTCTTCTTTAGTAGCCGCAGTCTTAATTTTAGAGGTAATTTCTTTTATTTGTTCTTTTAACTCTTTTATTTTAACGGCATTTTCTTTAAAATCAGCCTGAGCCTTTTTACGCTTGTCAGAAGCAGAGGTCAATTCTTGTTCATAACGCACAGCTGTATCATTATCGCCCTTCATAATAACGGAGCGCAAGACTTCATTTATTCTGATATATTTTTCCATCTCAACCTCTAAAATATTGCTAATAGTAACATTATAATATAAAACAATTTTTTGTCAATTTTTTTACAAAATTTAAGCCCTCTGTTCAGAGGGCTTTTTATTATTCAGATGGTGGAACTAAATCAGGAAGAGTTCCGGTTGCTTTTTTACGTTTAAGTTTACCTACAAACTTAATAGAACGCTGAGCATCCCACTTTTTCTTACCTTCTTCAGTGTTGAATATTTGTTTATAAATCTCAATAGCTTGATCAAATTCGGACAATTTAGTTAAGCAACTTGCCAAACCATCATAAAGCTTATGATGATAACGACCTTCATTAATCATTTGAGCTTTTTTGTAGCATTTCAAAGCATCAGGGAATTTGAGCATTTTTTGATATACGAAACCGATACTAATCCAAGCTTGAATTTCACGATTGTTAATATTCAATATTTTTGTAAAACATTTTAATGCTGAATTGTTATCGCCCATCAACTGATATGTTACACCGATACCATTCCAAGCTTTAATATTTGATTTATCAGAAGCCAAAACTTTTTTGAAGAACGAAATTGCTCTGTCAAATTGTTTCAATTTTTGCAAAGTAACCGCAATACTCAACAATGATTGAACATGTTTTTCATCAATACTCATAGCCTTTTCAAGAACATCTAAAGCTTCTTTGTACATATACATATGTTGCAAAGCAATGGCCTTTCCGTTCAAAGCTTCTAAAGATGTGTTATCAAGAGCAACAGCTATATCAAACTGTTCAATCGCATCTTTATAAAGACCGCGCATTGAAAGCGTAACACCTTTGTTATTGATAATTTCTACTGATTGCGGATTTTTTTCTAATGCCTTATCAAAACACTCAACCGCTTCTGTATAACGGCTAAGTTTCTGCAAAGCAAAACCCTTTGAATTCAATGCTTTCCATGAATCCGGTTGTTCGTTGATTGCCTGATCAAATTGGGCAATAGCATCTTTGTACATACCTTGGTCTAAAAGCTCCTGACCGCGGCGATATGAGTTGTTTTCGTTAGTTTTTACCATTTTTCTCTCTTCTAAAACAAAATAATTCACTTCCGCCAAAATATCATCAAAATATCTTTTTGTCAATAAGATACATCCGGAAGATTTATATTATTTTCATTTGCTTGGTTATTGCTATATCGGTTCTTATCGAAAGATAGCGACAACCGAATTTGCGGCAAAATTCTTTCATTTTTTCTCTCTTATCCGCAAAAAAGTGCTGATATTCATCACAAAATGCTTTATATCGGCTATCAAATACCACTGATTGTATATCATCTGATATCATATATTCTCCGGGGAATGGAGCTTTTTCTTCCAATATATCATATACATTTACACAAAAAAGTTGACTTTTTTTAGCTAACATTGCCAATGTTTTTTTGTCATCGTCATTCAAACTACTAAAATCACTAACAATAAATACCGTAGCTCTGCTTTTTATGCCTTGAACCATCATTTGCAAAGTCTTGTTCAACCCGCCACTATGAATTTTTCCCTCGGTAATACGCTGATTTACCAACGATATTTTCTTAAAAATAGCCAATAAATGCGCTCTATTTTGCTGAGGTTTGAATTGCCAAGTATTTTGTCCGTCAAAAATCATAGCTCCGAATCGATCATTATTCTCTTGAGCCATCCAACCAAGCAATGCTGTTATTTTGCTTGCCGTTACCGATTTTAGCTCTTTACGAGTACCAAAAACCATTGATGGTGACAAATCGAGCAAAACATATATTTCTCTGTCTTTTTCTTCGTTATAAATTTTGGTATAAGGAGTATTTTTTCGTGCAGTAATTCGCCAATCAATATCACGGACATCATCGCCGAAAGCATATTCACGGCTTTCTTCCATCTCAATTCCTCGTCCCTTAAATGCCGATTTTACGTCCCCGGCTTGAACAGAAGAATTAAGACGAGTTTTTATATGTAAATAACGAACATTTTTACGTTGCTCCATCAAATCTTCCAACGAAGCAACCAGCCCTTTATTTTCGTCTTTAGGAGGCTTTTTTTTGAACAAAGATTCCGCTATTTTTCTAATTTTAACCATAACAAATCCCTATGGTAACGGCACAACATTCAACAACTTTGTAATGATATCATCACTTGTATAACCTTCTGCCTGTGCTTCAAAGCTTAAAATTATACGATGACGTAAAATATCATAAATAACCGCATGTATATCTTCGGGAGTAACAAAATCTCGTCCGGAAATCCACGCATTTATTTTAGCACATTTGTCCAAGGCTATTGTCGCACGAGGACTTGCTCCATACATTACCAATCCGGACAAAGTTTCGTCATATTTTTCAGGATGACGGGTAGCAACAATAAGTTGAACCAAATACTCTTCCATTTCTTTGCTCAAATATGTACTCAATGCCTCTTTTGTTGCAGCTTCGATATCTTTAATTTCCAACTTATCAAAACGTGTATCTTCATTCGGATTTACAAAAGTTCCTTCTTTTCTTACCAATTCCAAAATTTTATGTTCATCGGCTGCAGTAGGCTGGTCAATTCTTATATACATTAAAAAACGGTCTAATTGAGCTTCGGGCAAATTGTAAGTTCCTTCATGTTCAATCGGATTTTGTGTTGCCATAACCATAAATAATTTCGGTAATTTGAAACGTTGTCCGCCAACACTAACCTGTTTTTCGGCCATTGCTTCTAACAAAGCCGACTGAACTTTTGCCGGAGCTCGGTTAATTTCATCAGCTAATACCAAATTGGCAAAAACCGGACCTTGGCGAAATTCAAATTCTCCCTTTTGAGAAACATAAATTTCACTACCGGTAATATCCGCCGGCAACAAATCAGGAGTAAACTGAATACGATTGAATGATGCAGAAACACAGTCAGCTAATGTTTTGATAGCTTTTGTTTTAGCAAGACCCGGAGCCCCCTCCACCAAAGCATGTCCTTCGGCAAGCATAGTGATTATCATTTTTCGAACCATTTCTTTTTGGCCGATAATTTTTTTATCCATATATTGAGTTAAATTTACAATTTTTTCTCTGATTTCTGACATTTTTTCCTCATGGGTATAGTTTCAAATAAGCTCTTTTATTTTTTTTATAATAATATAATATACGCAGCAGAAAACAAAAAAACAAGAAGTATCCACCGATGAACGACATATTTGATTTAGACAGCGAAAATACAGCTGTAAATTTTGACAATATATCCGCTTTAATGCCGTCTGCTCCATGGCTTGACGAACTTAATCCGGAACAAAAACAAGCTGTTACAACAACAGAAGGACCGCTTTTGGTACTTTCGGGTGCCGGAACCGGTAAAACCAAGGTTTTAACTACTCGTTTAGCCTATATTCTTTCACAAATGAAAGCAAATCCTTGGAACTGTTTGGTTGTCACATTTACCAACAGAGCTGCTCGTGAAATGACACACCGTGCTCGCAATATGATTGGTAATATGGTTGACTCGGTTTGGATGGGTACTTTTCATGGAATTTGCGTAAAAATATTACGTCAACATGCCGAATTGGTCGGATTAAAAAATAATTTTACCATTTTGGGCGAAGATGACCAACGTCGCCTAATCAAACAAATATGCGAAGCTCAAGGAATTGATGATAAAAAATATCCTCCGCAAGGTTTATTGGATAAAATTCAACTATGGAAAGACAAAGGACTTACCATTGATAAAATTAATACCGACATACACGGCAATGTTTTGGTTAACATATATAAAGCTTATCAAAGCCGTCTAATTGAACTTAATTGCGTGGATTTCGGCGATATTTTACTCTATGCCTTAAATATTTTAATGTCGTCCCCAGAAGTTTTGGAAAAATATCAAGAACGTTTCAAATATATAATGGTTGACGAATATCAAGATACCAATGTTACACAATATCTTTTGTTGCGTTTATTATGCCAAAAACATCGCAATATATGTTGTGTAGGTGATGATGACCAATCCATTTATTCTTGGCGAGGAGCCGAAATTGAAAACATCTTGCGTTTTGAAAAAGATTTTCAAAATGCACAAATTATCAGACTTGAACGCAACTATCGTTCAACCGCAAACATACTGGGTGCTGCCTCAGCCTTGATAAAACACAATAGCGGACGTCTCGGAAAAACCTTGAAAGTTGCAGAAAACAGTCCGGCAAATAATTCTGACAATCACAAGGTAAAAGTAGTAAGCACATATTCCGGCTCAGAAGAAGCTGTCTATGTTACGGAAGAAATAGAAAATAACTATCGTTACGGAACCGAATATTCCGATATGGCAATTTTAGTTCGTACGGCAGCTCAAACTCGTGAATTTGAAGAAAAATTTATGTCTGAGTCTATACCTTATCAGGTTATAGGTGGGCTAAAATTCTATGACCGAGCCGAAATCAAAGATATATTGGCATATTTACGAGTTATCTCACAACCTCATGACGATTTAGCACTTGAACGTATTATAAATAAACCGGCAAGAGGTATCGGAGCCAAAACGATTGAGAAAATTCAAAACGAAGCAAGATATAATAAAATATCTATGTATATGGCTATTGAAAAAATGCTATCAAACGGAGATTTTTCAGGAAAATAAAAAAATAATTTAATCGAATTGATGAATAACTTTAATATATGGCGACAAAATTCTCAAGCATGGAAACCTGATGAAATAGCTAGTGGTGTCTTAGAAGATTCCGGATATATGGAAATGCTTAAAAACGATAAGTCAGCAGAAGCAGAAGGTAGGATAGAAAACCTGAAAGAACTTGTTAACGTTATGTCCGATACGGAAAAGTTCCCTACTTTAGATGATTTTCTTGAACACACAAGCTTAGTTATGGATAACGACAATCAACAAGACGGAAATAAGGTCAGTATAATGACTTTACATTCAGCTAAAGGGCTGGAATTTGATACGGTTTTTCTGCCGGGATGGGAAGAAGGATTGTTTCCTCATCAACGCTCTTTAGACAATGAACAGTCCGGAGATTTGGAAGAAGAAAGACGGCTTGCTTATGTGGCAATTACACGAGCTCGTAAAAAATTATATATTTTGACTGCGATAAATCGTCGTATGTATGGCGAATGGAAAAACAATATTCCGTCTCGTTTTATCAACGAACTACCACCGCAATATATTGAAATATGCAATCAAGCCGCAAAATATTTCAACAACAATTATCAACAAAATACATATAAATCAACAACTAACTGGAGTAACTTAAAGCAAAACAGCAACATAATTCAAGACAGTGACCGTTTTAGCTATGAAAGAGATGAAGATTATGGTTGGAACAGCGGAAATTATTACTATGCAAAAAAAGCCGCAAAAAATGCTACAACAGATATGCCGGTAGGAACAAAAGTTTTTCATAACACTTTCGGATATGGAAAAGTAATCAATATTGAAGGAAATAAGCTGGAAATTTGGTTTGATAAATTCGGTCATAAAAAACTGATAAAAGACTATGTCAGCAAAGTTTAACATAATAAAAAATTGACAAAAATATAATTTTGTTATAATATTTGTACAAAATAAAATTTTAGTAGGAGAAAAAATATGAGATTTTGGCAGAAGTTATTTTTAGGTAGTATGATTGCTGGTGCAATGCACGGACAACCGGCTCAAGCTCAGGAAAATACGGATAATCAGCAAAGTGTTAAAGACAAAATAGAAATGATGCAAAAGAGAATTACTCACACACAAGACTCTATTTTAGCTCAGGCTCCGGAAGCTTCTGTTGAAGAGTTTAGAAGCTTTGCTACTAAGATTGCAGAAAATCAATATGGTAAATTTAATTATGATAATGCTGTTGCCGGAAAAAGCAAATATGATGAAGTTATGTCAGGTTTTGAAGCCACTGTTAACGTAAATCCATCTATGGAACTGCGTTATTATCCTTATATAGAAAATGGAGTTCATGCAAAAGGTGGAGATTTTACAGTCTATATCGGAAAACCGGGAAAAGACGGCTATCCTGAAGACGGTGAAATTTATAATGTGGATGACAAGGGTGTATATAAAGAAACTGATGAACAAAACAATCCTATTTATTTACCTAATAAAGCTCAAAGGAAAGTTCTCGGTCATGCCATGCAACAACTGAAAGACTATCAAAAAACACATTCTACTATTGACTATGCTCAAGTAGCTACGGCACAAAAGGTAAATGGTTAGTAATTAAGCAAAATAAAAGGCGGTTTAACCGCCTTTTATTTTGTATTTTGTTGCTCTTTTAATCTTCTCATATTCATTTTTATCCGTAACCGTTTTTCTTTTTCCTCTTCAGTCAAGTGACTGATATGTGTTTTTTCTTTTCCCATGGTTGAAGGACATTGTCTGCTTTTTAATTCTTGGCGAATTTAGGTTGTTTTTTAGATGTAGCATCCATCAGTTATTTACACTTCTTTCCAATAAATTAGCTAAATGCAAAGCATTTATTCTGGTAGGAGTAATACTTCCGCTCGTTCTCTGAGATTTTTCAAAACGGAGCTCTCTCAGACGTGCTGCCATAGGATTTTCGTCTTGTGAAGAAGATGAGATTTCCTCATGTCCCGCCGCTCTTTTAGCTCTCATCTCTGCAATTTTTGCATGTCCTTTTTGCATAGATTCAGAATAAGACTTTGTCGGTTTTTTAATTACAGTTCTTGTCAAATCGGGAAGCTCTGCATATTGCACTTCAGAAACACGACTTCCATCCTTATCCTCCCATTGTCTATATTTAGGAGCACTTCTGTTAACATCATTTACTGGTTCATTCTTAACTTTTTCACCATAAGAAAATATAAAATTTTTCCCCTTATTGAAAACATTGTATAACTTAGACTTCCAACCGGCATTATCTTGTACGGATTTAGCATATTGAGGTAAATTTGTTTTTATTAGACTATCATCAACCAGTGTTTCTTTTAGACAGACATTTCTTTTATTATTATTAAATTCTACATTATATGTATAAATTTGATTAACCGCATCATTATACGCTTTTTCATTAACTTTTGGAAGTTCTTCACCTCTTTGAGCATATTCTCTTGCAACAGAATTAACCGCTGCATCGACAATTTTTTGATCAACATTATTTTGTGCCAATGTGTAAATATATTTATAAGTACCCAGTGTTTCTTTTATAGTGTTCCTAAGATTTACATAATCTGGCTCATCATACAAAATTTTTTGAAGACATATTTCTTCAATATATTTTTCATTTGTATCTTCTTGCCATACTCTATTATCCAAAAACTCATCCATTGCCAATTTATGCTGAACTAACTTTTGATATTGTTCTAAACTCATATCTCCATTAAATTTTGGAACACCAAATTTTTCAACAATTTGCTGAGAAGACATTTCATTTATTTTATTTTTTTCTTTATAATCAGCCATATAATCAGCTATTCCTTTTTTCCCAATCTCAGGAATTTCGGCATCTCTATTCATATATTCGGAAAAATCAACTCCACCGATATTATAAGCAATTTTCAGAGCTCTTTTATAATTTTTGTCGTGATATTCTGCATATTTCCCATCTTTATCACTTGAAAACTTTGCACAACTCAAAGATGATTTATTATACACTTGTGCAAATTCATCTTCCCACATATTGCGAGTTCCATTTGCAATAAGAGCCATTTCTTTATTAAAGTCTTCTTTGTATTCGCTACGAGGATTTATTTCTCCTTTTTCAATTGCTTCCTTATAAAATTTATATCTGTCATCACCTCCATTATAATCAAAAACAGATATATCCCCTGTTTCAAGATATTTTTGTCTTAATACTATTAATGATGCGATGTTTGCAGAAATTTCATCATGCATATATATTTTATATGCCTGTTCAGGTGATACAGGATACTCATACAAACCGGCTATTTCATTATCTTTATGTTTTTGCTCATGCGGTAATGTATCCGTGTATGTTTTGCCATTTTTATAAGATATTTCAACTGCATTTCTTTTAGGGATAAATACACCATTATAACCGGCACCTTGAGGTATCGTATCAACTTGAAATTCAACATCTCTGGTTGGGATTCTTCTATTTTTTATCGGCATACTACACCTCATAAACACTTACCATATCAGGCTTATTATATCACATCATTATTATTATTCAAATCAAAATATAGTTTTTTTGTCAAATTATACAAAAAATATTCTTGAAAATTTAAATTTTAGATGATATATTATAACTTCAATATAAATTATTCGTCTAATCATTAAAAATTTTCGAACATGAAGTATTTGAAAGTACACGAACAGCTCGAAATGCTGAAGAACAACCAGTTGGATGAACTCATTGAGTACACCAAAGTACACAACCTCAACCACAATGTGGTTAGAATCTTGCTTGACCGCCTTAAAGAGGCCGTTGCAGAGAGAGAATCGGGTTCATCTATTCACTAAATTGTTTAACCAATAAATTAATTTTATGGCTGTTACAAATTTTATTAACTTTGTTTGGCAGAATGCTGTAGGTTTCGGGGTATTAAATACCATAATGTTTATCGGTTTTATCATTTTCTTTGGAATCTGGTCGCTTGGCTTCTACGCCCATGGTACCGCCATGAACATTCATGACTACTATGACCTGCCCAAAAAGAAATGGTATAAAACCATCAACGGCATTACCGGTTTGTGTTTCAGCTTGTGGAGCATTGCTTATGTGCTCATAATGTTGATTACATCCATCGGTCTGACACAAGTTTGTTGCACTTATGTTGCCGCAATTATGGTAGCTTTTTTAGGTGCAATAGGCATAGCCTTGGTGTATCAAGTAGTGTATTATTGTATTGTGTTTCCTGTTGAGCTTATATGCCGACTTTTTAAACGCAAATAAACATTACTTCTCTGCACAAAAACTCTGTTTCCAATCAAAGAAACAGAGTTTTTATTTTTTTAAAACAAAAAAAGTCTTGGAAGTAACCAAGACTTTATGATGGTAGCGAGGGGCGGACTCGAACCGTCGACACGCGGATTATGATTCCGCTGCTCTAACCAACTGAGCTACCCCGCCATCAAATTCACGTCTTTAATAATATTTATATTTTAGTTTGTCAATACATATTTTTAAACTTTTTGTATTTTTTATCATAAAGTTTGCTATTGCTTTTTTTTTCTAATTTTGTATAATAAAGAAACTTTATCAATTATTCACATAAGTATTAATCTAAAAAAATCTTTTTCCACTATGGTAGAAAACATTTTTTTCAAGGAGAGAGTTTCAGAAATTATCGCTCTCCACAACTGGGATGTTAGAAAAGGTTCTTTCCTCGGTTTTGCACTGTTGAAGACGGGTAACGATCGCTATGAGGCTGTTTGCCTGCTTGTACTCCCTAACGAGTATATGTATCATCGTATGGACGGATCAGAAACCGTTATGAACGGCGTTCCCGTATATCGCAAGCTCGAGACCAAAGACAAAGACCGTGTGTTCACTCAAGGTCGCCTGATGGCCACTATTCGTGCCGACAAGGATATCCTCTACTGGGAGATTAACTCCGTAGGCGGTGTTCCTCCTTGTTATTACGAGAAGTTCGAGGCTCTTAAGGCTGCCGGCAAACTCTAGCCCCCGACGAACAGTTCTTATAAAGGATGTCCCAATATTACGGACGTCCTTTTTTTATCCTCAAGCCATATATTTATATTGCAAAAAAAATCTTCACATTTAGTATGTAGTTAACTTTAACTAACGGAGATTTATCAATGAAAATCAAAAACATTGCTCTTTTATCTTGCTGCCTGCTACCATTTAACGCAGTTGCAGATGATTCAATCGGCGAACTTCGTGCAAATTTTCGTCGTGTAGCTTTGGAAATGTCATCAACAGAAGTTCAAAATGCAAAATATTACACGGATAATCCTAACTCACAACTTAGTACTGATAGCCAAAATATGATTAAAGGTGTATTTGATTTTGTTTTGGAATATGAACAACCGACTTGGCAATGGAACAACAGTTTATTTGCTGAATACGGACGCACAAAAATTCGTCCTGCCGATGACGAAACTACTACCAGTGAAGATGCGGACCAAATTTTGTTCACTACTGATTATAACCGCAAAATGTGGCATTGGGACTTTGATAACGTAGATGCCGGACCTTTTGCAAGTTTAGCATATCAAACCGAATTTAAGGCAAACAATCCTGCTCCGCTACAAAAGATTTTCCGCGGTAAAGCCGGTATAAAAGCTTTCAACGGCGATATTATCAAAGATCTTTATGTTGCAGCTGTCGGCGAATATGATTTGACTTATAGTGATGAGCATACAACAAAATCTGCTTATGAAATCGGTTGGAGAACCGAATATGTAAATTCCGATCAAGTAAAATTTCAATTTGAAGGGTATTTCCGTGACTATTTAACCTATAGTGAATATGTTGCAACCGACCTGAAATATGAATTGAGTGCAATCGGAAGAATGGATGTAAAAATTAAAAATAATTTCAGCCTTGCTCCTTATGTTCAATATTTTCAAGGCGAAGCCCGAGGTGTTGGCAAAACCGGAAGCAATTTTATGATAGGATTATCTTTTGCATATTCGGAATTGTTTAATATTTATAAAAAATAGTTCATCTCTTTCAAAATCCTCGAACTCAAAGTTCGAGGATTTTTTAATGCAAAGTTATTGACAAAATTTTGTCCGTACACTATACTGAAGTCTGATAACCAATTAGTCTATTTTATCATGAAGCGTATTATTACCCTTTTTACAGTAGTTATTTCGTCACTTGTTCTTTTCTCATCTTGCTGTTCTAACAGTAACGAGGAAAGCAGAAACTCAGATACCTCAACCATTGTAACCTCAAAGGTTGAGCGAGTAAGAGTTTTCTCGGAAACCAGCAGCGGATATTCCGATCTCTACTTTCGACTTGAGAATGGTTTTGTCGGTGTAGTAATACACTATCACGACTATCACATGGACCTCAAGCTTATTGAAGTAGGTGATGAAATCAGCTATCGTATGAATGGCGACTATCGTCACTTTATGGATTCCGAAAGGAATGATTATGAAGTGGTGAAAGTTACATTCAAAAAACAGGATAAAGATAATTCAGATTCCTATTGGAACTAATTATATAACTTTGCCATAGTTTTTCGCTCCGTTTCTGCCCCAAAGGCAGTTCGGAGTTTTTTTATGAAAAAAACACATATTTATTGATTTTATCTGCTTTTTATATAAAATGTTTTATTATTAATCACTGCAAGGAGCATAATTATGCGTAAAATTTCAACATTAACAATTTTATTGGCCACAACCTGTTTAATATCTCCGGCAAATGCCGAAACCGTTAATACATACGAAAAACTGCAAGAAGCTTTGGCTGTTTCCGACGCCGATGTAGTTTTGGATATGAACGGCACAGGTATAGATTTGGGTGGAGCAACGGGAACTACGATTGCAGATGGCCAAACTGTAACCTTCAAAAATATCGATTCTTGGGAAAACACCTCGCAAAATGTTATCAATAAAGGAACGGCTGCTTTTAATAATGTTGTTTTTAAAAATAATGATGCAATCTTAGAAGGCGGACCATCCGGTGGTGGTGGCATTATCAAAAATGATGGCGGTCATATTACCGAAATCAACAATGTAAAATTTGATAAGAACAATTCTGATTCTCCTGTTACTTTATGGGGCGGAGTCATTGACAATTTAAATGGTGGTGTAATTGATGTTATTAAAGATAGCAGTTTTTCAAATAATTTTGCTTATGCCAGCGAGCATACAGGAGGAGCTCCTCACGGCGGTGTGATATATAACGGAAATGCATATGGAGGCACCGTAGGCGGAACAATAAAACTTATTGATAATGTAACCTTTGAAAATAACTCTATGACCTCAAAAGAAAATAATACCGGTGGTGCTCATGGTGTTGCTATTGACAACAACGAATACGGAGTTATTGAAAAAATTACTAACTCTAAATTTATCAACAACAAAACTTATCGTACCGGTACGGAAGAAAAGGACCCAGACTTAAACTATCACGCATCCGGCGGTGCGATGGATAACTATAATATAATCGGCGAAATTTCCAATACCCTATTCCAAGGCAATAGTGCAGAAGCTGAATCTGTGTCTGCATCTGCAACAAGTGGGGCCATAATGAATTTATATGGTGGCGGAGGAATGCAAGGAGGCATTGAAAAAATTGTCAATGTTCAATTCATAAACAACCATACGAAAAACCTAAATGGTACTGCTAATGCCGGAGCAGTTACTAACGGTAGTGGAGCCGAAGGAGGAATAGGATATATCGGCAAAATGGAAAATGTTTTATTTCAGGATAACTATGCTCAAGGAAATTTGGCTTACGCCGGAGCTTTATTAAACGCCGGAAACATAGAAAATATAAGTGGTAAATTTATCAACAATTATGCTCAAGGAAATAGAAACGAAAGCAAATATGTCGGTGTTTTTGGCGGAGCAATAGCAAACAGCAGGAACATAGGAAACATAAGCGGAAAATTTGCCGGAAATTATGCTGAAAATATAAAAGGAGTTTCGGGTGTTCAAGGAGGAGCTATATATAATTCTGGAGAAAACGCAGAAATTACCACTATAAAAGCAGATTTTGAAGAAAATTATATCAAAGCAGTTAATGCTTCAGTTAGCGGTGGTGCAATAACTAATAGAACAGGTGCTTCTATCGGAAAAATAGCAGGAGATTTTACAAAAAACCATGCTATTTCCGAAAGCGGAGCAAGTAATGGTGGAGCAATTATAAATAATAATGCTACTATAACAGAGATGAATAGTAACTTTACTAATAACTATGCTCAAAATATTGGAGGAAGTGCATCAGGAGGAGCTCTCAATAATAACCAAAATGGTATAATTAATAAAATTGATGGTGATTTTGAAAAGAATCACGCAATAACTATAACAAAGAATGCCAGTGGCGGTGCTGTTATGAATTGGGGTACCATAGAAGAGTTAAAAGGAGATTTCAGCGATAACTATGCTCAAAGCACAGACGGAAATGCAGTAGGAGGAGCATTGGTAAATAATTATGGAAATGAAAATTCTACTTTTGGCACTTTACAAGGTAATTTTGAAAACAACAAAGCTATAAGTGAAAACGGATATGCTCAAGGAGGAGCCATTTATAACAACTCTACTCTGAGAAATATTATCAACTCAAGCTTTATTAATAATTCTGTTGCCGGTAATGAAGAATCAAAAGGCGGAGCTATATATTCTGCAAAAGATATAACCATTACCGCAGATAAAGGAACATCGCTTTTTCAAGGCAACACCGTAAATGGCGAAAGCAATGCTATTTATATGGAAGGTGCCGAAGATGCTCCTCTCAATTTGAATTTGACTGCAAAAAATAGCGGAACAATCACCTTTGATGATGCTATCGACGGACAAAATTATAACATTAATATCAATGGGGATAATAATAGTAATATTATATTTAATAATACTTTATCCGGAGTTTCAAATATGAATCTGACAAGCAACTCCGTTTTAACTATTGGAATAAACAGCAATATTGAAGTTGAAAATCTGCGTCAGGCAACTGCTACAACCCTTTCGACTAAAGCCATATCTTCCGACAGTTCTATAATTAATGTAGATATAGAAGTCGATAAGGCAAACAATACTGTTAAATCTGGTGTAATTAACGTAGCCGGAGATATCAGCGGTAATTATAAAGTTATCCTAAACTCACTGAATCCGGAAACTTTTGATGGAGCTTCTGCCGTATTCTTGAATGCGCCTAATGACATAACCGATAATACAACAATGGAAATCGCTCGAGTTATGGGCTCTCCGTATTTGTGGGATATTTCAGTTGACAATGCGGAAGGATTTAGTTGGTCCGTAAATATCAATGACAAACTAAATCCTAATTATGATGGAAAAATGACCGCTCCGGAAGTTGTGACCTCCATCGGATTACATAGTGCAGCTATTGAGCAAACTCGCAATGTTGTTCACAATGTAGCAAACAAAGTTGCTGATGCACGTTCATATTGCCCTAATTGCGGAATTGTTACTGAAGCTTGGAATGGTAATCAACTCTACAATACATGGGTTATAGCACAAGGAGAAAATGCTAACATCGACAAGTCGGTCGATATGGAAGCAAAAATTTGGGGAATTGAAGCAGGATTTGATATACAAAATACTATTAATCATAATATGGGAGCCTTTGTCTCTTATCGTAATGGTGAATACGATTTGAGCGGTAAAGGTTCTAAAAAATACTCTACTATCGGTTCGGATATTGAAATTGACAGCTATTTAGCCGGTTTATATTATCGTTATGATAAAAATATGAATTGGCTGTTTGCAACAGCATATATCGGCAAACAAGATGTCGAAGCAAGTACAAATGATAATATTGCCAATTTTGAAACCGATGGTATTGAATTTGGAGCAAGCATTGAAGCAGGACGAACCTATGCTTTGGCAAGGAACATCACTTTAGACCCGAGTATGGGGATATATTACACTCAAGTTAATTTTGACGATGCAAGTGATAATGTCGGCAAAAAATATGAATGGGACGATATTAAGCATTTGGAAATTGAAGCCGGATTAAAACTTGAAAAGCATTTCGATTATTCAAAAGTTTATATCAAACCGAGCGTAATTCAAACTATTTCCGAAGATGATAGTGTAACTGTTACCGGTCTTAAAGATATAAAAACCTACAACGATCAAACTTTAGGACGTATTGAATTTGGCGGACGCTATGGCTTTACCGACAGTTTGTACGGCTATGGTTGGATTAATTATACCTTTGGTTCAAGCTACGATGCAACTGCTCTCGGACTTGGTCTGAACTATACTTGGTAAATATTAGGAACAAACAAAAATATCCCCGAAAAAAATTCGGGGATATTTTTTAATTGTTTGTACGACCTTGACTTTGAACAAAATCTAAAAAATTAGCCGTCATTTTTCCTTTTTCTTGATTGTATCTTTCCTGATTATTGGTCGACAATGACGAAG
Source organism: Alphaproteobacteria bacterium (assembly GCA_017937705.1). GTDB lineage: Bacteria > Pseudomonadota > Alphaproteobacteria > RF32 > CAG-239 > JAFUYI01. The sequence goes on from JAGBDC010000026.1 coordinate 51,795, forward strand.
TTTTCATTTCATTTCTACTTTCTATATAATGATCGGTAGGTCTTCCAATATCTCCATTTTCAAATGAACGTCTGGTATCTTTAATAACTTTTTCAAAATGCTCTACATCTTCTTCGGTAAATCCATTTTTACGTGCTTGTTGTTTAAACTTTATCTCCATTTTCATATTATGAGCCCTAACCTCATCCATAGAATGTGTTTCTACTCGCTCACTTCCGTCTCTTCTGATATGAGTTATTTCCGGTGTCATAAGTTTATTGCTGTCAAAAAAGCTGCAATCTAATTTTCGACCATCAGGAGTTATCATATACTGCTCATAGTCAAAATTTTTACGTTTCATTTCACCGTTTTTTATTTTTCCTTCGGTTTTATCAACATACATATAACCATCGCCCAGATTATGAACACTACTTACTGACCTAAAAGTAATTTCATCCATTCTTTTACCATCATATACTTGCATCGAAGTCTCGTAATGATGCATAAATGTACTATCTGTAATGTTATAATCTTTGGTATCAACTTTTGTTGTTATAGTCCCTAAATTAAAATCATCATTCGCCTGTTTTGCTTGCACTTCATTTGCTCCGCCAAACAGACATAAAGCAGATAAGGCAGTCATGCCGACATATTTTTTACAACTATCCTTAAACTTTCCCATAGCAAACTCCACATCCATATATAGTATAGGATTTTATCATATCTTTGCTTTTTTGTCAATATATACAAAAAAAGCACGTCATTATAATGACGTGCTTAATAATTTTGTAAAACAAACCTACACAGCTACGGCACCGGTAAGTTTCGGATGGCTCTGATAATTAACCAGTTCAAAATCCTCATACTTAAAGTCATCAATATCCTTCACATCAGGATTGATTTTCATTTGCGGTAGCGCATAAGGTTCGCGTGTCAACTGCTCTGTTACCTGCTCAAAGTGATTGTTATAAATATGAGCATTGCCCAAAGTATGTACAAATTCACCCGGTTTCAAACCGCAAACTTGAGCAATCATCATTGTCAACAACGAATAAGAAGCGATATTAAACGGTACACCTAAAAACATATCGCAACTGCGTTGATAGAGCTGGCAGTTAAGACGTCCGTCCGGAGTGACATCAAACTGATAAAAACAATGGCAAGGAGGCAAAGCCATTTCATCAATTTGTGATGGGTTCCATGCAGTTACAATCAAACGTCTGTCGGTCGGATTTTTCTTAATACGTTCAATAACATCTTTAATTTGGTCGATACCGTCAGAGTTCCAGTTACGCCATTGATGTCCGTAAACCGGTCCCAAGTTTCCGTTTTCGTCGGCCCATTCATCCCAAATATGTACATTGTTGTCGGTCAAATATTTGATATTTGTGTTACCTGACAACAGCCATATAAGTTCGTGAATAATACCTTTGAGGAACACTTTTTTAGTTGTTACCAAAGGAAAACCTTCGCTCAAATCAAAACGCATTTGTCTGCCGAAGACTTTGCGTGCATAAACACCGGTACGATTGTCACCGTCCTGTCCGTTCTCCATAATGTCACGGAGTAAATCTAAATACTGTTTCATACTTTCATCCTTTTAAGTTAAACATTAGTAATTGCTAAAATAATATGTTTCAAAACTTCCTGCTCAACAAATTCGCCCTTGCGAACAAAAACACGAGTTGAAATATTGTCCAAATCAAAATCGGGAATAAGTTGACGATAATTTTTATTAAGACTTTCAATCGAAGGGGTTATATCCACTTTTTGACCTTCTAAACCGGCTTTTAACTCCCCTTTATAAACACAATCCACCACAATTTCCGGCATAAGTTTCGAGCTTCCGGTCATAAAAAGCTTATACACCGAAGCCCCGCCGGATATATACAAATCTTCTTCAAAATCTTTGAAAAAATTGACATCGTTCACAACAAAATGATGTTCTTTGTCGCTCACTTCATACTCTTCATCCAATGTCAAAACATAAATATTGCGATTAGGTAAAGTACGATTGGGAAAACTTTCATAAGTTGTTTGTCCTGCAACCAAATTTTTGCCCTCGGTAATACGGCGAAAACGTTGAAAATCCGACTTTACGTGCCAAGGAATTTCAGAACCGATACCGATAATATTATCGCCTTCATGACGACACCAAACCGCAACTTTTGTCATATCAATACTTTCATTTATGAAAACTGATAAAGATAATAACACTATATTTTCATGGTGCAAGCATTACCGAAAAGTCTTGCACAAAGTTAAAATATTATTTCTTTTCCTCGTACTCAAAAATAAGGTCAACAATGTCATAATGTTTATTCTTTAGTGCCAGTGTTTTTGCAGTATCTCCGTCTTCATTTCTTGCTTTTATATTTGCTCCGTTATCAAGTAAAAGTTTTACTATTTCTTTATGACCATTTTCAGCTGCATACATTAAAGCTGTATTACCAATTTCATCTGTTTCATTAATCTCTGCACCATTTTTAAGTAAAAGTTCTACTATCTCTGTATGCCCATTTTCTATAGCAATAGAAAATGCTTTTTTTAAGTAATCATCCTTAAAAAGATTATAAAATATTCCGCTTTCTATAAATTTGATAACCCACTTTTTATTTCCTTTTCTAACCGCCTTTATTAGATTTTTTTTCTTAATTACGCCGATTAGCCCAAAAAATAACAAAATCATACTAATAATAAAAAGAAATAAACCAATACAAAAATCAAATATTACTGACCTCAAAATTTTAGTTGATGATAATTAAGGGAATAATATCACTATATCGCAACATAACAAGCATAAGCAAACAGTTAAACACAAAACTTAAATTAAACTTGAAAAACTTGTTATCATAAGCTATATATATACTCGTTGAGCAATCAACTGTGATACCAGAGACACTGCGAAATAGAGGTTTCGGACCCGGGGGCAGTACCCGGCACCTCCACCAAAAACTATTATGGGGGTGAAACAGGTTTGACGGGATTTAGTAAAGGCAGATGTTGTATCCGGTGAGATACCACCGTTATCGGTTCAAATTAAAATAAATGCTAACGATAATGAATTAGCACCAGTTGCTTTGGCTGCTTAATTGTAGTCGCAACAAACTCAAATTCTTGTAGTCTTGGTTGACAACAAGTGGGGAGTGAGCCACCTAGCAACAGAACGGCTCATTTTTTTAGGAGCGAAGGAAAAATGGATAAATACGTTGATGAAATAAACTACGACAAGCTGATTGAGAAATCACTTAAACATGTAGTTATCGATGCACTAAAAATTGTTGAAAATCAAGGATTACCCGGCGAACAACATTTTTATATATCCTTTCGTACCGACCATCCTCGTACCAGAATTGATGCTTTATTAAAAAATCAATATCCGCAAGAAATGACCATCGTTTTGCAAAATCAATTTGAAAAGCTTCGTGTTTATGACGATTGTTTCTCCGTTGTTTTGCATTTCAATCGAGTCCCATATATGTTGGAAATTCCTTTCGATGCCATAACCTATTTTGGCGACCCGAGTGTACGTTTCGGTTTAAGTTTTGGCGCCGAAATCAATGATGAACACCCCGAAAATGTTCAAAATCATCAAGCCGAAATTATATCTATCGACAGTTTCAGAAAGAAAAATGCTTAAAAAATCCGTTATCATCGCCGGCCGACATCAAACCAGCATTTCTTTAGAAAAAGAATTTTTCGAAGTTCTGCAGACTATTTGCAAAGAACGTAATGTTTCTGTAAATCAAATCGTAACCGAAATAGACTCGAGCAGAACAAACGAAGACAACCTCTCTGCTGCCGTAAGAGTCTATATATTAAACTATCTCTTGCAAAAAGTTGAAAATCACGAATAGGTTTCTGACCTATCTTTGATATAATTAAATTTTTTTATTGCTCCGTCCAACTCTTGACTGTTTCCTCGCAAGTAAGCAAACGTAACCTCTGCAGAAGATATACATTCCGGACATAACGGAGGTTTACCTTCTCTTTTTCTACGCAAGCGGTCATCTGTGAGTTTTTTAGAATCCGCTCTACTATCTGTTCGCATAACACAATCAGGACAATCACAGTGAGCACCATAACCATCACGATTTGCAACATTATGTCTTCCATCCCTTGTTGCCGAAAAAACATGTCCTAATTCGTGTATGGTAAGCGTTTTTATTACCTCTTTCAAATATTCGGGATTGTGACCATATCTGTCTTTCAATCTTTTTAACGAAAGAACCAGTCCGGAATCGCCTCTCCCCATTCCATACACAAAATTGTTCGGTCTGCCGTTTTCATCCACAACAACCGCATCATCTTTGACAATATTTATATTAATTTGCGGAATGCTGCTTACTGTCGGATCTTCGTTCATTAAATCAAGCAACTTCATGGCATCAATTTGATTAGGTCGATCGACCTTAAAGGCTGAACGTTTAGCTTCTGCCATCGCCCAATCCGTACTTTTATACGGACGCATATATTCTCCCGTAGTCATTGGAATACACTTTCTTTTTTCTTCAGGAGGAAGGCGGCTGTATCCCATACGATCAACTTTATAATCACGATCACGCCACTGCCCCAGAAGCCTTATCGGATAGTCATCTTTATATTGCGGAAACATACTCATAAATTCTTCCGCAGCTTCTTTGACACAGCGTAAATACTCAGGCTCTACACCATGTTGACTTACTATAAAAATCTGTTTTCTCATTTTTCTATCCTCTGATAATATCATAACATAAGAAAAACAAAAAATAAAGCCCCTAAAAAGAGGCTCTATATTATTATTCATCACTATCGGAAAAATCGTCACTTTCATCGGTTAGTAAAGCAACCTCTTCCACTTCTTCTTTTTTACGGCGACCTCTACGCTTTTTTATCGGCTCTTTTTTATTAACCGAATTAATTACATAATTTCCGGCAATTTTATACAAATCAACCAAATGACCGTTATACATGTGATCAGCATCTTCAACACAGGCATAATCAACACTGACACTACGTTGAGCATTCAAACGCTTGGCCAAAGAAGAAACAGTTTGCGGAACCACAATCTCATCTTGTCCGCCCTGAACTATCAATCCTGATGTCGGACAAGGAGCTAAAAATGAAAAATCTTTTTCATTAGCCGGAGGAGAAATGGCAATAAAATTATTAATATCAGGACGACGCATTAATAATTGCAATGCAATCCAAGCTCCAAATGTATATCCTGCCACCCAACATTGACGAGCTTCCGGATTCATAGATTGCAACCAATCAAGAGCAACCGTTGCATCAGATAATTCGCCTACTCCATCCTCGAATTCTCCTTGTGAACGTCCTACACCTCTAAAATTGAAACGCAAAACTGAAAAACCTAAATCTTTAAAACAGCTATACAAGGTATAAACAACTTTATTGCTCATTGTACCGCCGTATTGCGGATGAGGATGCAAAATCAATGCGATAGGAGCCCCAGGACGACTACTTTGATGATAACGTCCTTCCAGTCTTCCTGCATGACCATTAAATAAAACTTCTGCCATTATAGCTTACCCCCATAAAAACTTATACTTAATTATACAATAGTTTGAATTTATGTATAATTTATTAATTTTTGGCAATATAACACCAAAATAAATTATATTTCAAGCAACTTTTTTACGATGTAACCGAATTGTAACTATTATTTTTGATTAATATATGCTATTATACATAATAGAGGAACAGTGTGGAGGATTAACATGAAAAAGTTATTCGGCATTTCGGCATTAGCAGCAACCATTGCCTTTACAGGAAGTGCGTGGGCTCAATTGCCTTCTAACCCTTTTAATACAACCCCTAACGATGGTGTATTTGAAGAAGTGAGAAACAACGGCAACCATTCTATGGAAGAAGCCATTACTGAAGCTCCCATATATGAAGGTGTAACCGATGGTAAAGTATTACCGGTTGACCCATGGGCCAGAGCTCGTGACAGAAGCGGCGTGGAAACTTGGCGCGGCTCCGGACAACATGGAAAATTAGATTATATCGGTGAAGCTACAACATATACCGACGCTCAAGGTCAAGAGATGATTGCTCCAGAAGTGAATCGTCATAACATGGTTGTTGGTTTAGATCACCTTCGTAAATTAGGATATGAAATTCCTGAAGAATACAACGAAAAAATTAAAAATTTACCTGCTTCTTACAAAAGATTGTTAGAAGAAAATATCAGTAATGTTCAAGGAAACGACGATCCTTTCAGCAAAAGTTTCGTAAAAATGATGGATATGTTTGAAGACAGCACAGGGCTTAATTTGAACAATATCTTGTTTAATTCCTTGAAGATTTTGGGTACAGACTAATTTGGGGTAAAACCATGAACAAATTTCTGACAGCATTATTGATAGGTCTTGCAATATCTCCTTCTGCTTTTGCTCAAATTGAAGGAGCTGTTCCGGAAGAAATTTCTCCGGCACAGGCACAAAGAATTATCAATGAAGATTTTTTGACGGAAGAAGTAGTTAAAACCACTGCTCCTCTGAAAAAGCATATTGATTATATCGCAAAAAACTATGAAGAACGTCCGTTAAGAGAATTGATTAAAAATGCTGAAGAAATTGAACGCAAAGTAGCAAAAAAACTTGAAGAGGATTATGTTCCTTATGACAGAAGAATTGATGTCAAAAATCCGGAGCAAGTAAAACGATTCTTCAGAAAAAGAATAAGTGTAATATATTGACAAGCACATTGTTTTCTCTTTGACAAATCTCCCGAATATGATAGCATTCGGGAGATTTTTTAGTTAAGGAAAACGATATGCGACAAATATATGAAAACTTTGCAGAAATAGCCGATAAGTTCGATAATTTATTCGTTGATGCTTTTGGGGTTTTCTGGAATGGAAAAACTTTTTATGACGGAAGTAGAGAAATTTTGGCCGAACAGGTAAAAAAAGGAAAAAAAGTTATAGTTCTTTCCAATACCCCCGAATTATCTGTTGATGCAATAGAAGCCTATGCAAAAAAAGGAATGATAGAAGGAGAACACTATACCAATTTTGTTACTTCCGGTGATGCCGTGCATAGTGCATTATTAAAAAATACTATTGATATAAAAGGCAACAAAATCTATATATTTGGTTCTAAAAACACCAAAATTTTCAATGATACAAGATATCAAATTGTGGACAATCCTGCTGAAGCTGATGCTTTTTATACAGGTCTTCCGCAATTTACTGAAGACGAAGTAGAAGAGCATAGCCTGTATGCCGATAATTTTTATCGTTCTCCCGAAGGAATGTATGACAGCACAGCTATTGAGCCATTCATTCCCGAATTAAAAAAATTATATCGCCTTGGTTTAACCGCAATTAATGCAAATCCCGATTTTAGAGCTAATGAAGGCGATGAATTTGGAGACATTCACACCGTTATCAGACCGGGACTTATTGCTGAAACATATAAGAATATGGGCGGAAAAGTTATTGAATTTGGTAAGCCTCATAAAAATATTTACGAATATGCGTTTAATTTACTAAATTTTTCCCCAAATCTTTCAACCGCAATGATAGGTGACACATATCGTACAGATATTAAAGGAGCACAAAACGTAGGTATCAATGGTGTTTGGTGCATTGAAACCGGAATTACTGCCAAAGAATTACAGGAAGGTAAAACCCTAGAAGAAATAAGTGGCGGCAACTTTGAAAACGTATATCTGATTAAAGCACTTGCTTGCAAATAACAAATTAAAATCCCGAAATTTAACAATCTAATTTCGGGATTTTTGTTAACTTTTTTTTTGCCTTTTATACCTAAAATAATGTCATAATTGGGGGACAATATAATGGTAAAAAAAGGACTGTTAATACTTACAGCTTTGTGTTTTTATTATGGTAGTGCAAACGCACTTCCTAAAACCACATCAAGTTTTGCTATAAATTTAAATTCCGGCGAAGTTGTATCATCAGAAAGACCTGATGTCGTTCGTCACCCTGCTTCTCTTACTAAATTGATGACTTTATATTTGATTTTTGAAGCTATTGAACATGGCAAACTACGCATGGATACCCCCTTAAAAATATCACGACATGCCGTAAATCAAAAACCATCAAGAATCGATATAAAAGCGGGAGAAACGATTACTGTCGAAAATGCAATTAAAGCCGTAATAGTAAAGTCAGCCAACGATTGTGCCGTTGTTTTAGCAGAGGCTTTGGCCCCCAGTGAAAGAGAATTTGCTGTTTTGATGAATAACAAAGCTCAAAAACTGGGAATGAAAAAAACCGTATTTAAAAATGCATCGGGACTAAATAATAAAGCTCAAGTTTCAACCGTTAGAGATATGGCAATTTTAGGAAGCTCGGTTTATAAACACTTTCCTAAATATTATCACCTTTTTTCACTGCAAAAATTTGAATACAACGGAAAAACATATCTTTCACACAACAATGTATTAAAAAAATTCAAAGGTGCTGATGGCATGAAAACAGGTTTTCTAAATGCAGCCGGTTTTAATATCATAACCTCGGCAGAACGTGACGGAAATCGAATTTTAGCCGTAACAATGGGACATCAATCTGCTAAAAAAAGAGATGATAAAGTTATGAAAATTATGGATTCAGGATTAAAAAAAATAGCTCTTAACAACACAAAAACTCCTGATACGGTTATGGCAAAGCTTGAAATTCCCCGCCTTATTGCTTCAGAAAAAACAACAGGACCGGCTTTAAGATACAAAATTTCCAAGGGAAAATGGGGAATCCAACTCGGTTCGTTCAGCAATTATTCAAAAGCATATAAATTTGCTAAAAAGTTACAAGAAAATATGGTTGAAATTGCTCCCTACCCTATTAATGTAGAACCGGCAGAAGTAGATATGGCTATTGTTTATCGCTCACAAATTACCAATCTTACACAAAAAGATGCGGAAGAATTGTGTAATCGTTTGAAAAAAGAAAATATGTCGTGTATTGTTAAGAAGAATGAAAATAATTCTAAATTAACAATGGCGGCAAAGTAAAATGATGAATAAAAAAGCTCATATAATCACTGTTAGTAACGAAAAAGGCGGAACCGGAAAATCTACCGTATCTATGCACTTGGCAATTACTCTTATGCAAGAAAAATTTAAGATTGCCGTAATCGATATGGACGGAAGACAAGGAACATTATCTCGTTACATTGAAAACCGCATAAATTTTGCCAAGCAGAATAATATTAACCTCATTATTCCGCAATTAGTTACGATAACCCCTCGAGCTAACAGTGGCGAATATGACAATCATATTTCCGAAATCAATATGCTTGTAGAAGAAATATCAAAAACCTACGATGCCATTATTATTGATACTCCTGGAGCTAAAAACTATTTATTCGAAACAGCTCATAAATTAGCGGATACATTAATAACTCCTCTAAGTGACAGTTTGATAGACCTTAATGTTCTTGCCGAACTTGATAATCAATCAAAAGAAAAACACAAAGCCGGTCACTATGCTCAATTTGTTTGGGAAATAAAAAAATATCTGGCAATGAAAGGCAAACCAATGCTTAACTGGATTGTTGTCGGCAATAAAATATCTCCCCTAAATTCTCGCAATAAAACCCTTTTCTTTGAAAAGTTGGAAAACATATCAAAATTATATGGTTTTAGAGTTGCAAGCGGCATTAAAGACAGAGTTATATATAAAGAACTGTTTTTGCAAGGTCTTACAGTTCTTGACTTAAATAGCGAAGCTCTAAAAAGCAGGCTTACCCTATCTCATTTAGCGGCAAAACAAGAAATTAAAAATTTAGCAGAATTTATCTGTCCGCAACAATAAAAATATTTAAAATGCAAAAGACCGCAATCTGCATAAAAGCAAACTGCGGTCTATCAAAACAAACAAATTCAACAAATTATTGATTGCTCTTTCTTTGAGCGAGATCTATAAGATTGCCGATGGTTGTGTTATCGTCTATCTCATCCTCATCTACCTCAATATTGAGCTTGCGCTCAATTTCATAGCAAATGTTAAATCTGTCAAGACTATCAAGTCCCAGATCACCTCCGAACGATGTATCTTCTGATAATTCGTTCTCCTCGTAACCATACTCCTTGTACAAAATAGACAGGAGTGTCTCTTTGATTCGTTCTCTTTCCATAGAATAATGTTTTACAATGATTTTGTGTTTTACTTTTCAATTTTCTTGCACAGATAATCGATAAGTCCGTCAACATTTGAGCCATCAGCCATAAAGACGTCTTCATCAGGAATACTGATACCAAACTCTTGTTCAAGTTCTACGACCAACATAACAGCACCTAGGCTGTCAAACCCTAAATCATCGCGAAGCTTGTCCGTTCCTTTGATGTTTTCCTCACTAAGGTAACCGATATCAGCCATCACCTTCAGAGCTCTTTTTTTAATGTTTTCTCTGTTCATAATCTTGTAAATTAAAGATTTTTTATTTAATAATGGGAATAAATGTATATTTTAGGCTGTCAATATAACATTATATAGAATTTTTGTCTACATTTTTCTGCAAAAAAAACGCAATGAGCAAAATTGCCGATTGCGCTTTTTGTTTTAACTATATTCTTATGCTCTATTGCACTTAGAATAAACAAGTTCTACGACCTGATTGACAGTCATATCAGTAATACGATCTTCTTCTGTCGGAGTAAATTCTATATGATATGTCTTTCCTAAATGGAGTATCAGCTCTACAATATCAATACTATCCATTCCGATATCATCTCTTAAAAGACAACAACCATTGATTTCCCCGGGACCAACTGTAAGTATTCTTCTCACAGCTGCATCAATTTCTCTTTTAATGTGTTCTTTTGTTACCATAAAATAATTTATAAGACTTATTATATTATCTTTTATATAACATATACCAATATTTGTCGCAACAAAAATCCGCAAATTGCTTTTCTGGCAAATTGCGGATATAAATTAGTTTACAGCTTCATATATGCGATTGAGTAATTCACCCAATGTCATATCATCACAAATCTCTTCTGCAGAAATCATCACACCAAACTCATTATAAACACTATCGGAAAGCTCTTCACAATCTGCTGTATCCAGCTTTAGCTCACCTTTAAGGGTGTATGGCAATTCATCAACGGTAAAGATTTCGGCAGTCAAATCTTCAAGCACATCAAACAAGCGCTCTCTTATATCTATTCTATTCATAAGGTAATAATTTATCAGTTATAAGTTTTGTTATGATTATACAAAAACTTAAATAACTGTCTAGTATATTTTAGCAAATGTCCTTATGATATCTTCAATATTTGTATATTTAGGCTCCCAACCCAGCTCTTTTTTCGCCATTTCATTAGATGCCAACAATATAGCCGGATCCCCCGAACGACGTTCTGCATATTTGACCGGAATAGTTTTTTCAAAAACTTTTTCTGCCGCAATAACAATTTCTTTAACCGATGTACCTGTACCGGTTCCCAAATTTACAATCAGAGATTCTTTCCCCTCAAGTAATCTTTTTATTGCTAAAACATGAGCTGTTGCCAAATCTGTTACATGAATATAATCACGCAAACAAGTACCGTCACGAGTATCATAATCATTTCCGTAAATCTGCAGAAACTCTCTCTTTCCGGTCACAACTTCCATGAGTATAGGCAATAGGTTTTGAGGTTCTTTGTCTTTTCCTTTTACATCTCCATCTGCATCATATCCCGCCGCATTAAAATAGCGCAAAGAAGTATATTTTATACCTTTCAACGCATCATACCACTGCATTAAGCGTTCTGTTTCAACCTTTGTGAAACCATAGAAATTAAGCGGATTTAACGGATGTTTTTCGTCCATGGGAACATATTGCGGAATCCCGTAAACAGCTGCCGATGAAGAAAAAACGATGGCTTTAACTTCATTTTCAGCCATAGCATTAAGCACATTAACCGAACCGACAATATTATTAACGGCATATTTTTCCGGATTTATCATCGATTCGCCTACGGCTTTTTTTGCAGCTAAAAATACAACAGCATCAATTCCTTTCATTGCCTCACTAAGTAAGGAATAGTCCAAAATATCCCCTTTTATAAATTCGGCATCTGCGAATAGATTTATTTCATGTCCTGAAGACAAGTCATCATATACTCTGACGGAATATTGACTTTGTAATAAAGCCTTAACAACATGAGAGCCGATATAACCGGCTCCCCCTATAACTAACACTTTAGGCACTGTATTTTGCTCCAATACATTGATATTCAAACCCATTCATTTTTGCATCTTCAGCATTTAGCATATTTCGTAAATCAATGATTTTAGCTTTGGCCATAATCTTCTTAATTTCAGCGAGATTAATATTTCTGAAATCTTCCCACTCAGTCAAAATAACCATAACATCTGCATCTTTACATGCTTCTTCAACCGAATTTGCATACTTTATACTGTCACCTAAAATTAATTTTGCATTTTCTATTGCTTTCGGGTCATAAGCACAAATATTGTCTGAATGTTTTATCATTTCTTTTACAATATCAACAGCAGGAGACTCTCGACAATCATCGGTTCCGCCTTTAAATGCAAGCCCTAATACAGCAATTTTTCCTTCAGGATGATTTTTTATGGCTTCAATAACTCTCTGTCCCATTTTAGCCTTGCGTTCATCATTTTTAGCTATTGTTGTTTCAATCAAATTAAGACTTGCGCCATATTTTTTGCCCATTTGAGCCATTGCATTTGTATCTTTTGGAAAACAAGAACCACCATAGCCCGGTCCCGGATTTAAAAACTTTTTACCGATACGAGAATCAAGTCCCATTCCTTTAGCCACTTCTAAAATATCGGCTCCGGCTTGTTCACAAAAGTCTGCCATTTCATTAATATAATGAATTTTCATTGCTAAAAAGGCATTAGACGCATATTTAATAGTTTCGGAAGAACGACGTTTTACCATCAAAAACTCACTTTTTTCTTTAAAAGGCTCATAAAGTTTGAGCATAACACTGCGAGCTTTTTCCGAATTTGCACCGATAACAATTCTATCCGGATTAAAAAAGTCATGAATTGCAAATCCTTCACGCAAAAACTCCGGCAGAGAAACTACATCAAAATCAGCTGTTGGATTAGTTTTACGAATTATAGCTTCTACTTCATCGCCTGTACCGACAGGAACCGTAGATTTTGTAGCAACAACCGTATACCCGTCTATATATTGTGCTAACTCTTCCGCAGCGGCATAAATATATTGTAAATCGGCTTCTTTGGTTACCGGATGTGGGGGTGTACCGACAGCCAACATAACCACATCTGCACCTTTAACTGCATTTTCCATATCTAAAGTAAAACGGATAGAGCCTTTTTCAACATTTTTGCGAAACAATTCATCTAATCCGTCTTCAAATAAAGTTAATTCTCCACGATTAAGTTTGTCTATCTTAGCTGCAATTTTATCAACACAAACAACTTCGTTTCCTAATTCTGCAAAGCCGACACCGGTTGGTAAACCAACGTATCCGGTACCGATAATTGTAAGTTTCATAACAATATAACCTCTTTTATGTTAACGATGGCAACATATTAAAACTAAAGATTGAAAAATACAAGCATCAAACTACTTTTTGCACTTTTTATATATGTATTAAAAAATTCTTGCACCCAAAAATAAAAACATTTATATTCTTAAACGATTGTGCAGCGAAAGTTTGCTTATGAAAAAAGAACTTTATTTATTTATCGTTTGGCAAAATGCTCGTTTTATGGAGAAATCTATTGTCGGCGATATAAAGAAAAAATTTGAGTTATTTCAAATTTATGAAATAAATTGGAGCGAAAAAAACTTCGCCGCCAATATTGCACGTTTTTACGGAAAAAAACTTCCTAACGGATATAAAAAAGAAAAAGAAACCGGTTCCGGCTCATTTTTAGCATTATTGGTTTATGATCGTAGTCCGCAATTTTCAGAAGGCAGAAATATTGCCATAACCACTGCTAAATCAAATTATACACAAATGATTGGTAATAACTTGGTACATGCCAGCAATAATTTGGAAGAAACCAACGAAGATTTATTATTTTTATTTGGAAAAAATGTTAAGGAATTTGAACAAGAAGAGGCATTCTTTATTCCTAAAAAATACAATAAGGATATTGTAGGTTGTCCAATATGGCAAACAACTGATGAAGCTCTTGATATCGTTCGCAAAATACCTTTTACAAAAGTTACCAAACATAAAGAATCTTTTTTAATTCATAGCCGTTACGCCGATACAGCTCGTCGTATCTTAAACGCTACAAGTCAATTTAAATTCCCCGGAAGACATAAATATTTTATTACGGTCGGAAAAAGTAAGCAACCCATATACATACGAAAAGTAAGTTAGCTTTCATCATCTTTGTTACTAAACAATACATTCCATATTGAGTGTCTGAATACCCAAAGATTTATAATTCCCAAAGCAACCATAATTGAAGCAAATAAATATAAAATATAATACCAGCTCAATTCTGCCGCATTCATCATAATATCTTGATTGGTAAAACGTAAAAAACTTAACGCAATCCCTGTGATAATAAAAGCAATTATAAATGCAGCCAACCATAAACGTTGTCGAGAGTGTTTTTTTATCAAAAATATGGTTAAAATATAAACCAAAACTAATGTTATCAATAAATATATTTCCATTATTGCCTCCCTTTTTATACTATATAAGAGCAATTTTATTTTTTTCATTATTGATAATAAACAAAAAAGACCGTTACCTCTCAGGTAACAGTCTTTTTCTCTTAGGCTTAATTTCTTACATTTAATAAGAAACGAATGATTTTGTTATCTTTATTAAATATCCAACAATATGCACAATACACCGGACCAAGAATGAGACCAAGATCCCACTCAATTATCGGAAGAATAATTCCGATAATGCCGCATATCACCACGAAACCAACCGTAGATAATATGAAAGCAACAATTGTTCCGAACAAACCACCATAATAGCTGAAAAACGGCTCAAGCGGTCCATCCTGCAGGAATTTGAATATAAATGTAAATACAAATACACCTAAGATAATTGCAAATAATATACTTAACATAACAAAAAATTTTAGAGTCTGCAAATACAATGAATACTACATACCCTAAAAAGAATATGATAAGCAAACAGAATATAAACAGACTAATTTGTGAATACCCTTATTATAACACTATTATAATAAAATTTAAACAAAAATTTTACTTATCTTGACAAAAAACAATGATTAATCCATTTCCGGCCACTGATTATGCTTTAATTGTTCTAAACTTTTGCTTTTAAGACCACGACGAGAGTTATAAATCCAATAGTTAGCAACAACTTTTTTAACATAAAGCCTTGTTTCTCTCCAAGGTATCATTTCAACAAAAAGTAACGGATCATTTTCATAATTATTTTTATCCAACCATTTTTTCACATTATGTGGTCCGCCATTATATGATGCAGCCAGTAAAAACAAGTTATTCCCGACATTTTCATCATTTAATAAAATGTCCACATAATTTTGACCTATGGTTAAATTATTCATTTTATCAAATAATAAACTGCACCCTTTTTTATATTCTTTATCTTTAGTAACATTCGCCGCAGTATTCGGCATAATTTGCATTAAACCGCAAGCTCCGGCATGGCTTTTTACCGTATGATTAAAAAGAGATTCTTGACGTGTTAGAGCCCATATCCACGATTGATTAATTTTCCATCCGTCAATCGGTACCCAATCCGGATAAGGATATAAAAAACCGTCATAGTTTCGACGTTTTTTATAATCTTTTAACCCATTTGCAATCAAATAGCTCAAATTTGCCAAACTGTATTGGCTGCTGATAAACATTACCAATTCTTTTTGCTTGGTTGTCAATTTTTTATAATGTTTGCGCAAATCTGCTTCTGCCAAATCAGTTTCACCAGCTTTTATTAATAAAATTGCCCTTCGAATAGTCGGTGATTTCACCAATTCGTTTTTATATTCTTCCGTTTTCAAACTATTAAAATGCGGAACAATTCGCCAGTCATAGTCAATTGGTCTTCCCAATTGCGCTTTTGCCAATATACCATAAAAAGTTCTTTCATAAGTAGATGCTTTACGTAAATATGCCATTGCAGTTTTGGTTTTTCCAAGTTTAAGATTTGCACGATATGCCCAATATGCCCCCGATGCTAAAAGCCATTTATCATCATTATCATATCCGGATAATTGACCAAACAAGGATGCTGCTGTTTTATAATTTTTCATTTTCCAAGCAGCCATCCCGCCAAACCATGCTGCAGTAGGCTCTTTACTTCTTCTTATAGCTTTTCTGGTCCATTGCAAAGCTTGTTCATATTCACCTTCATAAAAATATGAAGCCGCTAAGGTGGCGCTCATTCCATCATAATTTTTATCAGGAATTGTCATTCTGAATTTATAATCATTCATAATTTCGGTTGCTTTTTTATTGTCAGTTTTCCTGATTGCAACCAAAAAATCATATATCTTATCTTTTACATATTTCCTATCAGACGTTTCCAATTTAGCATAATCATTTCTAAACCATTCATAGGAAGCATAAATTTTAGGTTTTACTTTTTGTTTTTTAGATTTTGTTTTTTTATATTTCGGATTTTTTACAACAGACAAAGCTTTTACAGCTTCATATTGCGGTAGGTAGGGATATTTTTTTAACCAACTCTGCAATTCTTCATAATTTGTATCATAATCAGTAGTCAAATATTTTTGCGCAAGCACATGCCCCATGAGAGCATCACTGTTAAGTTTTAATATAAGTTTATCGGCCTTTTTATAATCATTATTTCTGATTGCCTTAAAAATTCTTTTATATCTTACAACATCTTGAGCTGTAATATTTGCATTTTTTAAGATATTTTCATATAACGAATCATCAATAATTTTGACCGTAGAAACGGTTGCAGCGGCCGAAGCCGCCCACAACAAACAAAATAAAAATACAAACAACTTTTTCATAGCATCTCCCCATAATTAAGATGCACGCGTTACCCATCTTACCTTATCGGCACAAGTACGTTGGGACAAACCTTTAGCTCTACATCTGTTAATTATGATATTAGGTGTCTTATCCATAGAATAACATCCGTCACCGAGCAAAGTATAATTAAAATGATTTTCTACTTGTGGTGGCACATCATTAAAACTCAGCACTGTTTCCATATTCGGCCATTTTAAACGATAACTTATATTAGTTATTTTATCCTTTAGTGTAGTTGAAATAGCAAAAAGCATTGAGCAACGGGTTTGACCTGAAGCACTACGATAAACCTTAAAATTTTTCATATAAAGCAATATCAATTCTTTATCATTATTTTTATTATCTGCAATTTTATATTCTACATATTTGATTGGACTATAATTTGCAGGAGCCGGTTGGGCTTTAGGCTGTTGTTTTCTTTGTTGAGCAACATATCCCTGCTGTTGTGTCCCGTATGCCGGATTATATCCTTGCTGTTGATATTGTTGAACAGGCTTTTGAGCAGCATTCGGTTGTGCATATTGTTGATTAGCACCAGACACTGCTTTTTGTTGAGCTTGTTCCTCCGTACGTTGAGCGGAAACATTATTACTAAAAAACTGCGCATACAACGGAGATGCAGTGAGCATCCCCGCCACAGCAACAGATAAAACAACTTTCTTATTTATCCGCATAACGAACTCTTTCTTTTAACTATTTAATACCTGAAACAACCGAATTTGCAGTATCAATTGCAGAAACGGCCTTTCTGTACATGTCATCAACTTGAGACTTGTTCTTTCTATTAGCTTCTTCTCGCTCTGCGTTTTCAGCATCTACCGAAACAGCTTTAAATTCGAGATAGTATTGAGGATCTTCTGCAGACACATATTGGAATATACGATTACAACCTGCTTCTGCACCGCGACCTCGATTACTTACATTAGCCTTTCCGCCTTTAGGAGTTTCTAAATTACAGCTTTTTACAGAATGTTTTACATTATCAATCATCAAAAAACATCTGTCTGTATTAGCTCTACTCTTAACAGCAATCTGAGTAGCCGGCTTAATTGTCGGAATTTCAATCATAACTTCGACATCAGGATCTGTTACACGTTCAGTTGCACTACGACCTCTGCTTGTACCACGTCTATTCTTTGCCTCGTCTTCTTTTTTCTCTTTTTCAATTACTCCATTGATTGCCTCATCTTTCCATGCCAATCCCATAGAAGCATTTCTTACTGTATATGAAGAACGATTATAAAATGTTGTAACGAAGTCACAACCGACCACTTCTCCCTCGGCACTTTTAACCGGAGTAATGTCGTGAATCTTAAAAAGAACAGCCTCTTCTTCTGCTGCTTTTGCCGAATTAATACTTGTAGCCACTAAAAGAGTTGCGGCCAATCCTAAAACTTTTTTGCAGATACTCATTGTGTTTTCCTTAAAGTTGTTAATATTTTCTTGTTATAATAATTCATAATATATAATTTGCCAACAAATTATGAACAAAATCCTAATTATTAAATATTTTTTTTGCCAAACGCAAAAAATCACTCCAAGTTTTCGCTTTTTGAGCAGGATTTCGTAATAAATATGCCGGATGAAAAGTAGGTAACAACGGAATGGTCACTCCGGGACGCACATTATATTCCAACCATTTGCCCCTTATTTTCGAAATAGCTTCTTCAGCATCCAGCAAAACATTCGCTGCCGGTGCTCCAAGTGCAACAATAACATCAGGATTGATGAGTTCAATTTTTCTTTTCAAAAACGGAAGACATACTGCAATTTCAGCATCAGTAGGTGTCCGATTCCCGGGAGGGCGCCACATTACCAAATTGGTTATATAGCATTTCGATCTTTCAACACCGATTGATTGTAAAATTTTATCCAATAATTGCCCGCATTTACCGACAAAAGGTTGCCCGGTTCTATCTTCATCAGCCCCGGGTGCTTCCCCGACAAATAGTATTTTTGCTTGCTCATCACCATCACCAAAAACTGTATTTTTAGCATTTAACTTTAACGAGCATCCGTCAAAATTATCCACAGCTTTCCTTAATTCTTCTAAAGTTTGAGCTTTTTCACAAAGTTCACGAGCATTTTTGCATGCGGTAGAGCTCATCTGTGCCAAATCGGTTATAGCAGGCCTTGTATCAATCGGAGCTTTTTCATTTTCTTTAACTATTAATTGTTTGTTTTCCGCCACAAAAGGCTTATCACCGCAGAAAGCATCTACGCCGACAGATAAATACCATTCCAAAAGTTCTTTTTCGTTCATCATATTGCTATGCTAAGCTTTTACTTTATTTTTTGCAATAAATAATTACATCTGTATGCATAATTTATATTGTATTGCTCGACAGTTTCGTTTAGAATGACGGAGTATTTTTTTGGGGAGCTTAATAATAATGGAAAAATCAGCTTTTGCATTGGCGATTGCAGCCGGCATAATTTTTACAAACACTTGTTGCACTGTTGAACGCAACAATCAACAAATAGAGTACTACGTATCAGCTCCTAATATCGGAGTTAATAATTATGGCGCATACTTAGCCGGACGTATTGCCCTTTTGCGACATGATTTAAACCAATCTGCAAATTACTATATGATAGCCGAAAAAACTGCTCCTAAAGAACAAATGTTGTCTTCACAGCTATATACGATTTTAGCTTCACAAGGTAGAATCGAAGAAGCAATAAAATATGCCGATTCTGCAATTACAAACGGAGATAAAAGCCCGTTTATACATACAATGAAATCCGTATATAACACCAAACAACAAAACTACGAAGAAGCTCTCAAAGATTTACAAAAATGTGATAATGAATTGGCTAAGATATTAATAAATCCGCTTATGTCCGCATGGAACTATGCCGGTTTGGGACAATATGAAAAAGCCATTGAACAAATTAATCCCCTATTTAAAGAAGAGACATTTAAAGCAATAGCATTGCTTCATGCCGGAGCAATCAGTGATTATATGGGAAAAACAGACGAAGCCGATAAACATTACAGCCTATTAATGCAAATTTCCAATATGAAAATCACCTTTTATCCGGCCAGAATTATAACCAATTTCTATTTACGACAAAACAACAAGGAAAAACTTGACAAGGTTATCGAAAAGATTGGAAGCAATAATAACATAATAACCAAAAATTTTATCGATGATATTCGTAAATCAGATTCTTCGGTAGCTCCGATTCTATCTTCTCCCGCAATAGGAATGTCTGATGTATTATTTGCTGTTGCATTACTTATACAACAGGCTCCTAACGGTGATGAAGTCGCCCTGTTGTTTTCGTCTTTATCTGCCTACATAAATCCCGAATATGATTTATCAAAAATTTTAATGGGCGATATTCTCGAAAAAAAGGAATTGCGTAAAGAAGCCAATGAAATCTATACTCAAATTAGCGAAAAAGATTATAGCTATCATTCCGCTCAATACAAAATTGCATATAATTTAATTGAGATGGAACAATATCGTACTGCCGAAAAAATATTGCTCGAACTGGTAAAAAATACTCCTCCCTCCCCGTCTACATACAAACTTTTAGGAGAAACTACCAGATTGACAAAACGTAATAAAGATGCCGTTATATATTACCAAAAGGCTATCGATTTGTTTCCTAAAGAACATCGCACGGAACAGGCTTGGGATATTATCTTTGCTCAAGGAATGGCATATTCTGCTATGGGAGATAAAAGCAAGGCTGAAAAATGTTTCAGAAAAGTACTATATGTACAACCTCATCCGGCAATAAAGAATCATCTCGGTTATGAACTGTTGATGAATAATAAAAATATTGAAGAAGCTGCCGAATTGATTGTAAGTGCATATAACCAAGCTCAAGAAGAAGGCACTATCGTCGATAGTTTGGGTTGGTTGTTATATCATCTCGGAGATTATGAAAGATCTGCCGACTATCTTGAAAAGGCATCCGATTTATCTCCTTCCGAAGCGGTTATATATGATCACCTTGGTGATGCTTATTGGGAACTCGGACGTAAAGATGAAGCAATTTTTCAATGGAACCATGCTATAAGTCTTAACGACGATTCGGGAGAATTGGATAAAGACGTCACAAAGCACAAAATAGAAAACGGCAAAACTCCATTTACCCCTCTGTCGTATGACAAAGAAAAAATGGATAAAATATTGTCAAAAATAAAATAATCTATCTTTCAAACCGCTCATAATCGAGCGGTTTTTTATTGTCCTTTTAATTTTTGTCATTGCGAGAAAATTTTTAATTTTCGTGGCAATCCGGTTTCTATATCGTCATTACGAGCGACGAAGTCTTGCGAAGCAATCCGGAAACATTATGACAGCACCATAAAAAACTCGGGATTTTGATTAATCCCGAGTTTTTTTAATACTCATCACACCAGAATTTTTCCATCTTTTTGCGATTATATTTTGTTTCAGGAGTCGGAGTATTATGTGATGTAAATGGTTTACCGTTATGGTCCTCTATTTCTTCCTCTCTTTGCATTTTTCTATTATGTTTAACAATTTCTCTAACCTCTTTAATTTTCTTTTTTGTTTCCCGTTTATCTGCCATAAGCTTAACTCCCTATGATAAAAACATGGATTTATCATATCACAAAAAAGTAAAAAAATAAAGGGCTAGTTTTTTAGCCCTGTTTTGATAAAATCTCGCAAACTTTCCTTATCTTGCCACTCTATTTCTATTTCTAATACTTTGAAATGGTGTTGTAAATCCTGCGGTATTTTCACAAAATCTTTTGCTGTCGTAATCAAATCGGCATCTTCTTTCCAAGCCATATCAATTAGTTCTTTAAGTTCTTTTTCCGAATAAAAATGATGATCGGGAAAATCAAAAGTTTTTATGACATTAGCTCCCAATTCTTGCAACGAATTATAAAACTTTTCCGGCCGCCCTATTCCTGCAAAAGCAATGAGCTTTCCGCAATTTTCCGGCAGTTCACAAGATTTCATTTTTCCATAAAAAATCGGCATATCTCCGAGTTTTTCTTTCAAATTAGTTTTATCTTCTCCGATAATTATTGCGGCATTCGCTCTTTTAAGTCCTTTTGCAAAACTTTCTCTTAAAGGTCCTGCCGGTACGGGATAACCATTTCCTACACCGATTCCCCCGTCAAAAACCAAAAAGGATATATCTTTTTGTAGCCCCGGGTTTTGAAAACCGTCATCCATAATCAAAATATCCGCACCATTTTCAATGGCCTTTTGCGCCGCCAATGCTCGATTATGATTTATGGAAACATCTGCCTCTTTTGCCAACAACAACGGCTCATCTCCGACATCATACGGAGTATGTTTATTTTTATCTACCATAACACCGCAAAGCTTTCCGCCATAACCGCGAGAAATAAACATCGGTTTATAACCTAATTCTTTTGCAATTTGAGCTATTGAAACTGCCGTAGGTGTTTTTCCGGTTCCTCCGGCTGTCAAATTACCTATACATATAACCGGTTTTTCTGCTTTTTTTGACTTTTTGAATTTAAATCTTAATGCAGTCAAACCGGCATATATACTTCCCAACGGAAGCAACAAAAAAGAAACTAAATTTTTGTCTTTCCAATAGCAAGGAGTTCTCATTCCGGCAAATAGCTCCTTACTTTTTCCATAATACCGTCAAGAACTTTAGCTTCAGATGTAGCCCAATTATATGCTAAACTTCTCTTAGCTTCCAAAAGCTCCTTATTTCCGAGTAATTGTTTTACATTATCAACCAAATCCAAAACATCATTAACTTGAATAACGGCATCGGCTTTTTTAGCTCTATTCATTGCATCGGTAAAGTTATGCATGTGTGGACCGACAACAACAGCATCTCGGCAACGAGACGGCTCCATAAAGTTTTGACCGCCGTGAGGAATGAGTGAACCGCCAATAAATACTAACGGACAAATTCCATACCAAATACCAAGTTCTCCGATAGTATCTGCAATATATACATCAGTTTCTGGAGTAATCGGTTCTTCTTTTGAGCGCAAAGATACCTTTAAACCCAAATCTTTTTGCATACGTTCTTGCAAATCAGGGCCACGATGCGGATGACGAGGTGCAACTAACAACAACAAATCCGGAAATTCTTTTTTGAGTTCATTGTGAAATTTAGCAATTTTTATTTCTTCATCCTCATGAGTAGAACTTGCCAACCAAATTGTACGTCCGTTAATTTGTTTTTCTATTTCAGCCTTTTTCTCTTCATCAACAGGCAAAGGAAGTCCTGCATATTTCACATTTCCCAAACAAATTGCTTCCTTAGCACCCAAGACACGCAAACGATATGCATCTTCATCGGATTGACCTAAACAATATGTAAAGCATGATAACAATTCTTTGCACACATAGTCAAATTGTTGCCAACGTTTGAAAGATTTGTTGGAAATTCGACCATTTACCAATATAAGCGGAATATTTTTGCGTTTTATTGATGATAACATAGCCGGCCACAAATCGGACTCGAACCATAATACCGCATCCGGTTGCCAATGTTTTACAAAGCGTGTCGTAAACACCGGATTATCAATAGGAATATATTGGTGAAAAGCTCTTTCAGGCAAACGTTTTCCCATCAACTCCGCAGATGTGGTTGTTCCGGTTGTAACCATAACATGAGCATCGGGATATGCTTCAAGCATACGATTAATCAAAGGTAACATTGAAAGAGATTCACCGACAGATGCACCATGGAACCAAAACAGTTTTCCTTCCGGACGTTCTTTATTGGGACGACCGATACGTTCGTTAAAGCGTTTTACATCTTCTTTTCCTTTAAGTTTACGTTTTTTAATATATCTGCTGATTACTAAAGGATATAAAACTCTAATTAATGTATTGTATATTCTGATAAACATTACTCTTTTTCCTCACGTTTACGTTTTGGTTTTGCGGCTACACCGGGTTCAATCTTCGGAAGTCCGAAAATTTTATCGGCTCTTAAAGTTAACATATTTAATTCGTTTTCGATTTCCTGACGATATTTTTCAACATCTTCTTTCGTTGCATCGGCAGGAATATAATATGGCTTTGTAACATGAAGCGTTCCTCGACAGAAAGGTAATGGGATAAGCATAGCATCCCAACTTTTTGCAACAAAAGAATGTTCTATCGAATAGGTCGCTCCAAACACCGGTTTTCCGGACTTTTTAGCAAAATAAATCGGGCTTTCGTGCATTTTCATACGAGGTCCGCGAGGTCCATCCGGAATAATGGCAATAGCCTCATTTTTTTCTAATGAATGAAGCAAATTAAGCGCTGCGGCATGAGCATCATTATTACTTGAACCATCTATGATGCCGAAACCGACTTTTTTTAGAAAACTGGCGGCAATTCGTCCGTCATTATGCGGAGAAACAAGGGCATTAAGCGGACGATTTCCGTTCCAAAAATATGGTATCATCAAGACCCGTCCGTGCCAAATTGTTAAAATGAGAGATTTTTCTTTTTCCCAAATCG
This sequence comes from Alphaproteobacteria bacterium, assembly GCA_017937705.1. GTDB lineage: Bacteria > Pseudomonadota > Alphaproteobacteria > RF32 > CAG-239 > JAFUYI01. The sequence goes on from JAGBDC010000026.1 coordinate 76,171, forward strand.
GATAAAACTGATTTACTCCGAAAATTTGCCAACGAGTTGTCTTAAATACCAACAACCCGTAATAATACATAACCTTCCCTAAAAAAGAAGTAAATGCAGGTGATTTGGTAATTTTTTTAATATAATTCTTTATCTTTTTACGCATTTTTCTCTCTATAACTTTTCTTTTATTTCAACCCCGAAACTCTGGTTATTCTCACAAAGCTCGCCATTTGCAATCGTAACATTTCCGACTTTTAAGCTAACCGTATTTTCGCATCCTCTATTTAGTTTTATTATATTTCCTTTACGCAAATTTACAAAATCCGTAAGATTTATTTTTGTTTCTCCCAATACGGCTTTCACCTCAACTTTTATCTTATTCGTGCGAATATCCATTCCTATCACCCTATGCTTCACAATTAGCTATACCATATTTTTATAAAAAACCAAAAGATTTTAACATTTATCAAGAACAAAAATTGTTAAAAATAATTTCTGCCAAAATAATTGACATTACAATTAAATGATTTTAACTTTATTTGATGAAAAAAACAGAATTTTTGAGGTGTAAAAATGAGCGATATTGCAAAAGCAACTCCCAGAGCTTTGCGCTGTATAATCAGCATGATAGGAAGAACAAATGCCGGAAAATCATCTTTAATAAATGCGATTTGCGAACAAGACGTAGCCATTGTTTCCGAAACCAAAGGCACTACCACCGACGCCGTAGCCAAGCCGTACGAATTATTGCCTTTAGGTGCCGTAACTTTGTATGATACCGCAGGGATTGATGACAAAACCGAATTGGGAGCTTTGCGAATTAAAGCCACCTTAAAAGTGCTATACCGAACAGATATTGCTGTTTTGGTATGCGGTAATGATGGAATTGAAGATGTTGAAAAAGATATGATTACTCGTTTTAACGATATGAAAATACCGTTTATTATCGCTTTTAATAAAAACGACATAAAAAACACAAGTCAGAAAGATATTGATTTTTGCAATAAAAACAACATCAGTTATGTAGAAGTTTCTGCAGCAAACGGACTAAACATAAACAAGTTAAAACAAGCAATTATTGATATTGCCCCCGAAGAAATGAAAACCGATACTCTGCTCGCCGGAGATTTATTCAACAAAGGCGACACCGTTGTTATGGTTGTTCCTTTAGATTTATCCGCTCCGAAAGGACGTTTGATTTTGCCGCAAGTTCAAGTTTTAAGAGAAATTTTAGATACCGGTGCGGTTGCCATCGCTGCAAAAGAAAATGATTTAACTCAAACACTTGATAACTTGAAACAAAAACCGACTTTAATTATTTCTGATTCGCAAGTTATCATGAAAGTAGCTCCGCTTGTTCCCGAAGATATAAAACTGACCACTTTCTCAATATTATTTGCTCGAAACAAAGGAGATTTAGCAACTTTTGTAAATGGGGCAAATGCTATCGACAACTTGAAAGACGGAGACAAAATATTGATTGCCGAAGCCTGTTCTCACCATATTCAATCTGACGATATCGGCAAAGTAAAAATTCCTAATTGGCTGAAAAAATATACCGGAAAAGACTTAATTTTTGAATTTTCTCAAGGCGGAGATTTTCCTGATAATCTGGAAGATTATGCCCTTGTCATTCATTGCGGAGCTTGCATGTTAAACCAAGTTGAAATGGGAAGAAGAATGCGTGAGTGTGTACGCCGAAATGTTCCTATAACCAACTATGGTGTAGCCATATCAAAAACTCAAGGTGTACTTGAAAGAGTGATAAAAATATTTAATTTATAGATGTTTTTTGTCATATTTATTGACAAAAAGAGAGCAACAAGTTACAATGTCGACATATAGCAATAAGGTTTAGCCGATGGTATCAAAAGAAGTTCTCTACTCTGATATTGAAAGCATTTGTAAAGACACAAATGCCATGTATGGTTGCTATAATGATTTGCACGAATTTGGTCCTAACGGTGAAGCAACAAAACTACCCGAGTTTATCGAAAAAGCAAAATCTCTTATGGGCAATAACGCTTCGCATTACTTGTATCAGGCCGGAGTTATACGTCAACAAATCGGAGGAAATTATGATTTTAATTTTCCATTTGATGTTATGGACGGTGGAGGAATGAGCTATAACCAAATCGGAGAAAGTGACGGCTATGATTATCGTTTCGTCTTTTTCTTTGATGATAAAACAGATAGTGACCAATACAATATATATCATGAACTTGGCCATTTGATGCAATTTGAACATAAACTTTTTCAAGCAAAGGAAATAAATCGGCTTTATAAATTCTTGTCAAAGGGCGTAACCAAAAAAGGAATTCCCCAAAGTAAAATGACTAAACTTTTTGTTGATAGTTTTGCTTATCAAGAGCATCTGTGGGAAGTTCACGCCAATTCTTTTGCGACTGCTTGCATAATTTTGAGAGCTGACAACGAAAAAGAACGTAAAAAACAAAGCTTTGACTGTTATCTTCGCTCTGCAAACACTTTTTTTGAAGGGCTTAAAGACAGTGAAAAAGAATATCCGGGAATGAAATATTATTCCAATTTACCTCTGCAAAAACACGTAATCAAAGAAGTTAATCGTTGGTTTGCAAGCGGAGAAATAAGCCAATACAAAGATGAAAACGGCAATATTGATTTTCATAAAGTTGCGCTTAAAACTCGAGATTTGGTTCTGAAATATTCTTATTCTCCCCGTACGTTTAAACAATTTTTAGATATGGACTTTTTATCCGCTCATCCCATAAGCGAAAAAGGTTGGCGACGTTCAATTCCCGAAGCGCTTATTGCCGCAACAATAAAGAAAATACACAACCCCGACCAACAAAAAAATACTGAACGTACCGACTATCATGAACAACTTGATTTTTCTCGAAATTATCCTGAATATAAACCTCTTCCCGAAAGAGACGAAGCCGCAAAACTTATTAATATTTGTTGTCGGCTTGATGATGCTTTAGTCAATCTTACTAACGGTCTTGAGGCTTTAGAAATTGAAATTGACACTTATGATGAACTCGATTTAGACAGGCTCATTAAATATGGTAGTTTTCCTCATAGCGTAATTAAAACTCTCAGCAATAAAATAGCCGAAGAAGGTAAAACAGATGAAAAAACAGCCTCAACCTTATTGTTAGAATACAAAGAGATAACAGACAAGCTTCTCGCAACGGATTACGATAAAGAAAAAATTTGCAACATAATGAATGCGATGAATCAACCTGCGCTACGTAATGCTGTTTGGGATATGTACTATTCTCGTAGAACAAACGATGACACCCAAATTGATATTGCTTCTGTACAATTACCGCTTCAAAAAGAAACAAAACGCTCAATCCAAAAAGCAGAATTTCAACTGATAAAAGACATCAGAAAAATTATCGTAAATGAAATTTTTGAAGAAGGGACACCGATTGAAACTTCCAAACAGCATAAATTAATGCAAAGTATTATCGAGACAATGAGTTCCGAACCTAAAAAACTTGAACAAAGTGATTTTGCCGAAAAACTGTTGCAAAATTTAACTACAAACGAAAAATTACAAGAAAAAATAAAACCTTCATTAATTGAAAGTTTGGATAAAATTCATACATTATACTTTATGGATACCCAAATTTTCAGTCAAGCAATCAGCAAACACAAAAAAGCATTAGAACACTACATCGGCGATGAGAAAAAGAAAAACGAAATAAAAATACCGACAAAACGTCTTAAAAGTAACAACCGCTAAATTTATTTTGAATTTATTTTTTAGTATGTTATAATTAGGCGAATTTTATAGGAGTTTTGAAGATGAAAAACGAAGAAATAGCTAAAAAACTTGGCAATCTTGCACAGTTGTATGAACAACTGAAAGCTTTGCGTGCCTCTCAAGGCGAAGAATTTAGCACCGAAGATGAAGAACTTCTTTCTCGTGCCGAACTCCTGTTAGAAGCACTAAAAAACTATATGTACCAATTTGGCATGTCAATTTATCGCACCAAAAAAGGAAAACGTTTTTTCAAAAAATTTATTCATGACGAAGATGAAGTTCGAGGTTTTGACGAGCTTGACACACATTGTTTTGAGTTTCAAGAAAATGAACCCAGTTTTTTACAACGTTTATTGGAATATAAACCGGCTGACAGGATTTTGATGAACGATACGGTTGAAAATGTGGTTACTGAATTATATGAAAAAGACCCGCAAATGGTAGAAATTTTTGATGAGCTCGTTGAAGAAGAAAAACAACGTTGTATTGAGATAATCAAAGAAGGTCAGCTTGATATTGATATCGAAAAAACCTTTGAAATCCAAAATGAAATCACCACTCCGGAAATTAAGATTGAGCTAGATGCTCCGGCTATTGATATTACGGATATTGAACAAGACATTGTTAGAGAATTTGACAGCGAAGAATATACTCCGGAAACAATAGAGGAAGAATTTGAAGAAGAATATATTTCTCAACCGCAATCACGCAAAAAATCCCGCTCGTCAAAAGGCGGAAAAGCACCGAAACAAGCAAGAGTAAATAATTTGATGCAAGAATCCTATGACTGCGGAACTGCTACGGTAGAGAAAAAGAAAAAATCTAATCGAGCAAAAGAAAATATTGCTCCCGAAATCAGCAAAGATAATTCAAACTCTCGTTAAAAAAAGAAAAGTCCTGCTATCGCAGGACTTTAACTTTCTCGTGCATAAAAATTAATCAATGTAAAGAACGTTATAAATTCCGTTTCGCTGTATTGTGCTATTACTTACACATTTTTCTACCGTCGTACCGGTTGAACGTGAAACAAGAGTAAAGCACTGTACATCATCGTTATAATAAGGCTGGTAGTTAGCATTAACAATATAATTACCGATAACCGAACCTATTAGACCTGCAAACAAATATCCGACCGGATTTCCGCTATGATGTTTATGAACTACATAATGCGGTTTTGGTGCATGATGCTTCCCTCCTCCATGGTGTTTTATCGGTTTATGAGGCATAGGTCTGGAAACAGGAGGTCGGCCTTTATCATGCCCTTTATGATGAGGAGCTGCCAAAACAGGGCCGGCAACTAAAGATAAAGCCAAAGCGGTTATTATTATTTTTTTCATTTTTACTCTCCTTTTTGTTATCCCATACACAGACTTAAACGAAAGTAAAAAGAAGAAAGTTCAAAAAAAACACCCGAACTTTCAAATTCGGGTGTCGGTACCTATCTTATTTTTTCAATATCTTCAACGATTTGCTCAACCGTTAAATGATATTTTTTATAAAGTTCCTTAAGCGGAACTCTGTCCGTAAATTCTTTTATTGCTCCGAAATTAAGCACTTTAATATCGTCAGCGCCATAAAAACGAGCTATTTTTTCACCAAAACCGCCGTTCAATTCTCCATCTTCCAAAGTTATGACAATTTTATGATTTTCTTTCAGTTGATTTAGCATATCCTCATCAATTCCGGTAATATAACGAGGATTAATCAAAGTTGCATCTATGCCTTTTTCTTTTAACTTGTCAGAAACTTGCATTCCTAAAGAATAAAAACTTCCCAGAGCCAAAATAGCTATCTCGCTACCTTTTTTCATCAATTTATATTGGTTTAATTTACCATAATCCTTATCAACGTCCTCTTTTGAGTGAACCACCGCTGATGGTACTCGAATAACTACCGGATTTTCATTTTGTTCAATTCCCCAATTTAACATTGCCAAATATTCTTCTTTAGTTGTCGGAGCTAAATAAACAATGTTTGGAATATTTGAAATTAGCGGAATATCAAAACTGCATAAATGAGTTACATCTGCACCGCTTATTCCACCCCAAAATACTAATATTACCGCCGGATTTTTATTAATTGCCAAGTCTTGAGATAATTGGTCATAAGTTCTTTGTACAAAAGAACTCAAAACCATATAAACCGGTTTTGCTCCACCTTTTGCTAAAGCAGAAGAAAAAGCAACCGCATGCTCTTCGGCAATCCCTACATCTACAAAATTTTTACCCAATATTGCTCGTCTTTCAGGTGTTAAACCTACTGCTCCGGGAGTACCGGCATTAACAACCACCACCTTGTCATCTTCGGCAATTTTATTTGCTAAAAAATTAAATGTAATATCGTTATAATTTTCTCCGTTCATTACATATTTGGGCTCACCGTTTTCAATATTAAACGGAAAATTCCAATGCCATTTTTCTTTATTCTCTTCCGCAAATTTATATCCTTTTCCTTTTTGAGTGTGAACATGAACAATCACCGGTTTATTTATATCTTTCAACTGTTGCAAAATATCAATCATATCCTCGATATTGTTACCGTCTGCAACGTAATAATATTCAAACCCCAGAGCCTTAAACATATTACATTCAGCCTGTCCGTTTGTTTCTCTCAATAAGCGAAGATTGGTATAAATTCCGCCTTGATTTTCGGCAATCGACATCTCATTGTCGTTTATAATTATTATAATATTGCTGTTTAATACGGCAGCATTGCTCAATCCTTCCAAGGCTTCTCCTCCGGAAAGAGAACCATCGCCGATTATGGCAATAACATTGTGATTTTCTCCTTTTACATCACGAGCTTTTGCCATTCCGCAAGCTAAACTTATTGACGTAGAAGTATGTCCCACAACAAAATGGTCATGTTCACTTTCTTGAGGATTGGTATATCCTGAAATTTTAGACATTCCTTCCTCGGTTATAAAACCATCTTTTCTTCCGGTTAAAATTTTGTGCGGATAACATTGGTGAGATACATCATAAATAATTTTATCTTTAGGAGAATCAAAAACATAATGTAATGCCATTGTTGTTTCAACAATACCCAAGTTTGGTCCGACATGTCCACCAATTGTACTGTTTCGATTTAATATTGCGCTTCTTATTTCTTTTGCTAATTCTTTTAACTCATTAATTGTCAGATTTTTTATATCTTTCGGACTGTTTATCGTATCTAAATATGACATCATATTCTCCTAATTTAGTTTTTATCTTATATAATATTTTTTATTATGTTCTCTTCAACAAATTTATCAAAACATCAACATTTTTATTTTTTGTCAAAAAGCGCTTGATTTTGTCACAAAATTATAATAGACTGTATTCAGTCAAACAAATTATTTATATTTATTCTATGAAAGAAAACAGTATAACAGGCGCGTATGCCTACATTTATGGTACAGAACCATGTTCTCCCCTCATCTTCTTACAAGAATCTCGCTACGCAGAAAACTTTGATGGAGTAACCATTAACGGTCACAATATCGAATTCAAATTTCACGGTTTAGATTTTTGGCAGGAAAATGACGTGTATAACGATATAGAAATGCACTTCCGACGCCGCCTTTGTCGTAAGATTTCGTTCATGACCGAACATAATCGTTTCGTTGTTATAATGCACGACGATCCTGAGGAGAGAGAAGACTATCTGACCGCAAAGTCTGATTTGGAAAGCTATTTCAGTGGTGGCACAACACACCAACCTCGGCTCCGTGCCGAATATAGCTTATACCAGAAAGGAAAAAACTGGCGAGATAAGGCGCTTGTCGAAGCCGAAATGGCTTCGATAAGCTCAAAGAAGTAACATTTCTTTGCCCAAAAAAATCCCCTTTACAACTTCGGTTATAAAGGGGTTTTTGCTTATATACTATTGATGATGTCTATGTAATAGTCCAATGCTACTCTAACCTTCAAAATATCTTTTACTGAACGATGAGATACCAAATACATTGTTAATTTAGGTTCACAAGGAATATTATCTATATAAACAAGTCCGGCTTTTTCTTTAGCAAAATATACCGGCATAATCGAAATTCCCGCTCCTCCCATAACCATCTTATTAATAACGTATGTGCTATTTGAATAGCATACTGATTTTTTAGCTTTTTGTACCAAATAGCGAGATGTTTCATAATCTTTCCATTCATTGTGCTTGAAAATCAAACGATGATTTTTAGCTAAATCTTCTAAATCTTTAGGAAATGAATTTTTTTGAATATAGTCAAATGATGCAAAATATCCGCACTCAACCTCTTTACTGGCAACAACCACCAAATCTTTTCCCTTTGGTACTTCATACCCCAGATAAATATCATAAGATAAATGACTCAAATCAGGAACATAGTCTAACATATCAACATGTATTGACATATCAGGATGTGCAGCAAGTGCATCTCCTAAAGTTTTATTATAAATATTACAGCGCAAATTTCTGTCATAAGCAATTTTGACTTCTCCCTTAACTTTTCTGTCAGGATCAACTACACTATACGCTTGTTGTAAACTCTTCTTGATACTTCCGGCAACTTCAACTACTTTTTCACCATAATCGGTTAGAGTACATCCTCTTTCATCAGAAGAAACAAGCGGAACACCTAACTCAGCTTCAAGGTTCATTAAATATTTATTTAGGGTATCAACAGATGTGTTCAAACGTTTAGCGGCATTTCTTTTTCCGGCATTATCTTTTATGGCTTGCAAAACCATAATACCTTCCATATTCATTAAATCTCTTTTGCTAAACATGTACACCTCATATTAGAATTTATTAATATAATATATATAATACTATTAATTGCAAGTATTTTTTTTTACAATTATCCTACATCAACACCCAAAAACATTTTAGCTAACAGACCGATTAAAAACGAAATGAGAGCCACCGACAAACTGATTGTAGCCATCTCTATAAACTTTTTCCAAAATGATTCTGATTTTACTACGGCGATATAATAGTTGAAAATAAACACCAAAAATACCACGACCATCAACATACAAACCAGTGCAAAAATATACATATTTTGCGGAAATAAAAGATATGGCAAAACCAATGCAACGACAGTAATCAAATAACTGAAACCGGTATAAGCGGAAGCTTTTAAGGCATTGGGGTTACCATCTGCTCTTTCCGCCAAATAATTAGAAGCAGCCATTGACAATGTTGCCGCAATTCCGGTAATGATACCGGCCATTGCAATCAAACGATTGTTTGCCAAAACAAATGTTAAACCGGCTATTGTGCCCGTAAGTTCGACCAAGGCATCATTAAGCCCTAAAACCATTGCCCCAACATAGTTTAATCGCTCCTCATCTAACATATCAATAAGATGTTTTTCATGTTCTTTTTCTTGAGCAATAATATTTTTAACTTCAGGGATTTCTTTCTCTAATTGTTTAAGACCGCTAATCCCTTCGTATTCGTGAAGTTCTAAAGTTTTTATCACGAATGTATATCCTAGAATCAGTAACAAAAAACGATACCACCAAACTTTTATCATATTAGGTTTGACTTCTTGGCCGGTATATTGTTGCCATATATGAGCATGACTCAATTCATCTTTAGCAATTTTTTGCAAAACTTTTTTGTTCTTTTTCTCCTTAACCTTTTCTGCAAAATGATTATAGATAACCGAACTGGTAATTTCATCTTTTTGAAATTCAAGCATTATATTTTGTGATATTTGTGAATGAGCAATGTCTTTTTTCATAATCTTTCTCCTAATATACTCTATAAATAATCGTTTAATATGACAAAGGTCAAGCAATATTATAAATGGGGTATAAAATAAGTTTTGTTTTGCAATATAAAAAATCATCCCTATATTAGAAAAAAAGTGAGGTAAATATGGCTGAAGATACATCCCCTTTAAAACAATTTTTCCCGATTGTTGCTCAAAATTATATTCGATCGGTTGTTGCCGCTAAAATCATCGAAGCTCAAGACAATGGGCAAAATGACATCCCTGTAATAAAGTTTAAGATATCTCCCCAATATTATCAACAAATCACAACTTGTGAAGTGCAAACTCCATTAATCGGGTTGATGTGTAACTATGATGAAAATGCCGGAATTTTACAAATTACTCCCGAACAATATTTCGTAGATTTATACCAAAACAAAATTATGCGTGATGTTGCAATAAAACAATTTAAAGAAAACTTTGAGCGTCACATTAATTTTATAACTTTACTCAATGAATAAAAAGAAAAACGGTTCGGGTTTTTATGCCGGAACCGTTTAATAAATTGAAGTTTTAAGGGGCTGTAAGCTAGTGAGTAACTACACGACCGTTCTTGCGTTTGCTGGACTTTTTCATCCTATCACGTTCACGCTGATACTCGGTCTGCTCTTTTTTCTTACGAATAGCGCCTTTTTCTTTCTTACTGTTAGATTTTCTAGCCATAACTAAAATGTGTTAAAGGTTAATAATTAGAATAACAATCACAAATAGGACTGCCTTTTACACCTTTTAAATCATTAATGTCAAGAACTAAATAAACGGATTATAGGCCCATTGTAATAATGCCTGTCTTTGTCTCGGTCGACAATCTTCATCGAACGGCATACAATTTTTTTCTATTTGCACTTTATGTCTTTTGAAAGCACGCCATCGTTTAATCTGCAACTCATCAATCCCTAAAATTCTACGCCCCATATAATAACGACAATACCACTGAAACCACCCTCTTACATCGGGAGCCAGAATCCACCCCTTATTTTGCCAATCTGATAATGAAAGACGAGATTTTATCTGAAAATGATTACACCTTATATCCGGTTTATTATAAGAAAGTTTTGCATTGTCAAACCAATCAGACGGAAACTCATTTTTACAGTCATTCAGATAATGCCCTTCAAAAACACCTAACTCCAACATTTGTTTCGGTGTCAGTTCCGGTTCAAAACCAAAACCGAAATCTCTTCCCATCGGGGCAACCAAATCATAACTGTAATTTTGTTGCATTTTATCATTTACGACAATCATATTTTTCTCCTATGATTGCCATATAATCATTTTATAATCTTTTCCAAACTCGAGATTTATTTTTTTCTTCTTTTTCCCGAAAAGCTTCTTCTAAATTTATGTTATGCATATTTGCCAAAGAACAAAGATATATAAAAACATCAGCCAATTCTTCTTTAACATTTCCTGCAACCGAACCGCTTCCTATTGACCCGTTTTTGGATGTTTTTCTTATTGCCGAAATCAGCTCTCCACATTCTTCTGCCAACAAACAACATTCATAAAATTTGTCGGTCAAGTTAAACCCGCGTTCCTGTTTCATTTGCATAACATAATCCTGAAAATCTTTTAACGTCGGATTTTGCTTCAATTCTAAAGTCATACCAGTCTCCTTTTTTTGTTGGAATAATATATAAAAATTGTTTACTTGTTAACCCTAAAAAATTATTATCCTCTTATTAAGGAGAAAACTATGCTGAAACTAATAGAACCATGCAAAGAATATTTATCCGCCGTTATCGATTTTTTACCTGAAACGGAAAATGATAACGCAAAAGAATATATGGTTAATTCCGTTAAAAATCTTTTGAAATATATCCCACAAAATTTTGATGAATATTTGCAACTTTTATATAATGAAAAGAACAGTATCGGCCTAAAAGAAGGATATGTTGCACAAACTACTTTTTGGCTGGTGGATGATGACCGATTTATCGGAACATTTGCATTACGTCATAACCTTGCCCCTTCTTTATTGCAAAGAGGCGGACATATCGCCTATTATATTCGCCCATCCGAGCGACAAAAAGGATATGCTTTTAAGGGGCTAAAACTTTGTCTTGAAGAGGCAAAAAAACTGGGAATAGAAAAGGCTCTTATAACTTGCAATGACAAAAATATCGCCTCTTACAAAACCATGCACAAAATGATGATTGAAATGGGAGGAAACGAAGTTGCTCCGACCCAAATAGGAGATATTACCGAAAGACGAGTATGGATATATACAGACAAACGACACAACGGGAAAATGCGTGTTTTGGCCATCGCCGTAATTAAGAAAGATAATAAAGTTTTGGCAATAAAAGGATATGACGAAAAGAAAGATGAATATTTTTATCGTCTTCCCGGCGGAGGAATAGAATTTGGCGAAAAAGCGGAACAAACACTGCATCGTGAGTTTATGGAAGAATTAGGATTAAATATAATCGTAAAAAAACAACTTGGAGTATCGGAAAATATTTTTGAATTTAACGGCAAAAAAGGACATGAAATTGTAATAGCTTTTGAAGCTACTTTAGAAGAAGAACAAATGAAAAAACAACAATTTCCGATGCTCGAACAAGAATTTGAAGGTAAATATGCCGAATTTGTAGAAATTACACCGGATAAACACATTTATCCTATCGGAATTTTATAAGAGGAAAAAATGATAGAAAAAATTAAAAAATTTGTTTTGGAAGCAGGACAATATGCCATTAATAAAAAAGGCAGAGATAAACACAATATCAATTTTAAATGGGGAGAAGAAGCCGTTAGCTCTATGGTTACGGAAGTAGATTTGCATATCAGCAAAATGTTTCATGATTTTGTAAAACAAAACTTTTCTCATCTCAACTATATGATTATTGATGAAGAAAGCTTAAGCCAAATTGAAGGCGATATTTTTGAACAAGTAAAAAATACCGAATATCAATTTATTTTAGACCCGATTGACGGCACCATAAATTATGCAGCGGATATTCCTCTTTATGGTGTTCTTGTATCAGTTTTCAAATATGGAAAACCTCTATATGGCTTTATATATGCCCCCGATTTAGATGAATTTGTATATACTGACGGCAAGCAAGTTTGTTATGAACACAAAGGTATAAAAACAATTATCCCCCCCCACTCGCCGACTGTTTCTAAAGTTATACAAGGACATCCATGGGCTGTTAATCTGAAGCCAAATCATTTCAGCGGAAAATATGTAATGCAAGACTATTTTTCGGCAGCAATATATTTGCTCTATCTGATAATCGGTAAAGTTAAAGGAGTTTTTGTACGTGCCAACATTTGGGACGTTGCTCCGGCATTAGCAATTTGCAAAGTTTTGGGAATGGGATTTTATGACTATTATAGCAAAGAAGAAATAACCGAATTTTCTGAAAAATATTTTCGCCCTAATTGTCGGGCAAAAGCTATGCGAATTGCCTGTTTTAAAGAGGATTTTGAAACCATAAAATCCATAAGCGAAAGTATCATAGAATAAAAAAAAAGTTCGGAATAAAATTCCGAACTTTTTAATTTATCAATTACAGATTAGCGATACAAATTTTCCCTACCGACAACTTTAGTCAGCAAAGGAACAACTTTGTCCCCATACTTAATATCGCAATAAAATGTAAAAACGGAAGCCCTGTATACATTATCCCCTATTTTAATATCATCGATTTTTTCCTCTGAAAAATCTCGAATTTCAAAATTAAATTCAGGATAAGGCATATTCATCGTCTTTCCCAAAGCTTCTACCCTTGCCTTTTCGTTAATATAACGGAAAGGAACTTGATATTCCATACCATTGTACGTAGCATAAATGACACATTCTTTTTCAGTTTTTGTCAGTATTTTCACTGTTTTTTCAGAAACTGTTTTCTCTTCGACCGGCGAACCTAAACAATTAAATGCCAGCTTAGAAAATACAACATCCACGGTGTCAATTTTAGTTTGTTCAACAGCAGAAACATGATTAAGATTTACCCCATAGGTTTCACCACCGGTGACAACATACGAATAAATTCCGTTTTCAGTTATTTCGTAGCCCTTATCTTCAATGTCTGAAAAGTTTGGAATATCAAACAAATCCGCAAGGTTACAAGCAGTAAGCATACATCCCGTAGCCCACACTGCAAAAAGTGTTATGAATCGTCTCATAATAAGTAGATTTAGTAATTAAGAATATATCCGGCACAATAGCACATTTTCAACAAACTGTCAAATATTCACTCATAAAAAAAGAGTTCAGAATCAGATTCCAAACTCTTTAACTTTCATAGCCTTAAAAGCTAAAAACGACTTTTACGATTGTATTCGTCCATAGTTTCCTGCTTCGTCTTATTCTCAATGAACGTGACTCTATCATCTGCAACCTTAATCACACAAATATCACCCTCGTTCACATAGAAAGGAGAATGATGTTTCATGTTCCTATATTCGTTAAAATAAACGAATTCTGCATAAGTTTCATCAGAGAAAACTATATGCACATGTTCCGACACACCATGAGCCTTAGGTTGCTTCCAAACCGCGATAGCCTTCACGGTCTTAAGTTCACCCTCAATGTCAGGAGAATTTCTCACAGCCTGAACATCATAAGACACATCCTTCAGATATCCGCCTTTCGGCGTATTATCAGAAGATGAACAAGAAACAAATACAAACACCGAAACGATAGCCATAAGGCCAAAAGCAATAATTTTTTTCATATACATACTAATTTAGTTTAGAGCTTTATTATACGCAAAAAGATATTTTTTGTCAAATTATTAAAAAAGGAAAAACCCTGCTACAAAGCAGGGTTAAACCGAAACGGAAATGGATTAAGATTATAAATCTACATCCACATTCCCTCCATCTTCCCAATCACCAACTGACGGATCAAATGTGATAGGAATTTTTCTCTGCACGGCAATAATGTCCGTACTAAGAGGAACTACCATACCCTCATACTGAACTTCGCAAGCGAAGGTCAATCTTGAAGCATAGTACTCTTCACCCTCTGCAACCTTAATATCCGGAAGCTCCTCCTCGCTAATTCCTTTGAGCTCAAAATTAAGCTCCGGATACGGCATGGAATAACCATCGATAGACGCTGTCTCCTGAATAAAATAGAATGGTATTCTTTCCTGAATGCCATCAATTTTTGCTCGGATTCTATATAACGTCTTGGTTTTTTCAATGCCTCTGCCAAGATTCTCTGTAACGAGCTCTCCCTGCCAAGTTGGGCTCAAAAGGTACGCCTCTTTCAGCTTCGCAAAAGAAACAGCCAGTGTGTCTGTTTTCTCCTGCTCTTGATGCACAACATTGTCAAGCATTACCTCATAGGTCCTTCCGTTGGAAACGACATAAGAAGTGATACCAGCATCTGTTACCTCCACGCCACTACTTTCAATCTCTAATGGATTGAAATTTGAAGCCATGTCGACAATCTCGGTCTTAACGCACGCAGTCAGCATACATCCTGTAGCCAATACTGCAAAAAGAAAAAATCTTTTCATATAGCACAATAGTTTTTTAGTAATATACATTCAATAAGCCGATTATAGCACTTTTTTGTCTAAAGTCAAACAATATTATTTTATAAAACATCCAAAGGTACAATTTCAGCGACAACATCACCTTGCCAAATTATATGTGAAGGATTTGCAACCAATAAAATTCCGTCAATCGGAGATAAAACATTTAACGATTCGGATAAATTATTACTTAAATTTATTTTAGCAATAACCTCTCCTTTTTTAACTTTTTTTCCCGTTTCTACTTCTAATTTCATCAATCCTGAACAATTTGCATAAATTTTATTTCTTTTTTCAAAAACAACCTGTTGTTTTTCTTCTGTATTTTTTTCCGTTATCATCGAAAAACCGGACAACAAATTACATATTCCATCAAAAACCAGACTTATTTTGTCTTCACAATATTCATCATGTCCGCCACATTCAATGGTTAAATTATCAATTTTTGCTCTATCCAGTGCGGCATTAAATGTTCCGAACAAACTCGGAATTGAGGCATCATCGGAATATTGATTATATTTTAGTCCCAATGTTTTTATATACGGTATATATTTTTTTTGAGTAAAAATTGCAAAAACATCGCTCATTTTTGAAGTATGCAAATCCAATACAAAATCATTTTTTGTCGCTAATTCCATAATTTTTGCACAAACAAGTGAATTTATATCTCCGCCATAATTATCTACAAAACAGCGATTAAAATCCTTTCCGTCAACAAAGCTGAATTTTCCGTTTGTAGCATAATATGTTCTTTGCATCCATGCCAAAGGATTGGCGTATGGTACAATATGAACTTCACCGCATTGCAGATTATTCATCAAAAAATCATGCAGTTTATACAAAACCCATTGCGAAGTTTCTCCACCATGTAAACCAGATTGGATATAGATTTTTTTCCCTTCTTTTCCGGTAGAATAAACAAACTCATTTATTGCGATTTCTACACCACCGCCGGCTTCAGATACTTTATGAACTACCTTTTTATACTCAACCATCTTATTCTCCTATTTTTCCCAACCTGATTTTTGGCACGGAAAAGCAGACATTTGTTGTTCAAATTGTTTATTATAATCCTTGCCGAATATTGAACCATATAAATCCTTTATAATTGGTAACCATTTCGGATTTACTGCAACTTTGCCGTCACTAATATTAAACGGAGAAGAACCGTTTTTAGCCTTTCCGACAATACGCAAAATTTGAGCTCCGCTCGGAACTGATTGTCCTTTTTTCAAACTTACACCGGCAAGCCCTAAATATATTGTATCATTATTTAAATTAACATTGGGAGCTTCTTGATATTTTTGCGAAAAATCCCAATTCCATTTTCCGCCTTCAGTTTTATGAACGGCATAAATCCCCGGTTGCAAATCGATAATAGAACTTGCAACTCCGGCTTGTTTCCCCATCATTTTTATATAAAAACTGCCATCACTTTGCAATGATTGTTCATATATTTTTGGTGAAACTTGCTTAATTTGATAAAAAAGTTTTTGTACTTTAGGTTGAGAACAATCTGCATAATTGGCAACAAATGCCAAACGATGTATTCCTACCAAATCAGAGTTTTCTGCATCAAGACTAAGTTGTTCCGTAGGGCCTTGTTGTCTGTCATTAATCTCATTAATCCAAATATGATTATTTTTATCGATAATCAAATCTGCTCCGGCAAGGCCTACTTTGCCGCATTTTCCCATTAATGCACCAAGTTTTTGAGCAATTTCATTTATTTTATCATTTATTTCAGGTGCAAATTCATATCCTAAAGAGTTACCCACTCCGTTTGATGAACTTTTGGTAAGATTTTTATCTCCGATTGCTTTTAATGATGCACGAGCCGCCAAAACAACCACATTATCATCACTAATCCCCATATTTTCGCCCCTGTTAAGTAACACATTAAGAGTCTGCGGATTGAACGCATCATCACCATCTTTCAATCCCCCCTTTATCATCCCGCCATTTTCTTTATCGGCAATCATATTACCGACAAACATTGACATATTAGAGCAATAACCATCTATAAATTTTGCTACTTTCACATGTCCGTGATGCTGAACTATCACATCACAAAATTCATCAAAATCAGCAACAATATCCGTTCCTTTACCACCACCGCTTTCAACATTTTCCGCACCGCAAGATTGCAAAACAACTTTACCGTTTTCGCCACAATATTTTGCATATAAATCATACATATCTTTATGTGACAAATTTTCGCTTATAACCACTTCGGAAGGAATAAAACAATCTTTTAAATCTGCTGTTTTTAATACTTTTTCTAAATTCACTTTTTCTTCAAAAAACGAACGTAAATTTTGTTCGTTTGATAAGACTATATTTGCCTTTTTAAGTTTCAAATTATTTGACCAGTGACGACCTACCGGAGCCTCGATAAACAAAGCCACATCTTTTCCCCGTACAACATCATTAGGTATAGCTTTTACTATCTCATAAATTTCTTTCGGTGTTTCACTGATACCGGTAGTGTCAAATCCCGGACTATATTGCACAATACCGTCAAAAAGCTGTTGTTTAGGCGCTCCGCCTGCAATAATTGCTTTTCCGCCACAAGCGACAACATCTTCCAAAATTCCGCCTCGTTGAGGATAAAATGCCGGCATAACAAATAATACATCTTTTTGAGCCAATCCCTTTACTGTTGTCTCAAAAATTTCTTTTACTGCCAAATTCATTTTTTTATACATTTTTATCTCCAACATATTTTTCTCATTTTTTCTTGGATTTTAATAAACTATTTACAAAATAATGTAAATAGTATAATGCATATTTATACATTTATTCGCATTTTTATACATAAAGGAGTAAGATTTATGAATATTAAAGAAGCTATAATTTCAATTATTACCGAAAAACAAATATCTACTCAAACCGAATTGGTCGAAGAATTAAAAAAACAAGGCATCAGCAAACGCCAAGCAACAATTTCTCGCCAATTCAAAGATTTGGGAATATACAAAGCCTTTGAAAACGGAAAAATATTTTATAAAATTCCAATAAGCGATACATCTTCGCAGCGCATAAATCGTTTTGTAAAATCAGTAGAACATAACGAATATTTAATTGTTATAAAAACAAATGACGGAGCCGCAAATTTGGTCGGAGATATAATAGATAAAATGAATATGCCTGAAATTTTAGGTTCTATTGCCGGCGATAACACTTTGTTTATCACCACAAAAACAACTAAAGACATAAAGAAGGTTCATGAAAAAATTATTTCGGCAATCGGCTGATTAGTCTAATTCAATTACCGGAATTGAACGTCGCATATTTGCATATTGATCAACTTTTGTTTTATCACTAAATAAAAACTGTTGTTCTAAACGATAACCGACAATCGCCGCCTTGGCAAAATCACATTTATCCTTATTATTACCCGATACCAAATTTTGAATTTTCGGTAAAGATTCAAACTTTCCATTTTCTTGTGACAATGAATTCAAAATTGAATTTGTCAAAATATTATTGGCAAATTTTTGCAGTTTGAGAGCCCCTTTACTCATATTGCTCGTCGGTTTAAAAGCAATCCAGTCGTGTTCACCGATTTCATCCGTGTCATTACTTGCATTCACATTTCTGAACCAATCATCTGCACTCATCAATTTCTTTTGACGTGGTGGATTTCCTTCCACTCCATATTTATCAATTTGGGAACACATCAACGCCCTCCCCCATTTTTTGGTCATATAGCATACACCAAAATCTTTTGGAGCCATCAGTAGCCATTCTCTCATATAATTATTATATTTATTATGGCGGTCTTGCGCAGATTCTATTGATACCATGTATAACTTGGACAAGCTCTTAGGACAATCCGGATTGTAACACAAAACCATCAGTTGTGATTTTATTTGTTCCTGCTCTGTTGTCGAATATCCCAGTTCGGACATTTTTTTATTCATAAGCTGTTCTAATTTCATAACAACATATCCGCTGTGACAACGAGAAACAATATTCAATTTTCGAATATTTCGCAAAACTTGCTGTTGTTCAAGTCTTTCTTTACCGTCATTTTTTGATATTCTCGGCAAAATTGCAGCTTCAAAAATATCATTAATATATTGCGGATTTAAAATTTCTTCTCTACATTCGGGAGATATGCTACTTTTAAATCTTTCAAAATACTGAGGAGCAGTTAATTCGTGCCACAAACCGTCTCTTGCAATTTTATCATCGTGATATTTACCGAAATGACTGACAGCCATACAAACTCGAATATTATTTGAGGATAGTTTGGGATTGTTTTTTACAAATTCATCAACCCGTTTTAGCATACCGTTATGCCCTTTAAGGTTAAATTTTCGTCCATTACTGGCAGGAAGCACTAACACACAAACTTCATCAGGTTGTAAAGGATTTGCAACTCTCATTCTATGTGGTGCATCTTCGGAAGTTTCACAGCGTTCCGCCAAAAACGCAAAACTACTTCCCTTGCGAATTTCTTCACATTGAGCAATATATTTTTCTATCCCCGAAGTCATCTATTCATTACTTTTGAATGTAGCACGTATTAATGCACCTATTTTTTGAGATTTTGTGCGTTTCGGTAACACAACATCTTTTTCGGGAGAAACATTTTCTGCTGCTGCTATACGCATTATTTTATTTCTTTTTTCTTCAATATACTCAGACATTGAGCGTTTTTTAGGTTTTTCTTGAACATTCTCTTTTACAACAGCATATCCCTTAGCATTAAGTTGTACAATATTCCATCTTTTATCCGGCTGTTTAACCGCAATTGCCGACATAGCTCCGGCAGTTTGAACAATTCCGTCAGGAGAATGTAATTTGTCGCCCGGCTTTAAGTGTATAAATTCTTGTTCCACCGGAGATTTTATTGCCTCTAATGCCCTACCGCTATTTTCTTTCCATACATCATCAGTAATTTCTTTTCCTGATGTAGTTGTTAAATTAACCCCTTTAGCCCAACGCAAATCAGAGTTCCAAATAGCAGGTTCTGTATTCTTTCCTCCTGCCTCGACACACGAATAAAGCTTTTCTATAACCTTTTTAACTCCTTCCGGACTCTTATCCCAATCAGGAAATTCTGCTAAAACTCGATTTATATCAACACCGTTATTATACATAACCAGTGCATCACCCGGTTGAAGAATTTGATTCTCAAACTCCGGTCCTCTCTCTCCTGCTTTCCATCTTTCCAATAAACCCACATCCAAATCGTCAGGATTAGTAAAACCAACGGGTTCTGTACAAGATGTCGGAATAATTACACGAGCTCCGTTAACTGAAATACAAGTACTTGCAAGCCCGTCATCAACCATCTTATCTAAATCGCTATATGAATATTCTGTCATATTAGTCTCCTCTAACACACATAATAGACAAATATAATATTTTTGTCAACAAAAAGTATCTTGTTTTTGGCATAAAAGTAGCTACATAAGAGAAAGGAGAAATAATATGAAAAATTTTTTAATATTAGCAACATTTCTTATTTGCGGTTGCCATTTATTTTCAAGCAAATCCGAAGCTACTATTTATTCTGCAACTACCGACCAAAAAATCGGAACAATAACTTTTACAGATACAATGAACGGGCTCTTGATAGATGTAGATTTACATAATTTGCCGACTGGAGAACATGGTTTTCATATTCACGAAAATCCGTCTTGTGAACATTCTATTGATAAAAACGGAAAAATACAACATGCTTCCCAAGCCGGAGGACATTATGATCCGCAAAAAACCGGCAAACATCTCGGCCCTGACGGAGGAGGACACAAAGGAGATTTACCTTTTTTGACCGCATCTGAAACGGGAATAATAAAAACACAATTTCACATAAAAAATTTATCATCAAAGGAAATTAAAAATCGCTCTGTTATGATTCATGCCGGCGGAGATAATTATCAAGATGTTCCTCTTCCTTTAGGCGGAGGCGGTGCTCGTATTGCTTGCGGAATTATCAGGTAAAAACAATAAGTTCTTTATTGACTATATTTTTTAACAGACATATATTATCTCTTAAGGAGTAATATTATGGCTTCAAAAGATTGTGTTTTATGTGATGGCATAAATGACCATTTTCAAAATATTAAAGAAATGTATCCGGAATTGCAAAGTAATGTAACTTTGTTTGAAACCAGAAACTTCAAAATAATTCCCGATAAATTTCCCATAGCCCCCAATCATATCATCATTTTACCTAAAGAACATATTAACACTTTTGCCGAATTTAACGACTTTCAAGCCCAAGAAATTGCTTACATTTTAGACAGATTGGAAAACACCACAAAATCCGATAATTTTATAATGTTCGAACATGGGACCAGTCGTTCGGAAGAAATTAACACTCCCGCTCATATAAAATCTATTTTCCATGCACATCTGCATTTTATTCCTAATGTAAAGTGTGATACCCAAGATATGGAACAGTTTTTCAAACAAAAAAATGTTCGATTGATAGATGATGATAGCTCCGAATGTTCAATACACGATTTTGAAACCGGATATTCAGGCAACAACAAACTTATTAATTTTATCCGTAATAATGTGATTTATGAAGATAAAGAATGCAGTTCGGTTGAGTCATATTTTTATATCAAAAATTCGGATAATACGCAGCTATTTTTCCCCGAAAGATTGGTAACTCCGAGAATACCGTCTCAATTTTTACGTGAAGCATTAAGTATTCAATGTGACACTCCCGAATGGAATTGGAAAATCGGCATGACACCGGAAGGTCGTCAAAAATATGGCGCCAGAGTCTTAAAAATGGCACAACTGTTCAAATACGGACAAGAATACCAACAAGAACACCGCCACAATAACGATAATTCGTTGATTATCCTGAACAAATCCAACACCGGAAGATAATTACATTCCCGTATTTCCACCTTTACCCAAACGAACAATATCAGCAACCTGCATTTTTGTAGCGGAACTCTGTTGCTGAGCATCATCCACACTTCGCTCTGTTTTTCTTTCAGAAGTTTGCTCTTTGTCTGTTTGAGTTTCATTATGGATTTGGTACAAGCGGTCAAAATCTTTTATAAATTCTTCATAACTGCAAGATTTTCGGGCATCAAAACCATTTTCCTGCATCCACTTTCCGACAGTTTCAACATTTTCTTTTGTCGTAATAACTGCAAACAATCTTTCCGGATCTTCTCTAAAATTGACATTTTCCATCATCAAAGAACTAACCATTTTGGCTTCTTCTTCACTTTTAGGTAACATAACAAAGATACATCCTGCCGGCATTTTATAATCTCCGCTTAAATTACAATATCCATCTACAGTAATACGTATATTATCTTTACTCGTAACCGATACTTGTCCTGCAACATCATAACTTGTTTCATATCCTTTTCTATCAACAGAAGATGATATTTCTCCGCTTTCTAATATATTTCTTGTTGCAGGTAAATTGGTACCATGAAAACGCAAAGGCAAATCTTCCGGTACAGTTTGAGCAACTTGTTCCGGAAAATCTTTTATTATTTGAAGACGTTCTTGCATATCATCTTCTTTTTCAGGACGTGAAAACTCTATACGAGCTTTATATTCATCTACCCGAGAAAGCATTCGCATATATTTATTTTCTAAAATTGTTTTTCTTCGCTCATCAAGTCCGTCGGAAACAGCCAATTCTTTCTGATGTCCGTCAGCCATTCCTTGGTATTTTCTCAACAAATCATGTGTTTTTTGCATATATGCTTCAAATTCAGACATATCCAAACTCCTGATAACTACATATTATTATATTATATTTAGACAAAAACACAATAAAAATTTTAATACTATCGCTTTTGAATGTATCGCTTTCATAGTTTCAAAATACTAAAAGTATGAACTATCCGTGCAGAATACACAAAAAAGCACTTTCACAAGGAAAGTGCTTTTTCTTTTTGGCTCCGGCTGTCGGATTCGAACCAACGACCGATCGGTTAACAGCCGATTGCTCTACCGCTGAGCTAAGCCGGAACAAATAAAACTGGAGGCCGGTACCGGAATCGAACCGATATAGAAGGATTTGCAGTCCTCTGCATAAGCCATTCTGCCAACCGGCCATACCGTTGCGTGCTTCAGCGACTACTATATATACAACCTTTTTTTATCTCGTCAATAACTTTTTTTGCATAAATGGTAAAAATTTGTTTTTTTTGCCCTAATTTATTCTATTATCTCATAAAATAATTTTGTGAAAGGTATTAAAATGAACATCGCAATTGCTTCCGATCATGGCGGTTTTGAACTAAAACAACAACTTATCGAACATTTTGCTGCTAAGGGACAAATTTTGGAAGATTTAGGAACTTGCTCTACCGATTCTTGCGATTATCCGGATATTGCAAAAAAAATGGCTAAAAATATCCTTAATCACCAAAATGAACTCGGGATTCTCATCTGTGGAACAGGAATCGGCATATCTATTGCCGCAAATCGTTTCAAAGGTATCAGAGCAGCTGTTTTATATGATGATTTCACAGCAGAAATGACTAAAAAACACAATAATGCCAATGTGTTAGTATTTGGTGGCAGAACTATGAAATTTGAAGATGTAATTCGCAGAATTGAAATTTTTAATAATACCGAATTTGAAGGCGGTCGTCATGCAACCAGAATTGCAAAAATAGAAGAAGGAGTCGAATAATGGATTTTGAACAAAATTTGCAAACCGAAGATAAAGAAATTTTCGATGCAATCAACGAAGAATTAACACGTCAAAAAAATCAAATTGAACTGATTGCATCTGAAAATATTGTTTCTCGTGCAGTTTTAGAAGCTCAAGGTTCGATTCTGACCAACAAGTACGCCGAAGGTTATCCTGCTCGTCGCTATTATGGCGGTTGTGAATTTGTTGACAAGGTAGAAAATTTGGCAATAGAACGTGCTAAAAAATTATTTAATTGTCAATTTGCCAATGTTCAGCCGCATTCAGGCTCACAAGCCAATACAGCCGTATATGTCGCTCTGCTCCAACCTAATGACACAATTTTGGGAATGTCGCTAGATGCAGGCGGACACTTAACCCATGGTTCAAAAGTTTCTTTTTCCGGAAAATGGCTAAATTCTGTTGCCTATGGTGTAAAAAAAGAAAACGGCTTAATTGACTATGAACAAGTTGAAGAATTGGCCAAAACTTATCGTCCTAAACTGATTATTGCCGGTGGCTCTGCTTATCCTCGCAAAATAGATTTTGCTCGTTTTCGCGGTATTGCAGATAGTATAGGTGCATATTTGATGGTAGATATGGCACATTTTGCCGGTCTTGTTGCTGCTGGTATTATCCCTTCACCACTAAATTATGCTGACGTTGTTACTACCACTACGCACAAAACTTTACGCGGTCCTCGTGGTGGTATGATTTTGACCAACAATCAAGAAATTGCAAAAAAAATTAATTCTGCCGTATTTCCGGGAACTCAAGGAGGACCACTGGAACACGTTATTGCCGCAAAAGCTGTTTGTTTTAAAGAAGACTTGAGTAGCGAATTTAAACAATATGCCAATAATGTGGTAGAAAATGCAAAAGTTTTGGGTGAAACACTAAAAAAACGTGGTTTGGAACTGGTATCGGGAGGAACTGATACTCATCTTTTGTTAGTAGATTTACGTCCTAAAGGTTTAACCGGAGATATTGTCACTCAAAAACTGGAAGAAGCAAATATTACTTGCAACAAAAATGCTATTCCTTACGACCCGCAACCTCCCAAAATCACTTCAGGAATAAGAGTCGGAACTCCGGCAGGAACAACAAGAGGATTCGGAACAAAAGAATTTGAAAAAATCGGTAATTGGATTGGCGATATCGTCGATGCTCTAGCAAACGGAACCGCTGATGAGACAGTAAAACACATAAAAAATGAAGTTATTGCTCTTTGCAAACAATTTCCGATATACTAAATAAAAAAACGGATGAAAAGTTGTTAAAAAGCTCTTGACTAATCATACTTTTTGGCATATTTTCACTTTCGTCCGATGGATCCTTAGCTCAGTTGGTTAGCTTGACGACAAAAAAGTTGCCTTACGGCAAGTTTTTATAGGAAAGGCGAAGCGTAGTTAAGTTGCAAAATCAACAAAGTGATTGTAGCAACTGTTACAAGCGAGCGACAGGAACAAAGTTAATGAGGCTTTGCCGAATTTTACGAAGTGACTCGGGCCCGCTCTTTTATCGATTTTATGTTTTATAGCGATAGTTAGAGCAAAGAAAATGGATCCTTAGCTCAGTTGGTTAGAGCGGGCCGCTCATAACGGTCTGGTCGCCTGTTCGAGTCAGGCAGGATCCACCACTAAAAAAGCCATCTGAACAGATGGCTTTTTTGTATACAGAAACAATTACGGAATATCCGCCCTATCTTTATGATTGTCTTAACCAATTTACTTCTGTTTGTGTTAAATTAAATGATGCCCAATCATTCAATTCAGAAACAAAAAGTTTGTCATTAGTGTCAATTTTTGTTTTAAGATGGTCTCTTATGTAAGATGTTGAATTAAAACTTTTTATTATCCAACAAGATTCCATTGGATGGATATTATCGTAAGAATTTAAGGTTTTATACAAGTCATCATAATTTCTTCCTGGTTTTCTTAAATCATAATTAATCACGTATTTAGCCATTTTTTACCTCACTTTCTTGGCTTTATTATTAAAAATCAATTGACAAACCAAGAAAAATGACTATCACTAGAGGTGCAAAGAATAGCGCAAGTCATGTTTCTGATTTGCCAGTTAATGAGCTTGGAATCTATCAAGCTCATTTTATTTATATGAAAAGCCCAAAACTTGTCAAGAAGTTTTTTTCTTCTGGAACTAATTTTCATCTTGTGTTTTTGTTTTTTATATGCTATAAAGTTTAATACTCAACAAAATAGGATGTAAAAATGAGATTATCAGATATAGCTGAAGTAAGAATAGGACACAACTTTAGAAGAGAATTGATTTCTCTTGAAAAAAAAGAATGCATCGTATCCACCATTCCTGTAGTTCAGCCCAGAGATGTTAAAAATTTCAACCATATCAATACCTGTAATTTAGAAAAAGCAGATGTAGTTAATGCTAAGGAAAAATATTTTCTTTACCAAAACGAAGTTTTGTTTACAAATAAGGGAGATTTCAAAGCTGCCATTTGGAAAAACAACTTACAAACAATAGCATCAAGTGCATTTTATCGCATTAAGTTGATTAACGAAAAATATTATCCTGAATTTGTTGCTCTATACCTGAGCTCCCCTATTTGCAAATCACAACTAAACTTGCGCCAAAATACTGAACGCGTTAGCACGATAACTATTAATGAGCTAAAGCAGATAGATATCCCTCTTCTTCCGTTAGAAAAGCAAAAACAAATTGTTGAGTTGTTTTTACTTTATGAAAAAGAGGTGGATATATTTGAAAAAATAAAGCAATCCAGAAAAAAACTAATAAACTCAATATTAAGTCAGACTATTAAGGAGTAAAAAATGGTTAAAATTACGCAAGACGAATTAAATAAACTATTGTGGAACGCTGCAGATTCCACTAGAGGAACCGTTGATGGTGGTATGTTCAAAGACTATATTTTAGCCTTTTTGTTTTATAAATATATGAGCGATATTAAGCAAGCTGAAGTAAAAAAACTTCAAGAGCGCTATGGAAATGATAAAGAACGTATTGAGCTTTGTCTTAAAAATGCTCGTTTTGTGTTGCCTGAAGGTGCAAGTTTTTATGATATCTACGAACAACAATATGCAGATAACATTGGTGAACTTATAAACAAAGCACTTCACAAAATTGAAGATGCTAATGAAAGCCATTTGAAAGGTATTTTTACAGTCGATTTTAACTCCGAAGCCATTTTAGGTCAAACGAACCAACGTAATAAGATGATTAGAGACCTGATTACAGACTTTAATAAAGTTGATTTGTCTGATGTCGAAGGTGATTTGCTTGGTAATGCTTATATGTATCTGATTGAGCGATTTGGTTCAGATGCAGGCAAGAAAGCGGGAGAGTTCTATACACCCAAAGTTTTATCTTCATTGCTTGCAAAACTTGCTCAACCAAAACCGGGGGACAGAATTTGTGACCCTGCTTGTGGTTCTGGTGGCCTGTTGTTGTTAGCCGGAGAAGAAGTTTCTTCTAAAGGTTCAAAAGACTATGCTTTATATGGACAAGAAAAAACCGGTGCAACCTATAACCTTGCTCGCATGAATATGTTTTTGCATGGACAAGATTCTGCGCGCATTGAATGGGGTGACACCTTAAACAACCCATTGCTAAAAGAAAATGACCGTTTAATGCAGTTTGATGTAATTGTTGCAAACCCACCCTTTTCATTAGATAAATGGGGCGAAAAACACCTAGAAAATGATATTTACAATCGTTTTGACAGAGGTATGCCTCCTGCAAGTAAAGGTGATTATGCATTTATTTCTCATATGATTGCAACAGCCAAACCAAGATCTGGTCGTGTAGCTGTTATTGTTCCTCATGGTGTTTTGTTCCGTGGTTCATCAGAAGGAAGAATTAGAGAGGCTTTGATTAGAGAAAACATCCTTGACGCAGTAATCGGCTTGCCTAATGGCTTGTTCCAAACAACCGGTATTCCTGTTGCAATGCTTGTTTTTGATAGATCAAGAGAACAAGGCGGAGCCAATGAAAATAAAAAAGACGTCTTGTTCATAGATGCTAGCAAAGAGTTTGTTCCTGGTAAAAACCAAAACACTCTTTCAGATGAGCATATCAATAAAATCGTTGATACATATAAAAATCGTAAAGAAATTGAAAAATATTCGCATATTGCAACCTTTGATGAAATTAGCGAAAACGACTTTAACCTTAATATCCCTCGCTATGTTGATACTTTTGAAGAGGAAGAAGAAGTTGATTTAGCAAAGGTTAAGTCTGATATCGCTTCACTAGAAAAAGAGCTTATTGAAGTTCAAAGCAAGATGAACGAATACCTCAAAGAATTGGGAGTGTAACAGGTGGAAAAAACAAAAGAAATTGATGGACAGCTTATAGACTGGCGCAATAAAACTCTACAATCCATTCCCGAACGTGTTGGACTTGCTTTTTACACCAAAGATAATGGTGATGTAGAAATTGAAGTATATATGGCTGATGAAAATATGTGGATGAGCCAGCAAATTATGGCTGATTTATTTGGGGTTGAAGAAAATACAATAAACTATCATATCAAAGAAATTTACAAAAGTGGTGAATTAGATGATAACGATTCAACTACTCGAAAAATTCGAGTAGTTCGAACAGAAGGAACTAGAGCTGTTAAACGTGATATTCAATTTTATAATTTAGACGTCGCTATTTCCGTAGGTTATCGTGTTAATTCCATCAAGGCTACACAGTTTAGAAAATTTGCGACCAGAATTCTGCATGAATATATTCAAAAGGGTTATGTTTTGAATGATATCCGCTTCAAACAAGGCAATAAGTTTGATGATGCCTATTTTGAAGAAATGCTCGAAAGAATTAGAGATATTCGTTTGTCAGAAAGAAGGATATACTTAAAAATTACGGATATTTTCGCATTATCATCTGATTATGATAAAAATAGTTTGGTGGCAAAAACATTTTTTTCATTTATTCAAAACCAATTACATTTTGCAATTTCAGGAAAGACAGCTGCAGAGTTAATTTATACAAGGGCAGACAGTACAAAAGAACATATGGGATTAACAAATTGGGCTCACTCTCCAAATGGTAAGATATACAAGACAGATGTAACTGTTGGTAAAAATTATTTAAATGAAGATGAGCTTCATCAATTAAGAAATGCTGTTTCTGCATTTTTAGATATCGCACAACTGCGCGCAGAAAGAAAATTGCCAACAAGTATGCAAGATTGGATTGGCTTTATGGAAAATTATTTGAATTTAAATGAATTTCCAGTGTTAAAAGGATTGGGAAAAATAAGCAAAGAACAAGCTGATGAAAAAGCCATTACAGAATATGAAAAATTTCGCCCCATTCAAGATGCTAATTATATTTCAGACTTTGATAGGGAACTTGAACAACTTGAAAAAAAATTAGAGAAGAAAGGGAAATAAATGGAGCATTTTGAAGAATATAAAAAACAAAATGAGCCTGAAAAATATAAAAAGGCTGAAAATTGGCGTGTTGCTATCGGTTTACAACAGGTTGATGGCTTAACTCCATCAAAATATTTGATAAATATTGCGAAAGACAATATTGAAGGCAAAATCTCCATTGACGAAGCAAATGAAAAAGTAGCACAATATTATAAGCAAAATCCGGCAAAAACTCTGCAAGAGCACAATGAAAAAGAAGCTGATGAAGTTTCTGCTCGTATTACAAAGCTTTTAAGCACACACACTTTTTCATTTAGTCCGGTTGAGCTTATGTCTATTCATAAAGCTTTGTTTACAGGTATCTTAAAAGATGAAATTACAGGTAAAATCCGCACTTATGACATTACCAAAGAAGAGCCCATCTTAAATGGTGATACGGTTATTTATGGTCGTTCGGATAGTATTCAAGAAACTTTGGACTATGATTTTGCTCAAGAAAAGAAGTTTAATTATCAAGGTCTTTCAAACAAACAAAAGGTTGAACATTTAGCAAAGTTTATCTCTGGCATTTGGCAGATACACCCTTTTGGCGAAGGTAACACTAGAACCACAGCGGTTTTTGTGATTAAATATCTTTATACCTTAGGGTTTGAAACTAACAACGATATGTTTGAAAAATATGCTAAGTATTTCCGTAATGCGCTTGTTCGTGCTAATTATCAAAACCTTAAAAAAGACATTCCTTATACAATGGAATTTTTAAATAAATTCTTTGGAAACTTGCTTTTAGATGAAAATAATCTTTTGGACAATCGTGAAATGCAGATTAAAGATGTGAGCCCCAAAGAAGAAAAAAGTTCACAGAAAAGTTCACAGAAAAGTTCACAGAAAATTTTAGAGTTAATTGTGCAAAATCCCAAAATCACAACAACCGAAATGGCTGAAACTCTCGGAATTTCAAGACGAGCAATAGCTAAACAAATAACAAATTTGAAAAACAATAACCTACTCCGTCGTATCGGTCCTGACAAAGGCGGTCATTGGGAAGTTGTGGAGGAGTAATGAACTATGAAGATTTTTGAACTACTGAAAAATCCAAAAAATTTAATCATATTTGCAATAACGTGTATAGTTGTTTGCATAGTTGGAGAATATAGAAATTTTGATTTTGTAGAAATTGGCTCTTTTAAACTTTCTTTTGATTTTATGTTTTTTGCTGCACTAGTTGGAGCTGTTGTTTCTATTGTTATATTGATTTGGAAAATTTTGAGTATTTTCTTTTCATGGATAAGAGGTCTTACTTTATTACGTACCTTAAAAAACTGTACGCCTGAAGAAAAAGATTTTTTATATAACCGTGTTTATAAAAATGATAATGAATTACAAATAGATATGCGTAACGATAAGTATTTTTATGCTGCAGACGAAAATCCTTCTAGTTGTAAATATTGGTTGTATAAAGAAAAATTTAATACCAAAGAAAAAGTAATAAAATTTTTAAGACTGTTGGAAAATAAAGAAATTATCAAAAACTTTGGTAATCAATCTATGACTATACCTCCGCAGGTTTGGAACATTTTGGTAAAATATGCAGATGAAATTTTTAAGGAGAATACCACAAATGTTAAGTAATAAAACAAACGACACCAGAACAACAGAACGAAAACGTTTATTTAACATACTTAAACGCTCAGTTGATGCTGTTTATACTAATTTTTCAAAGGTTATTCAAGTTAAAGGGTTGGAACAGTGTGTTGTGGCTCTAATATACGCCCATTTATTTCAAAAAATACAATTTTCAGAATATAAAGATTTAGATTTAAATTCTGAATATAATAAAAACTGTGATTCAGTTAAATCAACACCTAATTTTCCCAATGGGGTTCGTCCTGATATTATTTTACATAAAATGTGGAGTAATGATGAAAATAAAATAGCTATTGAATTTAAAGGATGGTGGAATAATGACGATGAAAAGGATATTCAGAAATTGAAAGATTTAACTGCTCAAAATGGTACATACAAATATTTGTTAGGTGTCTGGGTATTATTAGAAAAAGATGCTCCATCTTATAAGTTTGTAATAAATGGAGAAGAAAGGAATAGTCTTGATGCAGAATAATCAAAAAATACCTGAGGGGTGGAGTGTTAAGAAAATTTCTGATTTAGGAAATGTTGTATCAGGAGGCACACCTGATACAAATAATCCTGAATATTGGGATGGTAATGTCTTATGGGTTACTCCATCTGAAGTATCAACTTTATCA
Source organism: Alphaproteobacteria bacterium (assembly GCA_017937705.1). Taxonomy (GTDB): domain Bacteria; phylum Pseudomonadota; class Alphaproteobacteria; order RF32; family CAG-239; genus JAFUYI01. The sequence continues at coordinate 107,434 of JAGBDC010000026.1, forward strand.
AATCGATTTATTTCAAATACAGAAAGAAAAATTACAGAAAAGGGCTTAAAGGAAAGTTCTGCAAAATTGCTTCCTATCAATTCATTGATAATCTGTACTCGTGCAACTATCGGAGATTGTTGTATCAATAAAGTGCCTATGTGTACAAATCAAGGTTTTAAAAATATTATAGTTAAAAATAATAATGTAGATTTTTTATATTATTTAATTACAAAAAACAAAAATGAATTAATTCGTAAGGCTTGTGGAAGCACTTTCCTTGAGATTTCAAAAAAAGACATTGATAATTTAAAATTTGCTATTCCACCTTTGCCTGAACAGGAGAAGATTGCGGGGATTTTGGGGACTTGGGATGAGGCGATTGAAAAGCTGTCCGGTTTGATAGAGCAAAAGAAGCTCCTCAAAAAAGGGCTGATGCAAAGACTCTTAACCGGCAAAACCCGCCTCTCCGGCTTCACTCAACCATGGAAAGAAGTTAAGTTAGGTGAGATTGCAAAAAAAATAAGTGATAAGAACAACGAAAATTGTTCAAATATAGTTACAATTTCGGCTCAAAATGGTTTCGTTAATCAAGATGATTATTTTAACAAATTTGTCTCATCTGATACTCTGACTAATTATTACCTTCTGCAAAAAGGAGATTTTGGATATAATAGGAGTTATTCAAGAGGATACCCTTTAGGAGCAATAAAAAAACTAAATAATCATGAGAAAGCTGTTGTTTCAACTTTATATATCTGCTTTCGTTCCTTAAAAGATAAGATTAATAGTATTTTTCTTGAACAATATTTTGAAACAGGACTTTTGAATAAAGATTTATCTAAAGTTGCCCAAGAAGGTGCCAGAAATCATGGCTTGTTAAATATTACATTAAAAGACTTTTTTTCTGTAAAATTATATATTCCAACTGACATTGCCGAACAACAAGCAATTGCTGATGTTTTATCAACTGCTGATGAAAAAATTGACCTTTTGAACAAAAAATTGGAAGTCTTAAAAGAACAAAAGAAAGGCTTAATGCAACAACTCTTAACTGGCCAAACCCGCGTGAAAGTGAACTATTCTCGTCATTGCGAGCAGAGCGAAGCAATCCAGTTTAATAATGGAGCATTATAATGTCAGCATATGTTTATATTCTCTTTAACCAAAGGAACGGAACATTGTATATCGGAGTTACTGCCAATTTAATAAAAAGAGTTTATGAACATAAGAGTAAAATAATAGAAGGTTTTACAAAAAGATATGGTGTTGATAAGTTAGGTTATTATGAGGTTTATGATGATATGGAAAACGCAATTAAAAGAGAAAAAGCTTTAAAAGGTAGTTCCAGATTGCGTAAATTAAAATTAATTGAAAGTATTAATCCTGATTGGGAGGATTTATATGATTCAATTATTTAAACTGGATTGCTTCGCTCTGCTCGCAATGACGAGATTTGTTTCTATGTAAAAGTGAATTAAGGAGAAAAACATGGATATTTTGGATAATGTAAAGGATGTATATGCTTTAATTAAAAAATTAGGAAATCAAGAACTAGTTGAAAAAATGCTAGATTTAAAAGATCAGATTTTTGAATTAAGAGAAGAAAACAGAAATTTAAAAGAAAAATTATCAGAACAAGAATCGTATGATATGTATTTTGAAGATAATATGTATTGGGATGCAAATAAAAAAGATGGACCATATTGTTCAAAATGTTGGGATGACAATAAAAAGGCTATTCATTTACACAAATATAATGGAATATATTATTGTCCTGTATGTAATAATAATGTTTCGAAAGAACAACATAATACAGATACTTTTGTTGATAGTAATATATACATAAAAATATAATTAAATAAATCGGAGTAATACTATGACCGCACACCACATTCTTCCTGATTTTGATGAAGCTAACAGTTCGCAAATTCCGGCGATTTTGCAACTTATTAATTTGGGATATACTTATATTCCAAGACATGAGGTTGATAATTATCGTGATAGCAAAAGCCAATATATTTTGCGTGATATTGCAATCAAAGCCTTGCGAGAGATAAATCCGCCAGAAATATCTGATAAAAGTATTGATGAGGCTATTTTTGGATTAGAGAAAATAAAGCTTGATGATGGTGTGGTCAAAGCTTCGGAAATTATTTTTTCTAATTTGCTTAGTGGTGTATCTGTTCCCGAAATTATTGATGGCAAAAAAACATCTCCTCAATTAAGGTTTATAAATTGGGATGAGCCAGAAAAAAATATGTTTCATGTGGTGGCTGAATTTGAAATTGAAGAAGATCAAAATCGTAGACCGGACATTGTTTTGTTTGTAAATGGTATTCCGTTTGCAGTTATTGAGTGCAAAAAAGCGTCTGTTTTGGTTGATGAAGCTATTCATCAGATGATAAGAAATCAAAAATATACGCAAACGCCAAAGTTCTTTTTGTTCCCACAAATATTAGTTGCAACCAATGTTAATGAAATAAAATATGGAACAATGCTCACTCCATTTGAGTTTTATTCAGTTTGGAAAGAAAAAAATGCAACAGACACTTATAATCAAAAAGTGTTAGAAAGTATAAATAAACCGGTTGATACAGCTGTTATTAAGAAAATTGCATCAGATTTATCAAGATATTCTTATATTCAATGTGAAAAAGAAACTCCGTTAGCTCAAGACAGAGGAATTTATAGCCTGTTAGAACCTGCTCGTTTGCTTGATTTGGTTAGAAACTTTATCATTTATGATAACGGAATTAAGAAAGTTACGCGCTATCAGCAATATTTTGCTATTAAAAAGACAATAGCAAAAATTCAAAATCAACATGAAAATGGTAAACGTCATGGTGGACTTATTTGGCATACGCAAGGGAGCGGAAAATCTTTAACCATGGTAATGTTGGTTAAAAACTTAATTGAAACCGTTAACAATCCAAGAGTTATTGTTGTAACAGACAGAACAGACCTTGATATTCAGATTAGAGATACATTTGCGGCTTGCAATATCAAAAAAGGTGTTCAACAAGCAACATCTTGCGCTGATTTGGTTAAGAAAATTGAATCTAAAACATTAGATGTTATTACAACATTAGTTCATAAGTTTGATAAACCGACAGATTTTGTTGATAATGATAACAACATTTTTGTTTTGATTGATGAAGCACACAGAACACAAGGTGGTGATGCTAATGCAATGATGAACAAGATGTTGCCTAGAGCTTGTCAGATTGCTTTTACCGGAACACCTTTAATGAAAAAAGTTCCCGAACGTTTGAAAGGTAAAGTTGCTTCAAAATCTGAATCTATTCAAAAGTTTGGCGGTTTAATTGATGAATATACAATATCAGAAGCAGAAAAAGACGGTGCTGTGTTGCCTCTTATTTATCAAGGACGCTTTGTTGACCAGAAAATTGATGCGATTGCTGATAAATTTTATGAAAGACTTGCTTCAAAATTTTCGGAGAGTGAACGTAAGGACTTTGCTAAAAAATGTATATCAAGTTCTGTTTTGGAAGAAACATCTCAGCGTATTGAAATGATAGCTTTAGATGTTAATGACCATTTTATGAAAAACTTTAAGGACACAGGATTAAAAGGTCAGCTTGTTGCTCCAAGTAAATATGCTGCTGTAATGTTTAAGAAAGCCTTAGATATGCTTGGTGATATAAATTCTGAAGTTGTTATTTCTGATACATTAGCTGATGAAGGCAAAGATGATGTAAATGCTACACATAAAAAAGCAGTTACCGAATATTTATCAGAGCAAAAACATAAATATGGTTCTTTGGAAACAAGAGAAAAACAAATAATTCAAGATTATAAGAAAAATCCTGAAGGTTGTGAACTCATCATTGTAGTTGATAAATTATTGACTGGTTTTGATGCTCCTCGTGATACTGCATTATATTTGGCAAAGCAATTAAAAGACCATAACTTATTGCAAGCAATTGCAAGAGTTAATCGTGTATTTGATGGTGATGCAGGTAAGCAAAGTAAAACTGCTGGTTTGATTGTTGACTATTCAAAAAATGCTAAAAACCTTAAAAATGCTTTAGAGTTGTTTTCTAACTATGCGCCCGAAGATATTGAAAACGCATTGTTAGATGCTGATAGCCAAATTTTTGTGTTGAAGAGTATTTTTGAACGTCTGCATGATGTGTTTAGAGATATCAAAGATGTTAACAATACCAATGCTTATATTGAGTTTTTGAAAGATCATGAAAAAGAAAGAGAAGCTTTTTATGATGATGTAAACAAATTTATCAAGCAATTTTCGGTTTGTTATTCGTTGTATGATTTTCATGAGAAAATAAATACGGATGATTTGCTAACTTATAAAAAAGACTTGAAAAGATTTATTGAAATTAAGAAAACAACACAGTTAGCTATGGCTGAAAAAGTTGATTTTTCGAAATATAAAGACCAGATTTTGAAATTGTTGGATAAATATGTTACCGCAAAAGATGTTGAGGTGCTTTCAAAAGAAATCAGTTTATCTAATATGTATGAATTTAACCAATATATTGAAGATCAAAAAAATGGCTTATCAGATAAGTCAAAAGCTGATGCAATACTCGCTCAAACCAAAAAGGTTATTCAAGAAAAATATCATCAAGATGAGGCTTTTTATGGTAAATTTAGCGAGTTAATTGATAAATTGCTTAAAGATTTGAAAAATGCAAAAAAAGAAGATTTAGAGGCATTGCTTAACCAAGCTAAAGATTATCAAAAAAATGTTACGGATTATGTTGATAGTGATATTCCTGAAAAAATAAGAGCTGTAAAGATTTATCACCCATTTTATCGTAATATTAAAGACTTTTTCCAATCCACAGGCGATGGATATGGTGAAATTGTTGAACACATAGTTGATATTATCAAATCGAAAAAAGTTGTAGATTTTCAAAATAACACAAGTGTAAAAAGAGACATTCTTTTTGCTATTGAAGATTATTTGTTTGATGAGGTTGAAGAAGATTTATCAGCATCAGTCGTTGAACAGATTGCACAAACAGCATGGAATTTGGCAGTTCAAAACAAGGATATGCTCTAATGTTTGAAAATTATGACTTTAGAATAATTAAAGAAGACAGAAAATCTTTGTCAGCGGAGGTTTATCCTGATTTTCGAATAATTATAAAAGCTCCAATTCAAGCAAAAGATTTTGAAATTGATAATTTTATCAAAAGAAAAACATTATGGATTGATAAGCAATTATCATATTTTAAGCAATTTAATGCTCCTGAAAATAAAATTTATGAATCGGGGAGTTCTGCTCTTTACCTTGGACGTCAATATCAGGTTATAATTGAAAAAGCAGCTCTTAAAAATGTTGTAAAGCTGTCTAATAATAAAATTTATGTTTTATCATCTGCACCTCAAAAGATTGATGAAATAAATAAAGCATTTCAAGAGTGGCTTGTGAAACGAGCAGAAATTATTTTCAATGAGCGTCTTAACGAATGCATAAAAGCATTTCCAGATGTAGAAAAACCAGTATTAAAAATAAGAAAACTTAATAAACGTTGGGGAAGCTATTTGAAAAAGCATGAAATCGTTTTGAATCCGGAATTAATAAAGGCTAGCAAAAAATCGATTGATTATGTAATTTATCATGAGCTATGCCATATTTATTATGATAGACATACGGAAGATTTTTATAACCTACTATCAATTAAAATGCCTAATTGGGAAAAGGTAAAAGATAAAATGGAATTAGACTTGCTGAGTTACTGAGGAAAAACGAAGAAGTCAAATTATTTATGAAAAAATAGTGTTAGAACATTGTAATTTATAAAATTTTCGGATAGATTATGATAAGTGATGGTTGTATATTGATAATTTGGATATAAAAATGGAATATGATGTAGTATATGCCAGTTCTGTTGAAGGATTAATTAAAAAAGTAAATCAGATGATTGCTGAAGGTTGGCAACTACAAGGTGGTATGACTGTTAGCATTCAAGATGGTACCGAATACTATTTTTATCAAGCGATGGTGAGAAATGTTTAAAAGTGGTATTGGAAAATTTATGAACAAATGATGATACGCTAGTTATTTTTTAAAAGTCAATTTGACCTTTATATTTTTATAAGTATCGGTAATATTTTACCCCAACCCAATGGGGCTTACGACCTATAAAGTTTGTAAAGCAATTGCAAACAATGAGGACTACAATATTTACTATAATAACGAATACCAAAAAGCTTACAATTTATTCAAAAACAAAATAGATAGTTATGAATATGGTCGATGTCGTCTAGGTTTAGTTTCCTTGATCGCCGTATTAAATCCCAATCAAAATCAAATTAAAGAAAAACAAATAAATGATTTTTTCAAAAATAATAACTAGAAAGAATGTATTAAATTAAAATTTTCCCAAAAAAGTTAAAAAAAATCATAATAAAAAGATACTCATCACGAAGCTAGAGGGTATCTTTTTTTGCCAAACAAATCTGATAGTAAAATTCAAAATTTATATGTAGCTATATGAAAGCTGTTTTTTTATTGCATGTTTATTTTTTAGAATATATGCTTTTATAAAACGCATAATTTCTTTTGAATGAAGCTCACTTTAGTTATAAAATACCATATAAATTATTATTGAAACTTGATTAAAACGGAGTAGACCATGAAACTATTAATTATCGGTGGTGGGGCAGCAGGGGCTAGTTGTGCAACCAGATTTAGAAGATTAAATGAACAAGCGCAAATTATCATATTGGAAAGGACGGATGAAGTTTCTATTGCTAATTGCGGTTTGCCTTATTATATTTCCGGTGTGATTGAAAAGCGTGATAAAATATTGGTTTCAACCCCTCAAAAATTCAAGTCATGGTTTAACATTGATGTAAAACTTAAAACAGAAGTCGTTCAAATTAACAAAGAAGAAAAGTATGTTATAACAAATACTGATGAGAAAATTTCATACGATTATTTAGTGATTGCAACGGGAGCTACTCCCATCGTGCCAAATTTTGAAGGTTTAGATAAAAACAAAACTTTTGTGGTGCGTTCACTTAATGATGCTGATAAAATCAAATCCCATATTAAGGAAAACAACATTCAAAAGGTAGCCGTTATCGGGGGTGGTTTCATTGGCGTGGAGGTTGCCGAAAATATGATAGAAATGGGCTTAAAAACCTCTTTGATTGAAATGAACAATCAGATTTTGGCACCTTTGGATGCGGAAATGGTGCAACTTGCCCACAAAGAAATGCAATCTAAGGGGATTGATTTGATTTTATCAGATGGTGTTCAAAAGTTTAACGGCAATAAAATTATCTTAAACTCCGGCAAAGAAATTGAATTTGAGATGTGTATTTTAGCAATTGGTGTTAAACCTGAAATCCGATTGGCAGAAACAGCCGGACTTCAAACTAACCGAGGTATTATTGTTGATGAAACATTAAAAACTTCTAATGAGTTTATTTATGCGGCTGGCGATAATGTAGAAATAAAAGATTTTGTCAGTTTGCAAAATACTTTAGTGCCATTGGCTGGACCGGCTAACCGTCAAGGGCGTATTATTGCTGATAACATTAACGGGGTGCGTTCTGCATATAAAAATACACAAGGTTCATCTGTTGTTAAAGTATTTAGCTTAACGGTTGCAAGTTCAGGAAACAATGAAAAGCAATTAAAACAAAAGCAAATTCCATATTTGAAAACGTATGTTTATTCACGCTCTCACGCCGGATATTATCCGGATGCCGATGCAATTTTATTTAAGTTGTTGTTCAACCAAGACGGCAAAATTTTGGGTATTCAAGGAATAGGCAAAAGTGGTGTTGAAAAAAGAATTGATGTCGTTGCTACCATTATGCGAAATAACGGCACTGTTCAAGATATGATTGATGCGGAACTTTGTTATGCGCCACCGTATTCCAGTGCTAAAGATCCGGTTAATGTGTTGGGCATGAATGCTGATAATATCATAAACGGATTGGTAAAACCTGCATTTATTGAGGATTTGCAAGATGCTCTTATTATAGATGTTCGTCATCCAACAATGTATCAGCAAGGTACTGTCCCAAATGCCATTAACATTCCGATTATGGAAATCAGACAACGTTTGAATGAAATTCCAAAGGATAAAAAAGTGGTCTTGTCTTGTGCAACGGGATATACCAGTTATTGTGCTTCCAGAATTTTAATGCAAAACGGCTTTGATAATGTTTATTCCTTTATGGGCGGATATGATTTTTATAAAGCGGTAAAATCTTAAGCAAACCGCAAAAGATTAGTTTATCCGGATTAATTTCAACCACTATCACAACAAAAAACCGCTTTGAGTTTTCAAAGCGGTTTTTCTAATTTATTCGGTTATATCAAAATTATTTGATAATTTTAGATACAACGCCGGCACCTACGGTACGACCACCTTCACGGATAGCAAAACGTAAACCTTCTTCCA
>JAGBDC010000027.1 GCA_017937705.1 Alphaproteobacteria bacterium
GCTCCCGCTTCTATTTCAACTTGTTTCAAGTCGTTATATTCCACAGTTTTACCGGCACTGTCGGTTGCATCATCATAATTGATTTGTGAGTAGAATACACCTAAACTCGGGGTTACCGACAAGCTTCTGGTTAAAGCATAATTATATCCGCCTTCAACACTTCCGCCAAATTCTATGCCGTCGGTATCGGCTGATACTCCGTCATCGGTCTTGATTTCTGCTTCTTGCATACCACCATAAACAGTCGCAAAAGCATACCAGTTATTATGGTCATAACGGTAATATAAACCGGCTAAATAACTGTCGATATCAATTTCACTTCCGATTGTGGAGTAATATTTTTCGCCTTTACCGTCCATTTCGTAATTACCTTGACGATATGATGCGAAAATACCGAGTTTGTTATTTAAGTCATGTTGTAAATCGCTACCTGCTTCAATACCCCATACATTAGCATCAATCTCTACCGGAGCTTCGATTGTTAAGCCATTGTAGGTTGTATCTACCCAAGCATTATGGAAAGCTTCGCCATCCCAGTTATAATCATAGAAACCGCAACCGGGACAGAATAAACGATTTACACCAACCTTACGCATAATATTATAAACCATGCCGTTAGTTTGTGATAAGCCGGCAGATGTCACCGCTTCAAATCCGATAACTTCCGGAGCAACTTTAATTGGTCCGAGTTGATTTATTGGTTCCTTCAAAGTGAAATACCAAGTCGAACCGTTAGTTTCTCCATTGGCATTTCGAACAGCATCCCATAAGTACGGGCTGCCAATTACACGTAACACATCAAAGCTCTCGTCATTGCTATCTGTGTCATTCAAAGCATATAAGAATGGAGTTTTTACATCTTCTGCTTTTTCAAGCTTATCTTGATTCAATGAATTGATAATAACTCCGTAACTTCCGCTCAATTCTTCATTAACCGTCAATGTTGCTAATTCCATTTTGTTGCTTGCCGGATTAGCTTTTACATCAAACTTTAATGTTGCTCCGCCTTTAGAAAACATATTTTGAGCATTTAATTTGCTGTTTAATCCAAATCTTGCTGTCACTACGTTTGACAAGACAAAGTTACCGGTGGTTATTATATTATCATTAAACTTAACCTCACCACTACTATCACCGCTAACATTAATATCGTTGTCAAGTACTGTAACACCATCATTAAATGTTAATAAACCGCCGTTTGAAGCTTTTAAATTAAGAGCACCTCCACGCAAGGTTATTGAACTATCATCAAAGCTAGAGGTTGTTCCGTTTGCTGAAATATTTAATTGACCGCTACCACTGATATTAGCATTAGTTACATCAACGTTGGTCATATTAACAACCGCATCGGCATTATTGATATTTACCAAATATGAAGAAGCATCTTCTATTGCAACATTATTAAAGCTTAATTCCGTCGCATTATTGATATTAAATCCTCTCTTGTTGTTCATATCAAGTGTTGAACGTTTTTCTCCATCAATCTTTCCGTTAATAGCAAATTTACCGCCGGCAACAGTATCTAAATCTGCTGTTAAGACATATTCTTCATCTGCAGACATACTGTTAAATTCTCTGCCGTCTATATTTGCTGCCGATACCAATGATAATGTATCACCCAATGAACCTACCAATTCTTTATCATGAATTATCGTTTCATAATAAGTAATTCCGATTGAATCATTTTCCGTATCGGTTGTTGCCAAACCTAATTTACCGAACATTTCACTTAATTGACTGTAACGATTATAGATATCTGACCAACGAGTTACTTGTTGAACTTCATCATCAAAATAATCTGTCTGACGTCCGATTACATATTTCTCATTACCTAATTGTGATTTTACATAATCACTCAAATCAAGCTGTAAATCAGAATTTTGAGTATCTAATATTTGAACAATAAATTCTGTTCCGATTTGCTCTGAAGATATATCAGCGATTTTTCCGTTAATGATGTTCAAATTATCTAAAACAATCTTTCCGCTTGAAGCATTATTTGTGATTATCTTATCTGCAGTTTTATTACCGACATCAAAATCAATACTCCAGTTTGTTGTATCACCTGCATTCAATGTATCGATTGTATATTCATCTGTATCTCCATTATTGAGATTTACACTGCCTCCAACGGTTGTCAATTTTGATGAAGCAAAAGTATTTTCACCAAAGCTTAAAACTGAATCAGTTGCGGTTACATCTGCATTACTGATATTACCGTTAATATTAGCTGTACCGGTAACAGACATTGCATATTCAACACTTCCGCTGATGTTACCGTCAATATCCGCATTATCAATATTAACTTTAGCATTTGAATTAGATACATTTACTAAATTATCATCTTTAGCATTGCTTATAGATACATCTTTGAAAGTCAACTCAGTCGTATTAGTCAAGTTAAAGCCTTGTTTGTCATTCATATCTATACTTGACTTGTTAGCTCCCGAGGTTGCTCCGATTATATCAAGTCCACCGCTTGCAACTGTGCCGATATCTTCACTCAAAGTATGCTCTGCAGTAGCATCAGCTGTTTCAAAACTTCTGTCTCCGATATTTGCTTCTGCTACTAACTTTAATGTATCACCCATAGATTCATAGGTAGTTCCACCTCCATCTCTGCGACTTTCGGTTATACCTATTGAGTCATTTTCTGTTTTAGTAGTGGCCAATCCTAATTTTCCATAAATCGTTCCTGCTGCTACAATGGTATTTTGATATACCTTGTCCCAAGATGTTGTATTAGCAATCTCTTCCGCTGTTGTACTTGCATCAATTATGCCGATAATATATTCAGCATTACCTAATTTTGTCTTTACAGCATCACTTAAAGCTAATTGTAAACTGTCATTTTGTGTTTGCAAAATTTGAACAATAAACGGTTTGGTCGTTTGATTTTGAACAATATCTGCGATTTTTCCGTTAATAATGTTCAAATTATCTAAAACAATCATTCCGCTAGAAGCATTGCTGGTAATTATCTTATCCGCTTCCCTATTTGAAACATCAAAATCAATACTCCAATTTGTTGTATCACCTGCCGTCAAGGTGCCGATTGTATAATTAGCTGTTGAATTGTTATTCAATAACATACTTCCGCCATTTGTTGTCAATTTTGATGAAGCAAAAGTATTTTCGCCAAAACTTAAAACTGCATCGGTTGCAGTTACATTGGCTTTATTAATATTACCATTAATATTGCTTGTACCGGTAATAGACATTGCATATTCGACACTTCCGCTAATGTTACCGTCAATATTCGCATTATCAATATTAACTTTAGCATTTGAATTAGATACATTTATCAAGCTATCATTTTTAGCATTAGTGATATCTACATCTTTGAAAGTCAACTCGGTCGTATTAGTTAAGTTAAAGCCTTGTTTATCATTCATATCTATACTTGACTTGTCATCTCCCGAAGTAGCTCCGATAATATCTAGCTTACCACCGGCAACCGTACCAATATCTTCACTCAAAATATAGTTTGCGTTAGCATTATCGGTTGTAAAACTTCTGTCTCCGATATTTGCTTTCGCAACTAGCTTTAAGGTATCCCCCATAGTTTCATAAGTAGTTATTCCCTCTCCACGACGACTTTCTGTTAAACCGATTGAGTCATTGGTAGTTTTTGTTGTTGCCAACCCTAGTTTTCCGTAAATTGTCCCGGTTGATGTAACTGTATATTGATAATCTTTACTCCAATTTGTAACAGAAGCAATAGACTCAGCTTTCTTTGTCGCATTTATATAACCGATAATATATTCTCTATCTCCAAGTTGAGATTTTACATTATCACTCAATGATAACTGCAATTTATCATACATGGTTTGCAAAATTTGAATCTTAAACGGATTGTTTACTTGATTGGTCTCCAAATCTGCTATTGTACCCTTAATAATGTTTAAATTATCAAGAACTACCAATCCGTTTGCAGTTGATGAAACAATTATCTTGTCTGCTTTGCGGTTAGTTATGTCAAAATCGATATTCCATCCTACTGTACTATCAGAAGTTAATGTATAGATTTTATAATCTTTAGTGGTTCCGTTTGCTAAAACAACATCAACATTATTAGCAATAACTTCTGCATTTGTTATATCATTAAACAACGAAACATAACCTGTACCATCGCCGGTTAAGGTTAAATCATATCCCGAAGTACCGGTAATAATATCGTGAACTTCTATTGAACCGTTGTTTACAGCACTCAATGTTAATTTTGCACCACTGCTTCCCATATAAACAGCTTCTGCTCGTTTACCATCTTTATCTTCGACATAGTTATCTTTGATTAATAACGTCGAATTATCGGCAGAAATACCCATTGTACTAGTATTATAAATAGCACCTCCTTGAGCCGTTCCTGTTGTAGATTTTGCATAGTTTCCGATTATATTACCACTAATATTTCCTATAGTACCGGCATTATATATTGCACCACCTCTGGCATAATCACTACCAGACTCTGCATAATTATTTATAATATCCGCATCTATATTACCAAACTCACCGGAACTTTCATTATATAAAAATCCCCCTCTTGCTGAACTGCTACCTGATTGTATATAATTGTTCATAATACCATCTTCTGCATCAATAGCAATTTTACCATTATTATAGATTGCACCTCCACGAGCAATTTCTGAAGTTGATTGTGCATGATTATTTATTATATTACCCGTTATACTTTTTATTGTTCCTATATTGGTTATGGCTCCACCATATACGGAATATCCAGAAGCATAGTTATTAATGAAATTTCCCTTTATACTACCTATAACCGATGATGCTAGATAACTAGAAGAATATGCTTCATTATAAATCGCTCCACCGGTAGCTGTTCCCGAAATAGTTTTAGTATAGTTGCCGATAAAATCTCCTACTATGCTTTCTATAGTTATTATTTTATCATGTGAACTATGATAACTACCATTATATATTGCTCCACCACCGGTTCGTGTTGTTGTGGATGAAATGTAATTACCGATAAAATCTCCGGCTATATCGCCCATTGAACCCGTATTATATACAGCTCCTCCTTTAGGATAAACCGAATGACCATTAGAGAATGATGATATCTCTGAATCATAATATATATAATTACCGATAAAACTTCCGGTTATGTTCTCCATAGAATTACTGCTATATATGGCTCCTCCATATATTTCTACACCTGATATTACAGACGAGCTTGAGGATGATGACATATATGTTGTTATATGATTACCAATAAAATCACCATATATATTTCCGCTTCTGTTATTATAAATCGCTCCTCCATTAACAAAAATATATACTGAGGAACCTGAAGATTTTACATGATTATCTATATAATTATCGACAAAATCACCAATGATATCTCCTATGGTCCCACCATTATAAATAGCACCACCATACGCATCACTGGAGCTCGAAGAAGATAATAACAAAGATAATAATGCGTAATTATTTATAAAATCTCCTTCAATTTTTCCTATATTACCATTTTTATTATAAATAGCTCCGCCTTGTCCTAATTTAGAAACTATATTATTACCGATAAAATCCCCTGTAATGCTACCTATAAAAATACGTTGGCTAGGAGCATCGTTATAAATCGCTCCCCCCAGAGATGAACCATAATTACCTATAAAATCTCCCGTTATTGAAGATATATTAATTGTCCCTGTATCATAATACATATAGTTATAAATAGCTCCACCACTACTAGCATAATTAGCTATAAAGTTACCAGTTATATCACCGATATTTATTACATTATTTGAGGAAACATCATTATAAATAGCACCACCATACGAATAAGAATCAGCAGATAGAGCATAATTAGCTATAAAGTCTCCTGTAATATTACCAATACTTCCTCCCCCTTCATTATGAATAGCTCCTCCATAAGCTATAGACTTTGTCGAGTATACATAGTTATTGATAAAATCACCGGTGATATTATTTATAATTGCCATATTATCAATTCTTGAGCCATTATAAATTGCACCGCCCATAGCTTGAGAATTTGTCGATTGTGCATAGTTTCCTATAAAATCCCCGGTTATATTGCCTATTACTCCGTCATTATAAATAGCACCACCGGTACCATAATAAGATGCAGCATAATTACCGATAAAATTTCCTGATATATTGCCAATTGTAGAATGGTAATTATAAATTGCTCCACCTTCAGATGAAGCATAATTACCCACAAAATTGGCCATTATGTTTTCTATGTTTGATCTAAATGTTGACAAATATGAATAATTATAAATCGCTCCACCCTGAGATGAAGCATAGTTACTGATAAAATTTCCTTTTATATAGTCAATTTTTGCTGTTGAAGATGAATCTCTAGCATAGGTATAAACTGCACCTCCATCTGAAGCAGAGTTACCAATGAAATTACCAGTTATATTACCTAAAAATGCCGAATATGATGTAACCCCTGCTTCATTAGCAATAGCGCCACCTCCGTGAGAAGTATTATTATTTATAAAGTCCGAATTTATACCTGTTGTATAATTATCATATCCATTATATACAGCTCCGCCATATTTGTTATATGAAGAATTTTCAATATTTTTAAAAACTTTATTTGTAACACTTTCAGTATTGGAAATACTATTGGTACGAGTTGATGTTTCTGTATAATTACTTGGCATAGTATAGGCATATTGATAATATTTTGTTTGATTATTCGGTAATTGTACAGTAACAACATTACTTTCGTCTTTCTTAGTTTCATCAACTTCTGTCCACGAAATATTCGGAGAAGCAGAAAAATTATCCGGATTGAGATTTATTTTATAATACTTTGTTACAATATTACTTTCATTATCAACATCTTGTAATTTGAAGTTATAATCCGTTTCACTACCTTCACCATAAGAAAAAGCACTATTTGGAATTGCATTTGTATTAAAACTATACTTTGTACCATTATATTCAAAAATACCGTTTGTATCTGCTATCAAACTTCCGGCAGACGTTCCTGCTAAAGTACTTAACAAACTTGCATCACTACTACTTGGAGTAAAGTAATATACAACTCCGTCTATTGTTACTTTTTCTGCACCATCAGGAAGCGTGTTTTCACCTAATTCGGTTAAAGCATAGTTTCCGCTCAAACTTCCCGCCCTAGTTTTCAATGTATCAAGCACCGGATTTAATGTTACGGTAGATTTTACTGCATACTGATAATATCTCGTATCTTCATTTGGTAATTGTACCTCAATAACATTATTTTCGTCTTTTTTAGTTTCATCAACTTCTGACCAATAAATATTTGGAGAGGTAGAAAATTCTTCAGGTTTGAGGTTTATTTTATGATAAGAAGTAGTTAAATTACCGACGCTATCTGCTGTTTGAGTAGTAAAATTATAATCCGTTTCACTACCTTCACCATAAGAAAAAGCACTATTTGGAATTGCATTTGTATTAAAACTATACTTTGTACCATTATATTCAAAAATACCGTTTGTATCTGCTATCAAACTTCCGGCGGAAGTTCCTGCTAAAATACTCAACAAATTTGCATCACTATCGCTCGGTATAAAATAATATACAACTCCGTCTATTGTTACTTTTTCTGCACCATCAGGAAGCGTGTTTTCACCTAATTCGGTCAAAGCATAATTTCCGCTCAAACTTCCCGCTTCAGTTTTTAATGTATCTAACGTAGGCTTTAAAGTTAATGCAACCGCAGAAGTTGTATAAAAAACTGCTGACAGCAAAGCGATAGTTCTAACAAACATAATTCCCCCTCAAACATATCGTAAAATATGATGAATTATACTACCGATAAAAAATAAAAGCAACATCAATTAACCAAATTTTAACTTTTGTTTTATTCTCAAAAAAAATCCCGAAACTTTTCAATTTCGGGATTTCAAGTTTTTGAAAAAGTTATTTTATCGTTTTCATTTCTTCTAAAATCATCTGATAAAATGAATCCTTTTCGGCTTTTTCTTTAAATTCTTCCAATTTTACTTTTTCTATCGGAATAATCATTTCACTGGCAATGGTGCAAACATCGTTTGCTATTGATGCAAAACCTTTTCTGACAAACAAACGATGCTTAACTTCGGTTTCCGAAGCCATAATTTTTACCATACCTTCGTCAACCTTTACCAAACTTGGTGCTCTACCGGAAATCACCGTCAAATTAATTTCTCCGGTTGGCAATATTACACCCCAAGCTTTACCGTCTTCAACAGTTTTATACGGCACAACCAATCTATAGGTTATTTCTGCCATTATGCTGCCTCGCCTTTCATTTTTTCAGCTTTTTCCAAAACTTGTTCTATTGTTCCGACCATATAAAATGCTTGTTCGGGAATATCGTCATATTTTCCTTCCAAAATCCCCTTAAAGCCTTTAATCGTGTCTTCCAATTTTACAAATTCCCCCTTAGTACCGGTAAACACTTCAGCAACAAAAAACGGTTGTGATAAAAATCTTTGAACTTTACGAGCTCTTGATACCACAAGTCTGTCTTCTTCTGACAATTCATCCATACCTAAAATTGCAATAATATCTTGCAACGATTTATATTTTTGCAAAATTTCTTGTACTCCGCGAGCTACACTATAATGCTCTTCACCGACAATATCAGGAGAAAGTACACGACTTGTTGAATCCAACGGATCAACCGCCGGATAAATACCTAATTCTGAAATACTACGGCTTAAAACCGTTGTTGCGTCCAAGTGAGCAAAAGTTGTTGCCGGTGCAGGGTCAGTTAAGTCATCGGCCGGCACATAAACAGCCTGAACAGAAGTAATTGAACCATTTTTGGTAGAAGTAATACGTTCTTGCATTGCTCCCATATCTGTTCCCAAAGTCGGTTGATAGCCCACGGCCGACGGAATACGTCCCAACAATGCCGAAATTTCTGACCCCGCTTGTGTAAAACGGAAAATATTATCAACAAAGAACAACACATCTCTGTGTTCAACATCACGAAAATATTCTGCCTGTGTCAAACCGGTCAAAGCAACACGAGCTCTGGCTCCGGGTGGCTCATTCATTTGCCCGTAAACCAATACTGTTTTTGATTTGTCACCCTCAATATCAATAACTCCGGAATCTATCATTTCATGATAAAGGTCGTTTCCTTCACGAGTACGTTCTCCTACACCGGCAAATACTGAATATCCACCATGACCTTTAGCAATATTATTAATCAATTCTTGAATTAGCACTGTTTTACCTACACCGGCTCCACCAAACAAACCGATTTTACCGCCTTTTACATAAGGCTCAAGCAAATCAATGACCTTAATTCCGGTTGTCAAAACTTCTGTTTCTGTTGCCTGTTCAGTAAAACTCGGAGCCGGTCTATGAATTGAGAAACGTTCTTTAGATACAATCTCTCCTCTGCCATCAACTGCATCGCCGGTTACATTAATGATACGTCCTAACAATTCCGGACCAACGGGAACTTCAATAGGTTTTCCGGTATTAACAACTTTAATTCCGCGAGTTAAACCGTCGGTACTGTCCATAGCAATAGTTCTTACAACACCTTCTCCAAGTTGTTGTTCTACTTCTAAAACCAACTCTTTTCCTTCGTTTTCACATTTCAAAGCAGTATAAATATCGGGCAAATTTTCCAAATCATCGAATTTTACATCGACAACAGCCCCCATAACTTGAAATATATATCCGTCTTTATTGGTCATAAAACCTATCTCCTCTATTTAAATAGCTTCCGCACCGGCAATAATTTCCGTTAATTCGGTCGTAATTGCCGTTTGACGTAAACGATTGTATCGTAATGTAAGTTTTGAAATCATATCCGTAGCATTGCGAGTTGCATTGTCCATAGATGTCATTCTGGCTCCCTGCTCTGATGCTTGCGTATTAATCATAATATCATAAATATGCTCTTTGAATGCCAAAGGTACCGTTAACTCCAACATATCAATAGTACATGGTTCTGCTTCATAATAAGCATTGCCTTCCATATCGTTAACACCGGTTTCGATTACACTGATATCAAAAGGTAAAACCTCTTCACTGACAACATCTCGATTTAAAGCCGATATAAAACGACTGTATATAATTTCACAAACATCGATTTTATCAGCCATATACATCTCAGATATTTCATCTGCAAGAGCAACACCCTCTTCATAAAATACACCATCTGTCACTACAGACTCATCATATCTGATAATCATATCGCCATAGCGACCTTTTAGTGCATTATAGCCTCGATATCCCAAGCATATAATTTGAACTTCTTTATCCGATGCTTTCAGTTCTTCTATTCGAGCAGTTGCTTGACGCACTATTGAAGAATTGTAACTGCCGCACAACCCCCTATCCGAAGTTAATATCACTAACAAATATTTTTGTTGTTGCGGTTTGGGAGCGCACAACCACTTTTTTTCTAGCTCTTTACCTTGTTCTTTTGCTTGAACACGCAAGGTGTATAAAATTCTGCTTACAGTGTTGTATAAGCACTCTCTGTATGCTTCAATTTTCACCAAAGCCAGTTGAGCTCTACGCAAACGAGAAGCAGCTACCATCTTCATTGCCGACGTTATTTTTTGAGTCGACTTAATAGCCTCTATTCTGTTACGTAATTCTTTCAAACCTGCCATATTATGCTACCCTGTCTTTATCCAAAAATTCTTCGGTAAAAGATATATAGAAATCAGTCAACTTTTTATCCAAATCTTCTGATATAACCTTTTTCTCATTTATCTCTTCTAAAAACTCGGGATGTTTTGCTCTAACTCTTTCAACAACAGCATCTTCAAAAGGATTAACTTCATCAACCGCTATCTTGTCCAAAAAGCCTCTAACTCCGGCAAAAATCAGAACAACTTCTTCAGCGACCGGAAGCGGTGCATGAACAGATTGTTCCAACAACATTGTAAGTCTTTCACCTCGAGCAATAAGCTGTTTGGTCGAAGCATCTAAGTCTGATGAAAATTTAGCGAATGCCGCCATTTCACGATATTGAGCTAAATCTAATTTTATTTTTCCGGCAACTTGTTTCATTGCTTTAATTTGAGCAGCTGAACCTACACGACTTACAGAAATACCCACATTAACCGCCGGACGAATACCTTGATAGAACAAAGATGTTTCCAAAAAGATTTGTCCGTCCGTAATAGAAATAACGTTGGTCGGAATATATGCAGATACGTCGCCTGCTTGCGTTTCTATAACCGGCAAAGCCGTTAACGAACCACCGCCATTTTCATCGCTCATTTTGGCAGCACGTTCCAACAAACGAGAGTGTAAATAGAATACATCACCGGGATATGCTTCACGCCCTGGCGGACGACGGAGCAACAAAGACATTTGACGATATGCCGTAGCTTGTTTAGACAGGTCATCATAAAAGATAACGGCGTGCATTCCGTTATCACGGAAATATTCACCCATTGCACAACCGGAATACGGAGCAATAAACTGCATCGGTGCCGCATCCGAAGCTGTTGCAGCCACAACAATCGTATAATCCATAGCACCGTGATCTTTTAATGTTTGTACAACTTGAGCAACTGTCGAACGTTTTTGACCGATGGCAACATAAATGCAATACATTTTATCTTTTTCAGATTTTGCCTGTTCATTAATATGCTTCTGATTGATAATTGTATCAACGATAATTGATGTTTTTCCAGTTTGTCTGTCGCCGATAATAAGTTCACGCTGACCTCTGCCGATAGGAATGAGAGCATCAACAATTTTTAGTCCGGTTTGCATAGGTTCACAAACACTTTGACGTTCAATAATCCCCGGAGCCTTAACTTCCGAATTGCTATATTCAGATGCCTCTATTTTTCCAAATCCGTCAATCGGTTCTCCCAATGCATTAACCACACGACCGAGCAACCCTTTTCCAACCGGAACACTCACAATTTTATCGGTTCGTTTTACGATGTCACCTTCTTTAATTCCGGTATCATCACCAAACAAAACAACACCTACATTGTCTTCTTCCAAGTTAAGAGCCATCCCCTTAACGCCGTTCGGAAACTCGACCATTTCATTATATTTCACATTATCCAAACCATAGACACGTGCAATACCGTCACCGACAGATAACACACGTCCAACTTCGGACACATCAATATCTGCTTTTGCTTCGGCTATTTTAGCCTCCAAAACAGATGCTATTTCACTGGCTCCAGACATATTATTTTGTCCCTTTCATCAATAATTCAAATCGTTCCAGTTTACCCTTAACAGAGTCGTCTATAAACTTTGTACCGCATTCTATCACTAAACCGCCTAAAATTTCAGGTTTAATTTGATACTTAACAACAACTTTGTTACCCAAATAGTTCTCCAAAGCATTAATAAGCTTATTTTTTTGTTCTACTGAAAGCTCTATAGCCGTTTGTACTTTTACCTGAGAAATATTATTTTTAACATAATAAACATCTGCATAAGCTCTTAACACATCAGGTAATAATGCGGCTCTACCGTTATCCGACATAGTTTTTACCAACCCGAAAACAGGTTGCGAAAATTTATTTTTTTCCGCTATATCAACTAAAATTTCTTTTTTATCATTATCTTTCAACAACGGACCGGATAAATATTTTATCAATTTAGAATCTTGTTCTAAAAATTTAATAAAATCTTCTGTTTCGGTAAAAACCTTATCAGATAAAGAAATTTTGTTTGCAGCATCGTAAAAAGCTTCTGCATAAGATTTTACCAATTTATTTTTTTCATTTTTCTTCATCTGTTATCCTATTTATCAAGTTTGTTTACTATACTCATTATTTGTTGCTATTTTCTTAATATTTCACATAAAAGAGTAAGGATCGACATCTATTTCCACTCGGACCGATGACGGTATATTAACTTTATCAATCCATAATTTCAATACTTCTTGTATATTTATTGTTCTTGCTGTTTTTAACAATAGGCGATACCGATATTTATTCCGTAGCATAAATACCGGAGCGGGAGCCGGCCCCAATGTTGTTATATAATCATTATTGGGAGCGGTTTGACCTAGAGCAACCGCAATTTTTTCTGCCAAATGAGATTTTTCACTACTGACAATCAAAGCCGCCAATTTTCCGAACGGAGGCATTTTTAATATTTTTCTGGTTTGTTTTTCCAGTGCAAAAAAGTCTTCTCGATTATTGTTTACCAAAGCTTGTAAGACTGCATTTTCGGGATATAGAGTTTGCACAAAAACTTCTCCGCTTTTTCCTGCTCTACCTGCTCTGCCTGCAACTTGTGACAAAAGTTGAAAAGTCTGTTCCGAAGCTCGCAAATCACTCCCCATTAAACCTAAATCAGCATCTACAATTCCAACCAATGTCAGTTCAGGAAAATGATGCCCCTTGGCCAAAATCTGTGTACCCACCATAATATCAAGATGACCTTTTTCCATTTCATCAAATATTTTTGACAATTCGGAAACACTTGAGGTAGTATCGCTTGATAAAACTTTAACTCTCGCATTAGGAAAACGTTTGTTGACTTCTTCGGCAATTCGCTCAACACCCGGACCACAAGCCGTTAATCCGTCTTCGGAATGACAATCGGGACAATACGGAGGTTTATTCATCATGTACCCGCAACGATGACACAACAGTTTTCCGCTTGATTTATGTTCTGCCAACCATGCCGTACAATGAGGACACTGAATACGATATCCGCAATCACGACAAATTATCAACGGAGCATAACCGCGACGATTCAAAAACAGCATTGATTGTTCGCCTTTTTCTAAATTGTTTTTTAAAGCATCAACCAATGTCGGGGCAAGCCACGATGGCCCCCATTCGCCTCTTTTAGGTTTGTCTTTTTTCAAATCTATAATTTTTATATCCGGCAATGTTGCACCGGCAAATCTTTTGCTTAGTTTTACGGTATCATATTTTCCGTTTTCAACATTTACTACCGTTTCCATATCGGGAGTTGCCGTCGACAGAACAAGGGGAAAACCCTCTAATTTAGCACGAACGATAGCCATATCCCGACATTGATAATTAACAAAATCTTCTTGTTTAAATGAATGATCGTGACTTTCGTCAATAACAATCAATCCTAAATCAGGATATGGCAAAAACAAAGCAGAACGTGCTCCGACAATAACTTTTGCTCGTCCTTCTACTGCCGCAATCCAGTTATCGGCTCGCTCTCTTGTTCCCAAAGCCGAATGCCAACAAACCGGTTTAACTCCAAATCTTTGTTCAAATCTGGCTAACCACTGTGTTGTAAGCGAAATTTCGGGAACAAGAATAAGCACTTGTTTTCCTTGTTTTAATGCTTCTGCTGCCGCTTCAAAATAAACCTCGGTTTTACCGCTTCCGGTAACCCCGTCGATCAGTGTAACCGAAAATCCGTTTCCTACTTTAGCAACCACATTATCAGCGGCTTTTTGCTGCTCTTCCGTAAGGGAAACACTTCTGAAATCGGGTTTGGGTTCAACATAGGATTTTTTCTTAATTCTGATTTGAGTTTCAATAACTCCGGCAACATATAATCCATCAACAACAGAAGAACAACAACCAGCTCCTTTACATATTTCTGCTTTAGTATAACTTCCGTGTTTTAATAAATCTATCACTCTCCATCTTGCATCAGAATTTTTTAGCTTTGCTTCCGATAAAGTTTTTCCGGTCAGGCAATAAAAAGCTTCGGTAGGTTCATCTTCAAAAACTTGTTTAACACTAATAACCATTTTTAACACCATTCCTAATGGCGCTAAATTATATTGAGAAACAAATTTAATTAGTTCAAATATCTCTTTGTTTATAGGTTTGAAATTATATTTTTTAATTATTGGTTTAATTCTTTTAATATCACAATCAGATGATTGTCCGTGTTTCCATACCACACCAACAAGTTCCGTTTTCCCCCAAGGAACTCGCACCAACGACCCTAGCGGTAAATTTTCGTTACTGCTATAGTCAAACGGCTCATTAAACGGCAGAGGTAACAAAACTCCGACAATCATTCCTATCTCCTAAATTTCTCTTATAATATACGTTATGATTTCAAAAACAAACATCATTTTATCACAATCCCCAAAAAGAATTGAAAACTATAAAAATAAGTGTTATACTAAAGAAAGATATAATCTTTCAAAGGTTGTTATTATAGGATTAAAAAATGAGTACAAGTAAAACACCGGCTCAAGATTATGAAGAAAATGTTTCTACCATAATGACAAGCGGACATTCAAAAATACAGGATAGAATAGCAGCTTTCAGAAAACGCAGAGATACGGAGAGTGTTGCTCGAGCAGAAATTGTTGAAAGTATGCGTACCGATAATTTGCGCTTACAACAAAGAAGAGAAATGCTTGCTGAAATGACCGGAACACGACCGATTGCTCCGCAATATAATTTTGCCGACAGACATTATAATTGTGAAGATGTAGTTGCAAGAAATCAAGAAAAAGAAACTCCGCAAACTCCTGTTAAACAAAGTTTTATCGGCAGATTGCGAGATGTTTTTTCTTCACAACATGCATAATAAACTTCTTTTTACAACAACAAGTACAAAACCGCTTATTAATTACATAACCGATGTAACTTATTAGTGTTTTTACAAAAAATTAAGTTTACATTGCTAAAATAAATCTATGAAAGAAGAGATAAAATATAATGCAGACAGCATATTAGTTGAAGTGATACGCAACTGGCAAAACTGGTTACGTGATGAACGATTATATTCGGAGCATACGGTTGATGCCTATTCACGTGACCTATCAGACTTTTTGGCATTTTTCAAAGAAAAAGTATCTCTCGGACAATTATCCGAACTTGACATTATCGATTTTCGCAAATATGTCAGCTCGAAAAAAACACAGCTGTTAAACAAAAGCTCATTAGCACGCAAATTATCGACTATTCGTAATTTTTACCGTTGGCTCAACAAGAAAAAACTGGCTAAAAATTCAGCCATAAGCATTTTATCATCTCCTAAAAAGCCGAAAAATCTCCCTCGTTCATTAGATAAAAATCAAGCGATTGAGCTCATTGACGAAGCCCCTAATTTTGAAGCTGAAAACTGGCAACAATTACGAGATATTGCAATTTTTACCTTACTTTACGGATGCGGACTTCGTATTTCCGAAGCTACAAACTTAAACATAGGCGATTTTGACAATAACGAGTTTTTGCGAATTAAAGGTAAAGGAAACAAAACCAGAATAGTTCCATTGTTGCCGATAGTTATTAAAGCGGTAGAAAATTATGCTGATAACTGTCCATATAAACGCAACAATGGAGAAGCCTTATTTTTAGGAGCAAGAGGAGAAAGAATTAGCCCGAGAATAATTCAAAGACAAATGGAAAAAATTCGCAATTATATGGGGTTGCCGGACAATTTTACTCCTCACTCTCTTCGCCACTCTTTTGCAACCCATTTGCTTGCGGCCGGAACAGATTTACGTTCCATTCAAGAATTGTTGGGACATTCTTCGCTATCAACAACACAGCGATATACCGAGGTTGAAATTTCGACCATTCAAAACGAGTATGACAAAGCAGGATTATTTGACTAAAAAAGGAGAGCATTTTGCCCTCCTTTCGTTTTTTTCTGCAACAAAAGATTATTTTGCTGTACCTGAAGCGGCTGCAGCGGCTTGTAAACTGCTTAAAATTGTAGTAGCAGTAGAAGTAGCTTCACTGGTTATACCGACAGATTCAAGAGCCAATTTCTTAACACAAGTAGTTGCAATTTCTTTAGCAGTTGCATAAGTTCCGTTTGTAAACAATGTTCCTGCCTGCAATTTAGCATTAGCTTCACTCAACATACAAGTTTTTAATTTTGCTTTTGTAGATGTATCGGCAGAAGCAGCAGTTGTCAAACCTGACATATCAGCACAGGCTGAGAGAGCAACAGCCACAATGCAAGCACCCAAAATTTTTTTCATATTTTTTCTCCTTTAGTTAATTTTATAAGCAAAATACTCCCATATTTTTTAACCGTCAACCATGGATTATTACTTATTGACGAAAAAGTGTTTTATATCTATGATATAAAAAAATTGAGTAACCCAAAGGATGTATTTATGCAGATTAGCGAATTTGATATTAGTACCGCAGATGGTATAATTCTTCTGAACGACATCAGAATTGATGATAGAGTTTTGCCTCAAGGACATAAACTCACTCGTGAAGACATTATGTTTTTGAAAATTATCGGAATCAAAAAAATTACCGGTGTCAGAACAGTTCCCGGTGACATTACGGTTGAAACTGCTTTAGGAATGATTGCTCCGCAAATTTGCGGTAACAATTTAGTATATACCATATCAAAAAATTCCAATAGTTGTAAAATTGTTGCGAATAGCGATGGTATTTTTATATGTACCGATGAAAGATTAGCAAAATTCAACCGCATCAACCCGTATATGACCTTAAACACGGTTCCTGCCTATAAAAACGTAAAAAAAGGCGATGTTATAGGAAGTCTGAAGTTTCGCTGTCCGATAGTTGAACAATCTTTTGTTGACGATATTATCTTTCGTCTCTCCGGCAACGAACCTCTGCTTAAAATTCAATCTGAAAATATGATAAAAGCAGCTGTTTTGTTCACTCAATTTTATAAAGACAATGCCGAAAACAAGCATTTTTCAGCAGTTGTTAAACGTCTGATTAAAAACTTTTCCGGTTTGCAATTAGAATTTGCACAAGAATTTTATTGTGCTCACGAATATACTGATACTGCGGCCGGAATTTCGGAAGCTGCCGGAAAATATCCTCTTGTTTTTGTCATTCCGGCTTTGCCGAGTAGCTATGTAGGCGATACCGTTCCTGCAGCTTTGAGTGCTTCCAGCGATTGTATTGTTTGTTCAAACATTCCGCAAGACACTCTTTCCGACTTGATGATAGCTACCAAGAAAAATTCTAAAATTGTTGTTTTGCCCTATCACTATGACAAAGCAACTTCTCCTTTGGCAGATAAATTTATCAAAATGGCCATCACCAAAGACAAACTTTTTCAAAACGATTTTCCACACTTTAACAATGTGTTACTTGAAGATACTAAACTATCAGATGAAGAAAAAGAAAACATAATCAGTCCTGATAACAATAAGAAAAAAACGAAAACCGAGGCTCATATTGCTGCCGTAATTTTAGCGGCCGGAATTTCTACTCGTGCTCGTTGCAACAAACTTTTGGTAAAACTCGGTGATGAACCTTTGTTTATGAAAGCAGTTCGTGCCGCAATAAAATCTAAAGCCAATCCGATTTATGTTGTTACCGGATATCGTGCCGAAGAACTCGAAGAATATATGGAAGACTTGGATATAAACATTTTGCGTAATGATGATTATATGTCCGGTGTAAAAACGTCTATCCGTTTGGGAATAAACTCTGTTCCTTCGTTTTGTGACGGTGCTATGCTAATTCCGGCGGATATGCCTTGCATAACCCCTGCTTATATCAATAAAATGATTAAAACATTTGATAAAGACAAACACAGACAGCTTTGCATAAGTCAATTTAAGGGCAAAAAATATAACCCGATTTTGTGGGGAAAAGACATTTATCAATCGGCCGATTTAGTTCCTGAAAATTCGCATTTGAGAGCTATATTTATGGAACATTACGACTACACAAAATTTGTGGAAGCTGACGAAGAATGTTGTATTGACATCAATTTCCCATACGACATCGAAGTCCTAACCAACAAATAAAAAAAACGGGGAACCCTCCCCGTTTTTTTATTTGTTAATTGTATTTATATTACTGATTAAATATTGTAGAACTTATTTTTTGTTCATAAGGTTTAAGACTTCGGTAGCATCGTAGCTTTCGGTATAGGTTTCAACAGAACCGATTGCCTGTTGATATTGTTCATAATCAACCTCATCTGTTGCAGATTTTTTTATAATATCTCTAACCTTTTGCAAGCGCTGTTCGGTTATTTCGCTAACTTGTGGCAATTCCATTGCTAAATTGTTCAAATCTTCTGTTTTTCCGCCACAATAACAAACTAAATCACAACCAGCAGACAGCGATTTTATGGCTCTTTCGCAAATTGTACCGCTTAATGCGTTCATATCGATTGCATCAGAAATAAGCAAACCGTCAAATCCGATATATCCGCGGATAACTTCTCTTATCGCTTTTGAACTCATGGTTATCGGCTCATCATCAATCTCCGGCAAAACTATATGAGCTGTCATTCCTGCCGGTGCGGTATTATTTGCCTTAAAGATATTCATATCTTGTTCAAAATCACTCAAAGAACAATCTATAACCGGCAATCCTAAATGAGGGTCAACTTTTGCTCGACCATGTCCCGGAAGATGTTTTATACATGGACAAACTCCGTTGTTACAATATGTCTCTATCATCGCCTTTGCCAGCTCAGTTTCATGGTTTGCAAAACAACGAGAACGTAAGACTTCGTGAGTTTGCGGATATAACTTATCCAAGACCGGAGCATAATTAAGATTTATACCGACTTCTTTTAAATCTCGTGCAATCAGAGTTGCGTGCATTTTAGCTATTTCGGGAGATAATTTTCCCAATACATTTTGCGAGGCATAACTTTTCCATTCCGGCTCAGCCAAACGTCTGACTCGTCCGCCCTCTTGATCAACGGCAACAATCACATCATCGCCGATAACTTCTTTTATCTCATTGACAAGTAAACGGAGTTGTTGCTTGTTTGATATATTACGACTGAAAAGAGAAACCCCGACAGGTTGCATTTGCGATAAAATTTGTTTTTCGTCATCACTGAGATATAAACCGGAAATTGAAACTATCGCAGCCTTTGTCATATATTACCCCAAAATCCAACGAAACATCGTTTTGATGTACCACCCCAAAGGATCTAACATTTCAAAAGACGAAAGCCCGAATGCACGCTCAACTACCGGAACAATCGCCACCAAAATAATTAAAGCAATCATTCCCTCTCTTTCGGCGTAAATATATTTTTTTGCCCAAGGCTTATCTATCCAACCAAAGAAAATTTTAGAACCGTCAAGCGGAGTAATTGGTAGGATATTAATAAAAATCAATGCCAAGTTTATTGTCAGTAAATTGATAAAAAACGGCGAAAAAATTGTATTTGTTGAAGTTGACATAAGCACTTGATATGCCACACTTGCTAAAACCATATTAACGACAATTCCGGCAGATGCGACAATAACCACATCACGATGGCGATTTTTCAAACGATTAAAGTTGACGGGGACCGGTTTTGCCCAACCGAATAAAAATGGCGATCCTGCCCATAACAACAACAATGGCAAAAATATCGTACCGAATTTATCAACATGGACTAGCGGATTTAATGACAATCTCCCACATCTTTTTGCAGTATCATCACCGCATTTCAAAGCTGCGTAACCATGAGCAACTTCGTGCAAAACAATGGAAAAAAATATCGGAATCAGGGCTAATATAAGTTGAAACAACGACATTATTTTTTAACCACAAAACAACTACCGCCCAAAGCCTTCAATTTTCCGCACAATGCCGTAGCTTCTGTTTTTGTCGGCAAAGAACCGGCTTTCAAACGATAAAACACACCTTTTGCACCTAAATCAGCTTTTTCAACTTCATGCGGCAAGTTTTTAAGCAGAGAATATCTCTTTGACAATGTCAGCCAAGATTTTTCAACTGCCGGTTTGTTTGGCGAAGACATCAACTGAACTGACCATGTCCCTTTTTTGATTTCATTAACAACAGGTTCTGCTTTTGCAACTTCTTCAACTTTGGCTACTTCTTCTTTTTTAACTTCTGCAACCTTAATTTCTTCTTTAACCGGTTCGGAAACCTCTGTTTTTTCTGCTATGACTTCTGTTTTTACTTCTTCAACTTTTGTTTCGGTAGTCTTGTTTTCTTCCTTTACTTCTGCAACCGGAGCAACAGCAACCGAAGTTAGCGATTCAACTTCGGCAGCAGGTGTTTCGGGAGCATTGGCTGCAACTTCTTCAACCAATTTTTCGATAGCTTGTAAATTAGGAGTTTCGGTAGATTCCACAATATTTGTATTTTCTTCTTTAGGTTCGTTTTTAGCTAAAACATCATAAACACTTCGGTCTTGAGCCTTAACATCAACTTCATTTACTCCGGCCGGCAAAACTTTTACCGGTTGTTGCGGACGAGAAATCAGAGGAATATTATCTTCATCATTTGTCTGATAACGAGGAGCCAAAACAAACCACCCTACAATACCGGCCATAAATAATCCGGCCAAAGCTCCGATAAAAAGACTGCGAGAATTGTCTATTTCGTTTTTTCTTTCTTCTAAGTCAAAATTGACCTGTTTCTGACGAAATTCATTTAATACTTCTTCGTCATCTCGTCTGTAATTATCAGAAAAATTATCAAGCATTCTTATCTCCTAATTTTTTTACTTTTCACAAGAACAAAAGTAATATACATTAAAAATGATAAAATAGTAAAGGCTTAAATTTATGAAAATTGCAACATTTAATGTAAACTCGATAAATGCACGCATTGAAAACCTCTGTACGTGGCTTAAAGCAGAAAAACCTGATATAGTTTTATTACAAGAAATTAAATCAGAATATAATAATTTTCCGTTTTTTGAATTAGCCGCTTGTGGATATGACGCTAAAATATTAGGGCAAAAAAGCTATAACGGTGTCGCAATATTAAGCACCGGAAAAATAAATATAATTCACGAAAATTTGCCCAATTTTAATGATGAACAAATGCGCTATTTGGAAGCAGACGTAACAATTAAAGATACAACTTATCGTGTTGCCTCCATATATCTTCCTAACGGCAATCCTCCGTATAACAATGCACACGATAACTCAAAATTTGACTATAAGATCAAATGGATTGACGCCTTTTTAGAACACGTAAAAAAACTCGCAACAATACCTCAACCGGTCATTTTAGGCGGAGATTTCAATATAATCTTATCGGATAAAGATGTTTACAATCCGCAAATTTTCAAGGGTAATGCGCTTTTCAGACCGGAAGTTCAAACTCGCTTAAAACAACTTTCATATCTTGGCTTTTATGATGCCTTTCGCTGTCTGCATCCATCAGATGTCGGATATACGTTTTGGGATTATACCGGAAATGCTTTTTCCGCCGATTTCGGCATGAGAATAGATTATCTGTTTCTATCGGCTCCGGCTGTGGATAATTTGCTTTCTTGCAACATCGATAAAAACCCTCGCAAAGACAGCAAACCGTCTGATCATACCCCTCTTGTTGTTGAGTTGAAATAATGCCCAAAATAAAATTTTCACACTCTAAAAAGACTTTTGCAGACACTACCGAAAATTTGACTGAAATTTTCGGAACGATATATAAACAAAATGGTGTAAGTTGGGTAAAACCTTGCGATAAAAGTCGACAACCATATCTGTTGGGAACAATAAAAAATCTGCATAATAACGATTTGGTAGAAATTATGCCTACTAACAATCGGCGTTCAAACGAAGCTGAATTAATTAAAAATTATGGCCCTTTTTCATTATCGCTGTTAGATGAAATATTGGTTACAAAAAAATATAAAATACCTGAAACTTTCGATGACGTAACTTTGGCAGAATGTAAAAACTTTGATGACTTCAATCAAGACCGACGAACAGATTTAACTTCCCTCCCCTTTGTGACTATTGATGGAGACGATTCTAAAGATTTTGATGATGCCGTATATGCAACCCCTACCGATTTCGGCTTTAAAATTATTGTTGCTATTGCTGATGTTGCTTTTTACGTAAAATCGCATAGCAGACTTGATACCGAAGCATATAAAAGAGGAAACTCTGTTTATTTACCGCAAAGAGTTATCCCGATGTTGCCCGAAATTTTGAGCAACGATTTATGCTCGCTAAACCCGAAAGTAAAACGTCCGGTTATTACCTGTTTTATGGAAATTGATAAACACGGAAACATCTTAAATTATCATTTTGAACGGGCAATTATCAAATCTGTTGCCCGTTTGACCTACAAAGAAGTTGATAATGCCTTTC
The DNA here is from genome assembly GCA_017937705.1 of Alphaproteobacteria bacterium. Lineage (GTDB taxonomy): Bacteria > Pseudomonadota > Alphaproteobacteria > RF32 > CAG-239 > JAFUYI01. The sequence goes on from JAGBDC010000027.1 coordinate 22,922, forward strand.
ACGGACACTTCAATTCATTGACCAAACAAAATTTCACAATGGTCATAAATCCTTTATATCAGGCATATTTCGCTCTTGAAAAAGCACGAAAATCTCGTGGAGCTCTTGAAATTGAAAGTTGTGAAGTGAAAATAAAATTTTCTAAAAACGGAGATGTTTGTAATATTGAAAAAAGACAAAACCTTACATCTAATAAATTAATTGAAGAATTTATGATTGCAGCCAATATTGCCGCAGCAAGTTTTCTTTCTGATTTCAAAATTCCGATAATGTACCGTATTCACGAAAAACCGTTGGAAGAAAAACTGCAAGAACTAAAACCGCTACTAAATGATTTGAAGCTGAAGTTACCTGACTATTCTGCCCTGTTGCCCAAGCATCTGAACAAAATCATTGAAATATGCAAACAAAAAAATATTTCTCATGGTATTGATGATTTAGTTCTCCGTTTGCAATGTCAGGCAAAATATTCTCCGCATAATTGCGGACACTTCGGACTAAACTTAAAAAAATATGTGCATTTTACATCACCAATTCGACGTTATTCCGATTTGATAATTCACCGTTTGATTATCAATGTGTGTAATATGCAAAAAGATACTAAAATTTTGTCACTAAAAGCAATGGAAGAAACCGCAGAACACTTATGCACAACCGAACGTACCGCAGTAGCTATTGAAAGAGATATTACCGCCCGATACATTTCAACTTATCTTAAACCGCTTACCGGAGCTGAATTTGAACTAAAAATCAGCGGTTTAAGCAACGCCGGTATTTTTGTCAGAATAGAAGAAATCGGAGCTGAAGGACTTATTCCGATGCGAACCCTTCCACGAGATTTTTATCAGCTTTTAGATGCTGAAACAACTCTACGCGGAGTAGAAACAAAATTAAAATTTCGATTAGGCGATAACATTACCGCTCGCCTTACCGAAGCAGAACCTGTAACCGGCGGGTTGATTTTTGCATATCTTCCTGATAGAATGCCGGAAACAAAAAATAAAAAAACGAAAAAAACAAAACATAAAAAGAGGTCAAAATGCTCAAGAAAATAATATTGACTATTGCTTTAAGCCTTGTTTTTACAACGACTTATGCTAACGATAAAACTCTATTTACAACCGTTTATACCACTATAAACAACAATCATATTACTCCGGTTGACATCGAATCTTTAACCATCAACGGATTAAAAGGATTGGCAGAAATTGATAAAAATTTCACTATCGGTGACGGTAAAGATATGGTCTATTTATATTATAAAAGAAAACAAGTGGCACTATGGCATAAACCTAAAGACAAAAACGATATTAACACTTGGGCAGAAATAGCAAATAAAGCAGTTGAAAAGGCTCAAAAAGTATCATCAAAAACAAAAAATTATGACGGAAATGTAGCTGAAAAAGTTTTGTTTAATGCAGTAAAATCATTAGATAATCATTCCCAATATCACTATTCTGACGAAATTGAAGACGAAGTGATTGAAACAGCTATTGATGATAGCTCTGATGGTGAATTTCTTACAATAAAAATAAAAAGTTTTGAAAATAATACTGCAAACTTTATAAAAAAATCAATCGCTCGCCATAATCGTGTAAATGGTATTATTCTTGATTTAAGGGGTAATAAAGGAGGACAACTCAACGCTGCAATTGAAGTTGCGAAACTTTTTATTGATGATGGAATTATTACCATTGTAAAAAGCAAAGAAGGAATAGAAGATAAATATTATGTTGCTAAAAAACAAAAGGCATATAACTATCCTTTAGCTGTTTTGGTTGATTCTGCAACCGCTTCTTCTGCCGAAGTTTTAACTATTGCTTTAAAAGAACAAGCACAAGCTAAAATAATCGGCACTCCAACCTATGGAAAAAGCACAATTCAAGATGTATACCAATTTGAAAACAAAGCCAGATTGGCCTTGACTACCGGACAATTTTATTCTCCATCCGGCAAGAAAATGGATAAAAATGGTATAACTCCTGATTTTTGTATTATGAACGACAGACATTTGAAAAATGATTGTATAAAACAAAAACGAGAAAATCGAGAATTTGATATTGAGTTTGCCAAATCAATTTTAACTCCACAGATATAAGAAAAATCCCCGAAGTTTTAATTCTTCGGGGATTTTGGTTTAGTTACAAACTCTCTTCGTATAAGGTGCTTTCACAACAAAATTCAATATTTGTTTTCCGTCAGCAGGAACTATAAAACGCCATTCATAAGTAGACGCATTTTTCAAAATTCCTTTTTTATTTTCAACCAATATCTCACTGTCTTGCGGCAGATTTTGAGTATAAACAACTTCCTGCGGATTTTTTCCTGAATTTGTAAACTCTATTTCCGCATCATAGCTATAAACAGATTTTACATCATTACAACGATTTCCGTTTTTCTCCGGTTGTTCTTCAGAAAGCTTTTTAATTTGCTTAATTTTACCGCTTGCAAACATATTAACAAAACTTCCTAAACGCAGGCGAATTGTTTCTCCTTTAGCAACGTGAGAAATAGAATTTTCACCGATAAACTGCAAATTTCCATTGTCGTCGTCCTCATAAAATCGTACAACTCCGGCAGGAAGTTGTAGCCCTAGGTTATCTTCTTCATTATTGTTAATCACATAATACATATCCGGATGAACTTGCTTAAATTCAGAATTAGAATTAGGCGAAAAATAAAGACGAGAAGAAAGCATTGCTTCTTTTGTATATTTTACTTCATTTTTTTCAATCAAACTGATTTGTTTGGTTTGCTTATCTTTAATTGTGGTTTTGTTCGGTAAAGTATAGAGATGATAACCGCTTAATTCCTGTTCAGATGCTCCTTTTGCCAAAGAAGCTTCGGCAACCGCCATATCATTAACCACAGATCTTAACATAATAGGTCTTGCTGTATAACTTACAACCTCGTTCACATTGCCGGCAATTAATTGAACTTTGGCATTATTATAATCTATGCCGGATTCATTGTTAATTGTAACCCAACCGGTCAAATTGAGTTTATCTTTGCCGGTAACTTTCGCAACATAGTTTGTTTTCCAACTTATGCCATTAGTCAAATATGCAAGAGATATGTTTTTCGTTGCAACAGTATCACTAATAACTTTAGCAACAAGTGTCGGTTTTTCTCTCAAACTTGTCGGTAATTTTTCAAAAACCAAACGACCTGGGAAATTTGCCTCAATACCATAATCAAATTCTAAAATCGGTAACCCGTACGAAGCACTGACTATTTTTGCCTTATTATAAATATTTTCTCCCGTAGTCGGATTTTGAATAACCGTTTTAACTACATCTCCGACCGACTTGTCAACAATATTGTTTGCAGTCAATAAATCATAGTCATAATTTTGTTCCAAAACAGTTAAACCGTCGGAATATAAAATTGCCGTTTCAGATTTTATTTTTTCTGCCACACCTTCAAAAGCAATATCATTAACCCCCTGCTCTAGTGCCACTTTGCGAACATCTTTAACCAAGGCTAAATTTTGATTATATATACTTATATCCAAACTTATTTTATCATTTTCTCCTACCAGTTTTTCTGTAGCCATACAAGTCGCAGAAATTCCCATTAGCGATAAGATCAATAAAGATAAAAACCGCATTTTCACTCTCCTAAATGATTAATCTTTCCATTTAAGGTATGCTAAAAAAAACAATTTTACAAGATATAAAACAAATAAAGGGAAAAGATGATTTTATTCACGTATTTGCTCACAATAACTTACGTCCGCCAGCAATGACAAAAGGAGGCAAAATAGCCTCCTTTTGTTGTTATATTCCCATATAACGGCTTTACCAAGCGTAGTTTATACCTATACCTAAAGAAGTTGCCTCATAGTCTGAGCCGAAGGTGTAGTTTGCCCAACCGTAGGCAGACCAGTTGTCATTGAAACCATAATTACCGCCGATTTCAACTCGTCCTAAAGTCTTATCTTCTACCGTATCAACTTCACCAAGTTCGGTTACATCTATTTCATCGCCGTCAACCAAGGTTTGAACGACACTCGGTTTGATATATAATGAGTAAAAGCCGTCATCGGTATATTGAGTATAAGCAAATTTTGCTCCGACTTCTAATTCAACTTGTTTCAAGTCGTTATATTCCAC
>JAGBDC010000028.1 GCA_017937705.1 Alphaproteobacteria bacterium
CGTCCGCTCGCAATGACAATGAGAGTTTCTTAAAGACTAGCCTGCTTGTTATGGCAACAAAAAGGTAACACATTCATCGTTATTGCATTTTTTAATATCATAAAATAATTCTTTTCTCCTTTCGGAGTGGAGTAAGAATATTTTAATATCCTCACTCCACATCACAGCTATAACATTACTTAATGATAACTTACTATGCTCTGATTTTTATTCAAAAATCAATTTATGGTGCAGTACAACTTAGGAAAGGATTTCCTCCATTAGCCCAAGTTTTCTCATCCCCATCTGACTCTTGAACGTAATAATTACATCCGGAGAAAAATCCCCTAGCTAAAGTCAACCGTTCATTATTATCATCATATTGATTATAGTATAAGTCAGCATAGTTTTTATCACCTTTTCTACATTCATAGATAGCATTGAAAGCATACATACCAAGCTGAGTTGTATCCCAAATCTGCTTATAACCATCTCCATAGTCATCATCTGCTAGATCTAATCCAACAACTAAAGCACGACCAGCAACTCTAGATATTGTAGCATTATTATTAATCTTACATACTAAATTTTGATCATATTTTGGCGGACTTTGATTATCACCATTGTCAACTTCATTACACTTATTACCTTTAATGCCCTGAACTCGCCATCCTGATATCATGCTACAAGTTTTCCACTTTGCACTAGCACTTCTTTGAATAGCAGAAACATTACCACCATTGCTAGCATCCGTAGCAGTAATAGAACTAGACGGAGTTAAAGTTATTTCATATTTATTACTACTATTGTTAGGATCATAAAGATACCAAGTAACACCTCTACTCAATGATATTTTAAAATTCTTGCCATATTTACTGTCAGAACTATTATACCCAACAAAAGCATTACTTAGAATACTTGCTCTACCGGTAGACGGACCATAAAAATAGACAGAACTATTCCATAGGGTTGTACACGATCTCGGAGGACATTTTAAATCTCCATCCGTAGGATTTAGATATACATCTCTAACCGCAAATTGTTGATCAACATCTAAGTAAATATAAGCCATACTCTTACCGCTTTGAGTTGTTGTAAACACTATACGTCCACTATTGCTCGACAAGTGTGTCCTCGGATTAAACTGATAGTAATTTGAATATAAATAGTAATTAGATTGTAAAGTACCATTAATCAAAACAACAGAATCTGCAGGATTAGGATATGTCGTATTTCTATAGAGATATGTACTACCCTTTAGTGTCAATTTATCACTTGTAGAATCACCTACTGTAATCTTACTATTATAAAAATACAGAGTACGATTATCAGCTGTTGTAGTATTCGTAAACTTGAAATTTATATCATAAAATTTCATAGTGTAAGCACTACCACTAACATCACTATTAGTATAGCTGCTAGAATTAGGGTATGGGAAATTTGCACCAGTATATGTTATTGTCGGCTTTTTGGTACAAGCAACCTTTAAGGCCTTATTCACATCAAGACCAGACGAAACTTCTCTAGCTAATTCAACAGCAGATATGTAATTATATGCAGGAACACACTGTAACCCTCCATGTACATAAGCATATTCCGCAGGAGTAACTAGCTGTTGAGTACTTCCTGTACAACAGTAAACTTGTCCAGATCCACAGCGCCCGTCATTCGCATTTATACAAGCTTTTTCATGAGTAATTTGCTGATTACCTGTACCGCTACTTCTTGCTTTACAAGTACAATCCGTAAATACCGTTTTATAAGTTGCTGCTTTAGTTTGCTTTGTTCCACAAGAACCCTGTCCAACACTCATATCTTTTATAACAACAGCCGTTCTGCCAGTAGCTGTAACTTTATTACCTTTTCCATCAACAAGCTTTGTTCCGTCAAAGATAGCATAGCTTGAAGAAGTATAATAATTCAAATAGTCCTTTACGGCAACTTCACAATCTATAGGTATACACTTCTCACCTTTTCGAAGAGTTGCACCTGTAACAGGATCTTTATCTCCAGCTACACTCGGACGATATCCCGGTTCATTACATCTATGAATTATTAAATCTTTTTCTGTACGATCACGAACACGATTCGGACACGCAGAGTAATCGCAATCAACCCCCGGAACATCACCCTCATCACAAACCTTAGCAGTTGTTCCCGGCTTAGCTACATGATCTTTATTCTGTGCAGGATATCCATCACAAGAGGTACAAGACTCATAATAGTAAACTCCTCCGGAAAAACACATACCACTACTATCATCTGCCTGATACGGATCACAAGTTTGCTGTGTTTCCGGGTATGTGCTTGTACTGCAAGGACATGAGGTATAAAAGCTCTCGCTTGAGCCGTCAGCTCTATATTCAGTACATTTTTCCCCCTTATCACTTTCCGCTACATTCGGGTGACAACGCATTCCATATCCTTCCCTTTCATCACCTTCATAATAAGGATACAAACCTCTGTCACAACGACATTCAGAATAGTAAGTGTTTGTCGTCAATGTATTACTACCAGAGGTTAAAACTTCTTCTGAACACGCAGCACCACCAATTCGTGCATTTGTTGCCGCACAAGTAGTCGCTGTATGCTTGTAAACACTCCTATCACAAACACATTTATACTTACCCCCGCAAGCCTTACCAGATTTTTGCAACGGGTACACACAGCTTGCAAACTTATTTTCCCTAGAACAACAAGTTCCATAATTACTAGAAAAAGGACAATATTCGGCGATATATTTACCAACAGTTGCCTCACAGTTAGACCTTGCCGTATACCCTTCTCTAATACATTCATCTGCCAAATTCACAGGTGCCGTACCACTAAAACTTCCACCATTGCCACAATTTTCTCCCAAGAAGCATACTTTCGCATGCGAATCGGCACACAAAAACGCACCGCATACCACTGCAGTGAGCACGAATAAAATTAAATTACGTGTTTTCATTGCTCTTCCCCTTAAAAAGCTTTACACTATTATAAATGTAAAAAAATAATAAAAACAAAGCACACAGCCGCTTTGCGGTGCTAGCTGACAAATAACCCCTTGTCAACATGATACAATTTTAGCATATAAAAAAATAAAAAACAATCTATTTTTATGAAAAGTTTTGTAAAAAAATTATTACATTACCCGTGCTTTTTATAAAAATTCTTGCGTTCTTTTCTCTGCATTGACCACAAATTTCCCCAACCGTTTATCGGTTGAATCGGATATTTTGATTTAAAATCAAAATCTCTATGCAAAAACACGGATGTAGTTTTAGTGTAACAATTCATAGGGCAAAAACCATAAAAATCCACCTGTATCAAATTTGCTTCTTTCAGAAAAGTCACTGCCTTGCGATATTCTTCACTGGTATTAATTCTGTCGCTGTCATCTAATATTATCATTCCACCTTCAGCCAAAGCTTTTACGGCAGCTTCCGCACATTTTTCACGTCTTTTACCGTCAACAACGATAACATCATATTTTAATCCATCTTCAAAAATGGCATTTTCATATCCTTCGCCTTCATCTCGCCAACGAATATCCAGATTTTGATTTTTAAATTCCGATGTCCAGCGCTCATACCAAGTTGTTTTATCTTCTATACTGGTCACACTTTGCGCTCTTTGCGCCCAAAAAGCCGAAGAATATCCGCAACCATATTCAAAAATTTTTTTGTTGTCATAATCAAATTGCGACAAATATTCTATTGCCGGAAAAGTATACCACGGTATAGGATTTCCATCTCGGTCTAAACAAAGTTTTTCATCAATACTTTTTTCCATGGCAAATTCTTTTTGCCACATTTCGATAAATTTTTGAAATTTTTCACTATACATTACTTTTTCGCTGCTCCGGAAAGCTGTAATATGGTCATACCAACAATTTCTTCTGTCGGCATACCTGTTGTTTTACAATTTTTTTCGGTTTCGTATAACAATTCCATTACTTTTAATATCTTGTCCTTATTCCACATCTTTAATTGTTTCTTGAAAGAATCAACACGATAAAATATCAATTTAGGAACCAAACGCTGAATTGCCTTATCTGAGCTTTCTCCGTTTTCTATACCTGCAATACAAGTCATCAACTTAAAGCTATGATTAGTCAGCGCCCGAGCAACCGAGAAAGCATCGTTTCCCTCTTTTAGATATTTAAGGTATAAGCTATCAGCTTTAGCTCTATCCCCCTCAAAAACAGCATAACAAATATCATCTGTACCCGATTCAGACTGGTCGCTGATAACTTTTGCAATAATCTCCGGAGTAACTTCTTTGGCATCTCCCATATAAGTTTTTAATTTTTCAAGTTCCGCCATATTTATCATTCTATCACCGGAAAGGCGAGAATATAAAAGCTGAATTGAAGCCGGAGGAAATGTCAATCCCAATGTTTTTAACACATTATATATATCTTCATTTTTATCATCATAACAAGATATTAGAGCAACATTTTCACCTTCTTTAAAAAACTTTACCAAAGAAGAACTGTTATTAAGTGTTACCGATGATAATATTAATAAATTATCTGATTTGCTTTCTGCCAACATTTTTCGCAAATCCTTGGTTATGGCATCGGTAACATCACGAACCATAACAACACGTCGTCCCCCCATTAATGATTGACTGTTATAATCGCCACACAGTCTCCCAAAATCGTTAATAATATCTTCGCTCAAAATATCTGAAACTTGAAAAGCATCTGTCAAATCAGAACAAATAGAACGAGCCAAACGTTTTGCCGTATCCAAAATAAGACCGTCATTAGTCCCATATACCAATATGGCTTTTATATTTTTATCGGGCTCTTTAATGAATTTTTCAATTTGTAACGGCTTTAAAATCATCCAGTTCGCCTCTGTTGGTTATAATTTTATGAAAATATGCTCCCAGACGTAAGGATATATCATTAGCAATTATGCGAGCGGCCTCTTCATCTCCTTTTTTCTTTGCCATTGTTGTAGAATAAGGATTAGCCAAAATGTCATAACTTGTAAAAGCCAAACTATCACCTTCCAAAACTTTTTCGGTTCCTTCCATCATATAATATGCAACCTTATATCTAACCATTTTTCTGGTAGCAGTAATATCCGAACGCAAAGCTTGATTGGTTTCACTTTTTCGAGCCAAACGAACGTATAGGCGATATTTCGGTTCATCGGGCTGGCCTTTGGGAGAAACTAAATCTATCAAATCATTTCTCAACACTTGACCGAATCTGTCAGATATCGGCTGAATTTTGACCTTTGCCATTTCTTGAGAAATGGAAGTATCAAAATTTCCGCCGAAATACCAATTTTCGTCATGCTGTCTCTCAACATACAACGGTTCAAATCCGCAAGCTGTTAGTATCAACAGCAAAATAAATATATATTTTTTACGCAACAATGTTCACAATCCTGTTTGGTACCACAATTATTTTCTTAATCTCTTTACCCTCAAGTTGACGAGCAACGTTTTCGAGTTCAAAGGCTTTTTTCTCAATGTCGGCCTGAGGAGCATCTTTCGGCATTTCGATTGTGCCGCGCATTTTTCCGCAAATTTGAACCGCTAATGTAACAACATTATCTTCAGCCAATTTAGCATCACCTTTCGGCCAAGCTTCATCAAGCACTAAACTGTTTTTACCCATGCGAGCCCACATTTCTTCACTCAGGTGAGGAGCAAATGGAGAAAGAAGTTTCATCATTGTTTCATACATTTCTTGAGGAATTTTCTCCAATCCGCTCATATAATTAACATAAGTCATCAATGATGATACGGCCGTATTGAAACGCATTCCGTCTATTCTGTCTGTAACTTCCAAAATACATTTATGCATTGCTCTTAAATCTGCAGATGTCGGCTTGATATCCGCAACTTTCTTGAACAAACCATAAATTTTGCCGACAAAACGATATACTCCCATCAAACTTTCTTCTGACCACATTGCAACTTGGTCAAACGGCCCGATGAACATTTCGTATAAACGGAAAGTATCTGCGCCGTATGAATTTACAATATCGTCAGGATTAATCACATTTCCGCGTGATTTTGACATTTTTTCCCCATTTGAGGCCAAAATCATACCATGGGATGTACGACGATTATATGGCTCTTTAGTAGATACACAGCCGCAATCATGTAAAAACTTGTGCCAAAAACGAGAATACAACAAGTGCAATGTAGTATGTTCCATACCTCCATTATACCAATCAACATTCATCCAATAGTCCAAGGCTTCTTTAGAAGCAAATTCTTTATCATTATGCGGATCACAATAACGCAAGAAATACCATGAAGAACCTGCCCAATTAGGCATAACGTCCGTTTCACGACGAGCTTTACCACCGCATTTCGGACAAGTAGTATTAACCCATTCTTCTGCTTTTGATAATGGCGATTCGCCCTCATCATTAGGCAAATAATCCGGAACTTCCGGCAAGGTTAAAGGTAACTCCGATTCCGGAATCGGTTGCCATCCGCAGTGTTCGCAATAAACCATCGGTATCGGCTCTCCCCAATAACGTTGACGAGAGAATACCCAATCACGTAATTTGAAGTTTATCTTCGATTTTCCGAAACCGTTTTTAACCGCAAAATCGATAGCTGCTCTCATTCCGTCTTCTTTATTCATACCATTTAAAAATTCCGAATTAATGTGAGCTCCATCTTCTTCCCAAGCTTTTTCAGATATATCACCACCTTCCAAAACTTGGATTATCGGCAAATTAAATACTTTCGCAAAATCATAATCTCGCTGATCGTGAGCAGGAACTGCCATAATGGCACCTGTACCATAACCGGTTAAAACATAATCAGAGATAAATACCGGAATCATATTTCCGTTATACGGATTGCGTGCCTGAATACCTTTTAATTCTACACCGGTTTTTTCTTCACTCATACTGCGTTGGAGTTCAGATTTTTTCGCTGTTTCTTCAACATACGCTTTTATCTCGGCTTGGTTTTCAAACATATTCATATATTTCTCAACAAAGGGATGTTCGGGTGCCAATACCATATAAGTAACCCCGAATGCAGTATCGGGACGAGTTGTAAATACCGTCAACTTATCATCAGCAAAATCAAAATCTAATTCAGCACCTTCCGAACGACCTATCCAGTTAATTTGTTGAGCTTTAACTCTATCAATAAAATCCAAATCATTTAAATCATCAATCAGTCTGTCGGCATATTTAGTAATGGCAATCATCCATTGTTCTTTATCTTTACGAACAACTTGTGCACCGCAACGTTCACAACATCCGTTAACAACTTCTTCGTTTGCCAAACCTACTTTACAGCTGGGACACCAATTTATTGCTATTTTATCTTTATAAGCCAACCCTTTTTCAAAAAACTTTAAGAACATCCATTGTGTCCATTTATAATATTCAGGATCACAAGTTGTTACACATCTGTCCCAGTCAAAACTAAAACCTAAAGATTTTAACTGACGTGTAAAGTTGGCAATATTTTCTTTTGTAGAAACCGCAGGATGCACACCGGTTTTAATTGCATAGTTTTCTGCGGGAAGTCCGAATGCATCAAACCCCATCGGGTACAAGACATTAAATCCTTGCATTCTTTTTTTACGAGCAACAACATCTAATGCCGTATATGAACGAGGGTGTCCGACATGAAGTCCGGCTCCTGACGGATATGGGAACTCTACCAACACATAGAATTTTTCTTTATCTTTGTTTATATCAACATGATAAGTTTTTTCTTCTTCCCAAATCTTCTGCCATTTTCCTTCAATTGTTCGAAAATTGTATCTGTCTTCCATTTCCCATTCTTTTTGCCACTGTTCAAAAGTTTTTCCGTTGTGGCGAGCATTATTTTCACTCATAAAAGCACCTTTCTTCTTCTGTATTTTCAAATTCATCTAAAATCCTGCACGACAGACTATAATATTTTGATAAAAAATACAATAGGGTTAAATCATTTTCTCACTTGTAATTATTTTTACATTTTTCTAAACTGTAAAATATGTTTTTTAGGAGAGAATGTTTTGGATATTAGAGAAATTGCTTTTGAAGCATATAAAAAATCTTTGATGAATGGTGTGTTTGAAGGATTTGAAAATTCCGAAATCAGCACACAGGATATGGCTTTTATCAAACGCTTAATTATGACAACTTTGCGTAAACAAGAATTTTTACGAAAAGTTATCAACAAATACTCATCCAAACCTATGCCTCAAAAAATGCAACCCACACATTTTTTACTTATTATGGGATGTGCGGAAGCTTTATATTTTCGCACACCGACATACGCCGTTGTTAACAGCTATGTGGCTTTAGCAAAAAAAATCGGCAACAAATATTCCGGAGGTTTTATCAATGCAATATTGAGAAAAATATGCACAGACAAAGAAAACATTCTTCAAGCACAAAATGTTCCGTTTTTTACAAAAACCTTTCGCCAAATATTGCAAAAAGATTATACTCAAAAACAAATTTCTCTTATTGAAAAATATTCAGTACAAGAACCGCCTTTAGATATAACGGTAAAAAAAGACTTTGAATCTTGGGCAACAAAATTAAATGGCAAATTAATGCCAAATAACAGCATAAGAATACAATCCGCCGGAGAAATATCTCAACTTCCTGACTATAATAATGGAGAATGGTGGGTGCAGGATATGGCATCATCCATGTCGGTCAAAACACTAAAAAATATAAAAGGACTAAAAGTTCTTGATTTATGTGCCGCTCCCGGAGGAAAAACCGCACAACTTATTAACGAGGGAGCACTTGTTACAGCTCTGGATATTTCAGAAAAAAGATTGCAAACAATGCAAAAAAATCTTGCTCGATTAAAAATGCAAACGATAAAAACAATATGTGCCGATGCAAATTCCTTTTTGCAAGAATGTAAAGAAAAATTTGATATTATACTGCTTGATGCTCCGTGTTCGGCAACAGGAACTCTCCGCCGTCACCCTGAAATAGTTCATAATAGAAGTATAAAAGATGTAGAACAATGCGTTACCATTCAAAAAGATATTTTAAAAAACATCGATTCGTGCCTTAAAAAAGGCGGAACATTGCTTTATTCAGTATGTTCTCTTGCAAAAGATGAGGGAGAAAAACAGATAATTAATTTTATTTCAACTAATCCGCAGTATAAAATTGTCCCTATAACAACCGAATTATTCGATAACAAAGAAGCCGATTCTTTACAAGAAATGATTACGGAAGAAGGATTTATGCGATGTCTTCCTTGCCATTTTGCGAAAGATGGAGGTGTTGACGGCTTCTTTATTGCAAAACTGAAAAAGGAAAAATAAAATGACTAATCCGATTTATATTATAGGAAATAACACGTTAGCATATTATCTGGGAGCTCAAATTCAAAGTAGCGGACATAATGTCATTTTATTAACCGATAAACACTCATCCGGAGAAAGTTTATCAACAGACGGGATATCAATCAAAGAAGACCGCAGTCTTACCCAAAAACGCCATAAATTAAACGCTGCCGAAATCATGAAAGAACCGGCAAAAATGGTAATTATTACTGCTTTTGCCAATAAATTAAACACTATGCTAAGCTGTGTTTCTCGTTCCAAAATCGGCAATGCGCCTGTTGTATGTTTTACCCCTATAAAAGATTTGAGCTACTTAACTCCTATTCTGGGAGAAAATCTACATGCTGCGTATTTTAACGGATATATCATAAACAACAAACAAACAATCTCTCTACTAGGAAGAGGGACAAGTATAACTCTTTGTCCCCCTAAAGATAGAGATGCTGACGAAGATATTTTGAATATTTTTACCGAAAGCAAATTGGAAATCAATGTCAGCAGCAATTCTTTATTGAGTTTTTGGGAATATTTTTCTTCTTATGCCTTATGCTCGATTCTTTCTGCTGCAAGAGACGATAAAATTTCTGATTTATTAAAAGAAAAAGACGAAAAAGAGCGTATAAGCATATTAGTAGAAGAATTTTGCTCTTTAGCAAGAGTTGATGATATTGTATTAAACGATAAAGTTGTTCTGAAAAATATATACAATACACCCGTTAACTATATTTATCCGCTACACCAATCAATTAAAAATGGCGGAAAAGATGATTTTAATTTGTTGAGTACGATTATAAACGATTCGGCTATGCTCACCAAACAGCCGATACCTAAAATAAATTATTTACTGAAAAAACTGTATAACAATATATTAAATCCTATATTGTAATTAAATAATTTAGAGATTAATATTGTAGTATAATTTATCAAGATACGGAGATTTATTAATGAACGGCACTTTTTTAATCATATTACTTGCAGCTTTTATCAGCTTCATTCTTCCGGCTATAATATATAGTTTTATTGTAAAAAAAAGAGGACGCTTCAACAGCGACAACTCAAAAAACACTTCTCTTTTTCTTCCTTTCGCTTTGTCGTTGTTTGCGGTTTCTGTTGCTCTGTATTATACCGTATATGATAATAGAGATTTTTTAACTGTAATGACATCAACAGAACTGATTATTCCTTTCATTTCAGCTATAATAATTGGTATCATCGGTACAGTATCAAAAAATAATAAATTCATTTTTTCGCTAGTTTTGCTGTTAGGCTCTTTTGCTTCGGCTTTTGTAATACCTGACGATGCAATAATATATATTGCCAATATAAATCCTTTAATAGTGAAAGCCGGTATAGGCTTGGCTTGGTTTTTATTTAGTTTGATATACAGATATGCAAATGTCGGTGATGCAATACTTTCAATACAATCAATAACCATTGCTGTCGGTATTGCTCTTTTAGGACTTATTGGAGCAATACCTGCATTTTTAGGCTTTTTGGGAATTATGTATACTGCCGGATTTTTAGCTCTTATGTCATTTACCTGGTACCCTGCCAGATTAAAAATATCAAATGAAGAAGCCTGTTGTTTTGGGTTTATTTTATTTTCATTAATAGCATGGACTTCTACTGAAAATGCTGCCGGATGTGTTTTAATATTCTGCCTATATTTCATCATTGATATTTTGTGGGCATTTTTATTAAAGTTATCTTTTATGGATAAATATTCAAACATACAGCAAAATACATCTTACGGAAAAGCAATAGAACTGGGTATGATTCCGAACTTGGTTGCTAATTATGTTATCAGAATTCAGATTCTTTTGCTGTTTTTAGGATCGTTTCAAGCTTTGGCAGACAATCATTTTTCTCTACTGTTAGCATCTTCATTGATTGCGATTTGGTTCATGTACAGACTTAAAAATATTAGTGACGGACCACAAAGTTTTAAGGACATCAATCGCCAGGTATTAGAAGATCTGCAAGCTCGCATCAATGATATAAAGCAATATACAAACAAGGATAATAATTTTTAATGGCTTGGAAATTTTGGAAGAACCTATTAAATACTGCCGACAAAATCTCTGATTTTGATAGCGGAAGTATGAACGAACCGAAATTCAAAATTGTTGTCGCCGATTTTTATGATAATATCAACAGTTGCGGAGCCATAAATTTAGCTCAAATACTCAACAAGTGTGAAGGTCTTGAAGTTCAGTCATATACAGAAAATTTTGATCACTCATTTCTAAACCTTGAAAGTCGCAATATATTCGACCTTATTGATATGGGACAATCCATATTAAAACAAACAAAAGCAGAGGTTATTATTTGGGGATATAGAAACAAAGATAAAATCAGATTAAATTTTCAAAGCAAAAATCAATATGAAAATTACGGCAATTCTTTTGTTTCGCTAATGGATTATTTTTATATTCCCGCTTCCGTACTTGATGATTCAAAAGAACAAATGCCCTCATCTCTTCTGTTGTTGCTATACGGAGCTGTTGTCAGTGCAATAAATAATTCCGGAACAGAAAAACAAATATATAAAAAATATTTGCTGAAAAAAATCGTAAATAAATTATCGCAAATAGATTCAGTTCAAACACTGGGCATAGATTATATGTCTTACGTTCTAAACTTTTTAGGAATAACCTATTTAAGTTTAGCCTATGAAAGTTCGAACGTAGAAGATTTTAAGATTATAAAAGACTTGTTTGAATCTGCCCTAAAACACTGTGATACAATTTCCCATAATACTCATGTCGGATGTATCTACTATCATCTCGGACAACTTTACGATTGTGCAAGCAAGAATATGAAAAAACAACCCTCATCATTTTTTAAGGGTGCCATTAAAAACTATCAAACAGCTCAAAAGTATTTAAGTAAATATACATATCCTTATGAATATGGGAACGTTTGTTATAAAATATCCGATTTATACCAAAATTATTGGAAAAAAACCCAAGAAAATCAAGCTTTGAGAGATGCTCTTTTTCAATTGAGAGAAGCAGAAAAAGTTTATACTCAAGCACTATTTCCCGAATTTTGGAGTAAAATAGAAGGACAGCTCGGATATTTGCTGCATAACTTAGGGTACACAACAAAAAATATGGAAATATGCAGACTCGCAACTGAAGCATATAAAAACCAGCAAAAAATCATAACCGAAAAAAAACAACCTAAACTTTGGGCTGAGATTCAGGAAAAAATCGGCGATTTATTGTTTTTTGAAGGACGCAACGAAAACAATATAGAAGTTCTGCAAGAAGCTTTATCTGTTTACCATGATGCCCTCTATGTTTTTGAAAACGAACTCGAAACATTAAGAGTTAAACAAATAAAGTTCAACATATCTCGAATTAATGACTTGCTATCAAGCTTACAGATTTCTTATGATTAATTTAATAAGGCTAAAAATGAAAAAAAACATTCTATTTTTTTTATTTTTTATCTCATTTTTTTCTTCTGCAAATGCTGGTGATTGGAACGTTCAAACTCATGGCTTAGCCGGAGGTTATTACGGCATTTCACAAACCAACAATATAAATAAATATCCAAATCGTTGGGTTTTACGTGCAGATGCAACAATTAAGGCCGACTATATTTTTAACCCCACTCACAAAAGCGGAATACATGCCTCAACAACAATTATGTTCCGCCAAGATGACAAAAATCGCAGATGGGGCGAATATCGTTTTTATCCTTATTTTTTAGACGAATCACAATACGGAAGTTTTTATTTAGGATATGCGTATAATGTTGCCCATATTCTTCATAAAGGAGCAAAAGAAATTACATTTTTGAAAATAGACGATTCTAATGCTACATATTTTCTAAGCAATTCGAACTGGAACAACGGATTTAAATCAACATTATATGCAACTCCGAAATCAACTTCTATTCTAAACGATGGAAGAGCTCCGAAATTTAATTATATAACCCCCGATTTTAAAGGTTTCAAAGCAGGATTTTCATATACTCCCGACAATGCTAACCGCCGTGGTATGGCCAGTCGCTATGCTGATTACGAAAAAGAAGAAGACGGATACACTGTTGCAATACAAAATAAACAAAAGTTTGACAAACTGACTTTATATACCTCTGCCGGATACGGACTTTTCAATCGCACCGACAACGAGTTTTCTTTAGGTGTTACTGTCGAATACAAAAACTTCAACCTTGCTTCAGGATATAAAAAAGCCTACATTGATGGTAATAAAAATCCCATTTCCGATTATAAAATAAATTCACATTTACCGGCATATTTTGACAATTACAGAGAATCCGAAGCTTGGAACATCAGCGCCGGTTATAAATGGGATAAATTTCAAACCAATTTAGCTTATTTGAATACATCATCACCTAATACAAGGCATCAGGATAATTTGCTTATATGGTCAAATATATACAACTATAATAAATATTTTGATATTTATTTAGTAGGTGCCTATCTTAATTATCATCAAGCAGAAACCGTTGATGACAACCGAGGATATGCCGTCATAACCGGTATCGGGCTTAAATTTTAACAAAAAAAATTCCGACTACCTTTTACAGTCGGAAAATTTTAAATAATGTCATAAACACTTCTACCGGTAGCCTTATTTTTTCGAAGAAATTCCTCAACAAAATCAGAACTGAATTTATAATTATAATATCCGTCCCAAGCAGGAGAAGAACTCATAAAAAATTCTCTGATTTCATAATTATAAAATCCGGCAGGAGTAAGTTCAAGAAGTTCGTAAGGAGTGATATATCCGCAATATATAGCACTCTGTACCCATTCTCTTTTCAACAATCCCGGAGCGAAACGACCGGCAGACTTTGTAAATTGTGTCATTCTGCGAGTAGCCTCAAGCGGAGTCATTCCACCATTTACAGCTTGTAAAAAGTCGCTTTTAATAAAATTTCCCGGTCCGACGTTATATATAAACATTGACGTTCCGATAATTTCTTGTCTTGTGAGCGGTTTTGTTACATATCTGTCAATATATGGAAAAACATATTTCCGTAAAAAGCTCCTTACACATTTTTGTGCATTAAGCATTTCTATTTGTTCACCCGGCTTTACCCTCTCTCCATTAGCATAAGTTGTAGATCCATACCCGATTGTCCACCTGCTTCCGCAAAAATATGATACAGGTTTATAATCTTCCACATAGGCAAGACAAATAATTATCTCGTCTTCAATACTCAAATACATTTTCTTATTTTCAGGAAGTATCTGTATTTCTGTCGTGTCAGGAAGAATTATATCTTTGGGCTGTTCCTCAATATCCTCCGGAGGATGCGAGTCAGGCAAGGTAACTTTACTGCAAATATAAAAAAACGTAATAATTGCAGCGATTACATAAAACTTTTTCATATAATAGGAAATTAAAAATTAGCAAAACTTTCGGAAATATAGCACAAAAACCAATCTTGTCAATTTTGTGGCAAATATATTTTTTCAAAAAAAACTTGCAAATTTTGCTTTTAAATCTTAATACAAGAATAAGAAACAAAACGGATGAGTGGCAGAGAGGCTGAATGCGCGCGACTCGAAATCGTGTTTACGGTAATCCCGTAACGGGGGTTCAAATCCCTCCTCATCCGCCAAAATTTTTAAAGCAGGATTTAAATTTGAGAGGGGGGCGCACCGATAGAAAAATTCCTCCTCCTGACATATCTGGTAGAAAACGTTTAGGTTTTAAAATCAAAAACTTTTGAATATACCCACACAAAGAACACGTCAATTTTTGTCATAATAGTATGTATTGTTGTTTTTATCATAATCTTTTAAAAGGATGTAAAAATGAAAAAGAACAAAACAATTATTTTTATGACAGCTTTTATTTTTTGTTTTTTATTTATTTTTCTGGAGAAAAAAATACCTTCTGTTAATGAAAATAATTTATCGACATTAAACAGCTTCGTCAAAACTTTTCACGCAGATGGAGGTTGTTATACCATCGTAAATGCTGCCAACGAACAAATTATTGATGAAGCTTGTATAAAAACAAACCGAAATATATCCATCACCACAGAAGGTTTTAAGAAATCTTTTTATGCAATAGCATTAAAAAACAATGAAAATAAATATACTAAAAAACAAATATACGATTATTTATCACAATACATTTTTAGTTCATCTGAAACCCTAACAATTAAGCAACTTACTTCGTCCTATGTGAAATTTTTACAAAACAAAAATAATTATATTGAACAAAAATATATAAAAAATATTATGGCAAAAAATGTTACGGAAGGCACTGCTAAAAAAGCCAATATAGAAGGAGCTAATATTCATGGATTGACATCAACAACAACACTGCCGAATAAAAATAATATAACAACCTTTATAGGCAATTTTAGTCACAACGACCACGACTACGTCGTTGTAGCATTGCTCGTTTCTCCTAAAGGATTGAAAACAACCTTTGGATATAACAGCGCAGGATGGAACTCTGTTCCTTTAGCGGCAGAATTAATAAAAAACATTATGGGAGATTCATAAAATGGCTAAAAAAATAACAGACGGACTAATTAAAACCGTAACAAAAAACGAATTTGATACTATAGAAACCGTATGTTTTTATAAAGATGGAAAAAAGCATGGAATCGAAACCCGAACCGGTTCCAATGGATTTAAAAGTTACAGACTTTATATTAACGGATTAAAAGAAGGTGTTCATAAATTCTACCAAAACGATATGTTAATAAGTGAGGTTCCATACACTAAAAACAGGATAAATGGTATCATGAGGAAATATGATGACAATCTTATTTGCGAAGAAATAACCTATAAAAACGGAAAAAAAAGCGGACTAATCAGACAGTTTAATAAATACGGAGTTATTATAGCAGAAACAACAACTCAAATAGAGCAAAAAAAAGAAAAAATCCGAAAAAGAAACAGAACTTTATCTTTTTTAGGAGCAATAGTCGGAGATGTTGTAGGATCTCGTTTTGAATGGGATAATATAAAAAGTAAAGAGTTTGATTTTTTTCATCCCGATTGTTTTTTTACTGATGATACCGTAATGACAATAGCTATCGGTGATGCTCTTGCCGAATGTAAAGGTAATTACAAAAACTTAGGACAACAAACAATCCAATCAATGAAAAAAATCGGATTGTGCTATCCAGATTGTGGCTATGGTTACAATTTTGAACAATGGCTAAATTCTGAAAATCCTGCCCCATATAACAGCTGGGGTAATGGTGCTGCAATGAGAGTCAGTGCTTGCGCTTATTTTGCAAAATCATTTAAAGAAGTAAAAGAACTTGCTCGTAAAGTAACCGAAATTTCTCATAATCATCCGGAAGGACTTAAAGGAGCAGAAGCTACTGCCGTCGCTGTACGAGCAGCATTATTGGGAGTTGGAAAAAACGCTATACAACGTATTATAAACGACAACTATTACCCTATGAATTTTACTATTGATGAGATTCGTGACAGATATAGTTTTAGCGAATCTTGCCAAAAAACTGTGCCTCAGGCATTAAAAGCTTTTTTTGAATCTGAAAATTTTGAAGATGCTATAAGAATTGCTATTTCTATTGGAGGAGATAGTGATACAATAGGGGCTATAACAGGAGCTGTAGCCGGAGCATATTATGGTGTTCCTTTGTATATTCATGAAGAAGTAGCTGGTTATCTTGATGATAGACTAAAAAATTTAATAAAAAAAATCATTGATCGAGCAACAAATTCATAACGCTAAATAACAAAAAAGCCACCTTCTTAGGTGGCTTTTTGTAATTGGAGCGGGTGAAGGGATTCGAACCCTCGACATCAACCTTGGCAAGGTTGCGCTCTACCCCTGAGCTACGCCCGCATCGTTAGAACGAAGTATTTAATACCACATACAAAAATTTTTGCAAGCATAATTTTAAACTTTTTTCAAAAAAAATATTTTCACTCTAATAATTTACTATCTGATGCTTATATTCCTCTCTTCTCGGCGGCAATTCAATCGCCTCAAACAAGTCTTTTTCCGGAGTATAGGTTATATGTACATAGTCACAATTTTCGATTCGTTGAACTTTATAATCAAAAACAACGTCTATTAAAGCAGTTATTGCGTGGCCATGAGTAGAAATACCGACTACTCGATTTGAAACACTAACTGCTATTTCTTTCAATGTTTCCTTGATTCGTTCCGCCACACAATAAAGACTCTCGCCCTCAGGAAATGGTATCGTTATATCTTCATAGCATCGTTTAAAATCCGGATAAACTTCTTCTCTTTCTATCGTATAAAGACCATTTAATATTCCATAATCAACTTCACGTAAACGTCTATCAAAGTCAATAGTAACATTCAATTCTTTAGCCACAATTTCTCCGGTTTGTTTTGCTCTCAACAAATCGGAACTGAAAATTCGTTTTATTTTTTTATCTTTCAATCTTTGTGACAATTTACGAGCTTGTTCCTGACCTGTTACGGTCAAAGGAACCGGATATTCATGTTGTCCTTGCGGGCGTCCTTCAGCATTCCAAATTGTTTGCCCGTGGCGAAAGATATAAAAATGTTTCTTCATTATCACTTACTTGTCATTTATGTTAATTATTCTCAATAACACTATCATTTCTTAGTTAAATTATCACTAAAAAAATACCCGCTCAAAAAATGAACGGGTATTTTGTTCGTTTTTGTAAAACTAGAAGCCCATTGCTCCAGGACCCATTGCAGAGTGACCTTCACCACATCCGCAACCACATTCTTTTTTAGGAGCTTCGGTAACCATCGATTCGGTAGTAATTAACAAGCCACCGACAGAAGCTGCATCTTGCAAAGCTGTACGAACAACTTTGGTCGGGTCGATAATACCTGATTTTACCATATCAACATATTCACCGCTTTGAGCATTGTAACCAAAGTTTGTATCTTTGCTTTCCAAAACCTTGCCGGCAACAACCGCACCATCTACACCTGCGTTTTCGGCAATTTGACGAATTGGAGCTTGAATAGCTTTGCGAATAATCTCAACACCAACTCTTTGGTCTTGATTTTCCGGATTTACTTTGTCCAAAGCTCTTGTTGCATATAACAAAGCAACACCACCACCGGCAACAACGCCTTCTTTTACGGCAGCACGAGTTGCATGTAAAGCATCATCAATTCGGTCTTTCTTTTCTTTAACCTCAACTTCTGAAGCTCCGCCAACTTTAATCACTGCAACACCGCCTGACAATTTAGCCAAACGTTCTTGCAATTTTTCACGGTCATAATCAGAAGATGTTTCTTCAATTTGTTTTCTGATTTGTTCAACACGAGCCTTAATTAACTCTTTAACACCATCGCCATCAATAATGGTTGTATCATCTTTTGTAATTTCTACTTTTTTAGATGTACCCAACATATCCAAAGTAATGTTTTCAAGTTTCATGCCCAAATCTTCGGAAATTACCTGACCACCGGTCAAAATAGCAATATCTTCAAGCATAGCTTTTCTTCTATCACCAAAACCCGGAGCTTTTACGGCACAAACTTTCAAACCACCGCGAATACGGTTAACAACCAAAGTAGCTAAGGCTTCACCTTCAATATCTTCAGCAATAATTAACAAAGGACGAGCAGATTGAACGATAGCTTCCAAAACCGGAACTAAAGGCTGTAAATTGCTCAATTTCTTATCATAGAGCAAAATGAACGGATTATCATATTCGCAGTTCATTTTTTCAGGATTTGTTACAAAATATGGAGACAAATAGCCTCGGTCAAATTGCATACCTTCAACAACTTCCAATTCGGTTTCCAAACCTTTGGCATCTTCAACGGTTATAACACCTTCATTACCGACTTTTTCCATAGCCTGAGCCAAATATTCGCCGATTGTTCTGTCACCGTTTGCAGAAATTGTACCTACTTGTGCAATTTCTTCAGATGTTTTGATTGCGGTAGAGCGAGATTTTACATCTTCTACAACAGCTTCAACAGCCATATCAATACCGCGTTTCAAATCCATAGGGTTCATACCGGCAGCAACAGCCTTGCAACCTTCTTTAATGATTGCTTCAGCCAAAACAGTTGCGGTTGTTGTTCCGTCACCGGCTTTGTCTGCAGTTTTTTGAGCAACTTCTTTAACTAACTGAGCTCCCATATTTTCAAATTTATCTGCTAACTCAATTTCTTTTGCAACAGAAACACCATCTTTGGTAATTTTCGGAGCGCCGAAAGATTTATCCAAAATAACATTACGGCCTTTAGGTCCTAATGTAACTTTTACTGTTTTTGCAAGAATGCTAACACCGTTGAGCATTTTGCTGCGAGCTTCGTTTCCGAATTTAATTTCTTTAACTGCCATTATTTTTAATCCCTATATTTTATTCAACAATACCCAACAATTCAGACTCTTTTATAATAAGTCTTTCTTCGCCGTTAATTTTAATTTCTGTTCCGCCCCATTTAGCAAACAAAACATGGTCACCGACTTTAACGGTCATCGGAATAACCTTTCCGTCTTCGGTGCGAGCACCGGTTCCAACAGCCTCAACAATACCTTCTGACGGTTTTTCTTTCGCTGTATCAGGAATAATAATTCCGCCGGCGGTTGTTGTTAATTCATCCAATCTTTTGACTAAAACTCTGTCATACAATGGTCTTACATTCATAGTCTGAAACTCCTTAAAATTTTTGCTATACTTTAGTTAGTAATTGTTTTTTGCGTTGTCAAGTTTATTGCAACAAAAAATACCGGAAAATTTCCGGTATTTTTATATTTTTTCTTTTTTTACAGTTTTGATTGTATCTTAAATTCTTTTTTCACCATAGATGTTATAACACTTAATCCAAAACTTGTTACCAACAAGAAAGATACCATAACAAAACTGAAAAAGAATATCCAAGAATGGGGATATATTCTCATAACCGGACGAGCTATCGTTGATGCCCAACCATCCAAAGTAAATGCTTGTAACAAGCTGAATATGGATGACCATAAATCACCAAAAGCGGCAACCTGTTCTCCAAATAATGCAACCCCCATAACACCAAACACATAAACAAAAACACATAATACCACGGCCATTGCTACAAAATTAGGTAAGATTGAAAGCATAATATTTATAATGCTCTTCATTTGTTTGAAGTGGTTTATATAACGCAATAAACGGAACAAGCGGAATGCACGCAAAATTATCAAATAACTGGTCAAAGGCATTGATGAAATTCCAACCACAATCAAATCAAAAATATTCCAACCGGATTTGAAAAATTTTGGCCCGTAAGCATACATTTTCAACAACATTTCAACGATAAAAATTGCCATACAAAGACGATCTAACAAAAACATTGTTTTCATAAAATCAATATTTTCAACACCTATCGTAAGCAATCCCAAAGCAACTGCATCCATACAGATAACAAACATTATCAAATAGTCGAAGTTATTTGTTTCAATAACTTTTCTGGCTTTTGTTCGCTCATCTGACATACTTATAATTCCCATTTTAGACCTCGCTACAAGTTAAAAAACAGACAATAAAACCAAAATTGCACCTATTGCCAAAGACGGACCGAAAGCCCCTGCTCTCTGACGTTTTATCAATGAGTATACACCAAATATTACACATGATGATAAAATGGTATATATAAGCGGTTCCACTCCCAACCATGCTCCGATTGCCGTAAGTAATTTTATATCCCCGCCACCGAAAGCATCAACACTTCTCCACAACATCGCCAAGGTTGCAATAACCGGAATTACATATCCGGCAAGCGCAGCAACCGAGCTTTCAAGCGGCGAAATAAACGGGTTGCTTATCGTTGCAAAAACAAAACCGCAAATTAACAAAGGCACAGTTAAAATATCCGGCAATAAAAACATTTTTATATCAATTTCGGTAAGTAATAACAATGTCCAAACAAACCCGAGCCACCAACCTATATTTGCATCTCCCAGTCTAAACCAAACCAGTCCGGATAATATCGCTGAAACACAAGCATATAATAAGCTTCGTAATTTATAATCTTTCAGTAGCTTCTTGTATTTATCATTTCTTTTTGAAGATATTTTATTAGGTTTTATTAATCGATAAATAGCATACGCTGCCGTTGCAGGCATAAATTTTGCAAAACGACGTGACATATATGGTATCAATGCACCAAAAACAAAACTGACTAAAATATAAAACATTGTTATACCTTAAAAGTTACACTCTTTTAATTTATATAACAATCGCTAATAAAAGTTTAAGAAAAGCTAAACCAGTTTACAAAATTCTGCCAAACTGTCCGCAGATAAGTAGGGATTACAAATTTTTTCTTCGCCCAAAGAAACCGGAGCAACGGGAAGCCCTTGAGCCAATCTCTTTTTAGCCTTTTCAATATATCTTTCACCGGGGAGCCCATGCAAGTTATGAAAACCATATATTGTATATTCATGTCCGGGATAAAAAACAACATCATCAGGCAGCTTTTTTATTTTTTCTAATGTATTCCACATTTGCTCAGCCGTTCCTTCAAATAGACCACCGATACACAAATTAAACAAAACATCTCCGGTAAATAAAATTTTATCTTTCTCAAAATACCACAAAATATGACCGATAGTATGTCCGTCTGCCGATAATATATGGGCATTGCTATCCCCTAATTTAAAATTATCTCCGTCTTTTAGCATAATATCCATACCGACAATTCTGAAACTATCTGCTTCTGAGCCGACAATTTTTGCTCCATATTTTTCCTTTATGGTCAAATTTCCTTCCACATGGTCAAAATGGTGATGTGTCGTAAAAATAAACTTTGGAGTAACCCCTTGTTTTTCGCATTCATTAATGACCGGTTCTGCTTCAGAAACATCTAAAACCGCAACCGTTTTTGTTGCCACATCTTCCAATAAATAAGCATAATTATCCATTTGTCCGGCACGACACAAAATAGGGGTTACTTTTAACATTATTTATTTCTCCAAATTGCTAATGCTGTCTAATTGCGATTCGTCAATATTTACCAAATCATAGAAAGTTAAGATATAATTTAACAATCCGGCATAATTTTCTAAAGGAGAACCCGTAACCATGTTATGCACGGTAACTCTTCCTTTCAAAACCTGATTATGAACTCGTAAAAATTTGCGAGAAACACGAAAATAGCTGAAATTTATGTCTTTATTCAATTTTAGGGCATAATCTTCTATCGAAGCTAATAAATTAGGATAAACCTTGATTCTGTAACTGTCATCATCTTCCTTTGCCGGTTTAATCCCTTTGTCGGTAAACCATTCTTTTTCCTTATAAAGAGAATGGCCTTCTCTCACTTCTCTTGCTGTCCCCCAATTGCTTTCCGCTACGGCAACCGCTATCAGTAAAGATGCCGGAATAATATCAATTTTTTCTGTAAGTTCTTCCAAAATAATATCATATCTTTCTTTGCTCTTCATTCTGGTAAAAACATCATATTTTACCGCCAAATCTTCTATCTCTTTTTTTTGTTGTTCCGAAAGTCCTTCTTTGCTATTCAGAGATTTCAAATCAAAAAGCTTTTTACGTTCCAATGTAATATCTTCGTTAACTTTCATCACTAACGGAGTCATTATCTGAATAAAAAGTTTATTTCTTTCATCTTTAGATTTTATACTATTAAAATCAAACGGCATTGATTGTAACATCAATGGAGGAATTTTTTTTGATTCTCTTACAAATTCGGTATATTTATAATCAGAAAATATTTTTTTTAATACCTCAACATTTACATTATCGATATAAATTCCTTCCGGTTGAATTTCAAAAAGGAACGTATTGTTTGCTTTTGTATCAAACGCAAACAATAAAAACAGTATAATCAGAACTCTTAGTATCTTAGTTTTCATATTTTTCTACAGCTTTTACTTCCGGAATATATGTTTTCAATATTTTTTCCACACCGTCTTTTAGTGTTCTTTGTGCATAAGGGCAGCCCACACATTTTCCTTGCAATTCAACATACGCTATTCCGCCTTCAAACTTACGCAAAACAATATCTCCGCCATCACGCTGAATCGCAGGACGAATACGTGCATTGAGCAATCCGTTTATTTTTTCGATTAAATCTTCTTCTTTTTCCGATTCGTCTTCGATTACAATTTGTGCTCCCGATGTTAAAAAATCCATAATTTCCGCTAACACCAAAGGTTTTATATCCCCCCAAGAAACATCTTGGTTTTTAGTAACGGACACACTATCAGGTGTTATTAAAACAGCATTAATTCCGCCTAAATCAAAAAGGTTCTCCGCTAAAGGAGACTTACGAATAGATTTAATATCTATATATTTTGTACTATTTTTTATATTCAGTCCGTTTTCCGGAAAAAAATGCATAATATTTTCATCCGGTGAAGCCTGTGTTTCAATTCGCATTTTTAGATTCTCCGCTTAACTTAATATTTATTTTCGTTAATATATTTTCTGCTTTAATAATATAGTAGCCTAAACTCATTAAATGGTTCGGTTTTAAGCTGTCGTCGATTTTTCCGTTAACAACAATCTCCGGAGTCATTTCGACAGCATTTTGTAAAGCTCTGGTAGCAATCGTCCAATCCTGATATAATTCCTCAGACATTAAAACTTGTTTATAATCTCTCCCCAATTTTTTCAATATCAACATAAAAGCATAAACTCGACCTTGGTTTAGATAAAAAGCATCATCTGCTTTGGTATCTGTCCAACGGTTACTTCCTTCTCTAATTTCGCTTTCAATATCCGTAATCGCCTTTGACAATCCTTTTATAACCGCTTTGTTTATTTTATATAAGCTCTCTTTGTCACGAATCCAAAAACATTTTTCTTCTTTTAGTGCAATATTAAAATCTTTGAGTTTTTTTCTGGCTTTTTTATATTGCGCAGAAGAAGATGGTGCCATTTTCAATTTATTATCAGGATGAAACAACCAAACATTTGAAGGATAGTTTAATAATTTTGCGGCCGACTTAATTTCTTTAATTTCTTTTTCATTATCTAAACATTGAACTTGAGACGATATAGCTTTAGTTACTCTTGCTAATGATTGAATTATCCCCGTTTGAAAATTAGGCATATTATCTAAACTATATGCAGGAAAGAAAAACGGTAAGTTTGCCGTCCACATATTTTCGTTTACTTCTCTATTTACCAGATATGCAGCTAACTCTACTGTTTGAGACTGCTCAGCCGATACCGAAGAAAAATCATAATCTATTGTTTTATCTATGTTTTCGCTTATTTTCCCCCCTAACGGATAATATGCTAAAATCAAAAACATAAACACACCGATAAATGCTTTAGGCCATGAATTAAAAGCCTTTTTTATCATTTCCGTACCGGAAAGAAATATTTGTTTTACTTTTTTTATCAACTGCAACAATTTTTCTTTCAGCATTTTTTTCTCCTCTTACAATAGATGCTCTTTAGCCACATAAAAGCATCCATAACACCTGATATTTTTATCATAATCAAGAAAAGCAATAAAGCAAGTGTTCCTATTATTGCTAATAAAATAAATTTGACAATTAATGAAAATCCTAACCAATCACCAAAAAACAAAGTTAAGCAATATTTTTCAATATATAAAAATATTCCCATTATCAAAGAAGATAAACATATTTTTGCGATTCGTTTTTTAAGCTCTTTCGAAAAACCCCAAAAACCTCTTTTTTTCAACCCCCGTACATATTGATATAGAGAAACAAATGCTGACAAAGTTGCTGCAGAAGCAATTCCGACGTGCCCGAAAGGCTTCATAAGCAATAATGCAAAAACTAAATTTGCAACCAACACTACCGCACTATATTTAACCGGAGTTTTAGTATCACAACGGGCAAAAAAATTAGGAGTTAAAGCTTTTACCATAACATAAACCGGCAAACTTATTGCATAAACAACAACCGCTTTTGCCGTCATTTCTGTTTCAAAAACTCCAAATTTACCATGTTGAAACAACACATTAACAATCGGCTCAGCTAAAACAATTAAGGCAACGGCAGCCGGCATTGAAAGAATTGCTCCATACTCTATTGCTTTGTCTTGAGTTTGTTTTGCTTCATCAATTTCTTCCGCTTTTAATTGTTTTGATAATATAGGCAAAAGAGCTACACCGATAGCAGCACCGACAACCCCTAACGGCAACTGCTGTAAACGATTTGCATAATATAACCAAGAGATTGCACCTGTTCCGACCAACGAAACTAAAATTGTATCAACCATCATATTTATCTGATAAATTCCGGCACCAAAAACTCCGGGAGCAATTCGCTTAAACAGTATTTTTATTTCTTCGGTTTTAACCAATGCAAACACATCGGATTGAGGTTTTATAAACACATCTTGTCTTTTTAAGAAGAAATGTAACCACAAAATTTCTAAAACTCCTGCCGTAGGAACAGCTATTGCAATACGATATGCCGGAGTTGAGATAAACGGCATTAGTACAAAAACAGAGGCAATCATCGTCAAATTAAGAATCACTGGAGCTGAAGCCGGTGCTGCAAACTTTCCTAAAGAATTTAGAACTCCTGACTGAAATGAAACAATAGAAACTAATAACAAGAACGGGAAAGTGATTCTTGACAAAAAAACGGCTAACTCAATTTTTCCGGCATCTTCAACAAAGCCCGGAGCCAAAACCATAACCACGGCAGGCATAAAAACTTCCATAAGCAACACAAAGATTCCTACAAACAGCGCTAAAACGGAAATTGCTTGGGCAGCGAATTTAATTGCCTGTTTTTTTCCTTCTCCAACCAATTTTTGTGAAAAAATAGGAACAAATGCCGATGTAAAAGCCCCCTCGGCAAACAAACTCCTAAAAAGATTCGGAAGTTTCAAAGCCACAAAGAAAGCATCAGAAACTATACCTGCTCCCAAATAATTTGCCAACACCACATCTCGCAAAAAGCCTGTAATTCTGCTTATTAGCGTCCAACCGCCAAAAGTTGCTATAGATTTCAATAAAGACATATTACTCTCTGGACAAATTATAAAAACAAATGCATTATAGATTAGAAAAATAAATAAATCCAACCGATTTTTATATTTATGTAATTTTTTTATTGACAAAACTTTTAAATATTGAGATAATAGACAAAAAAGAAGAATGGGAAATTATTAAGGAGAACCCAAAATGATATTGAACAGAAAAAATGCAGAAACAATTTTTAGCCACAACGGACCTCATAATTTTATGAGCAAAGGTGGTACAAAAATAACTTCCTCCGGCTCTATGGACGTAGCAAATCCGGAGCTTTCTTTTGTTGCAAACAAAACAATAAACAACGGAGGAACTATGTTGTCTTCTGCTGAAACATCCAAAGCTCCAAGATTACAAATGTTGATGTTAGATAACGAAAGAATATCCGGTGATATGGGAACTATTGATCCGGTAAAAGCTATGGAAATGGTAGATAAAGCAGAAAAAGAAGTTACTGCAAGAAAAGTGTTAGAAACAAAGTATACAAAAACTTATTAATTGTTCTCCTTATAAAGATTAAAGCTCCGAAAATTCGGAGCTTTTCTTTTTGCTTATTTACTAATCCAACCTTTTGCCGCTCGTGACCACAATTGAGTATTATCCCCGTCAGGATAAACAACAATTCCTCCTATCGTCGGATTTTTGCATCCGCTTGTGGAGGGAAAAGAAAACGGCTCATTTGTTAGTTTACATTTTGCCATATCAGCAAAAATGCGAGCCTCCATATATTTTCCGTTATAACCAAATCCATCAGACCATTTTATTATTGCCTTTTTATTTTGTACTTCGGCAAAAATATCTTTGTGTTGTGGCAAAACATCGGCCTGACCTTTTAACAAATCTTCAAAATCTTTTCTTATTATCGGATTATTCCAACCGCCGCCGAAAACTAAAAAATAATCAGGTGTTTTTATCGGAGAAAATTTTAACCCGTAAACCATTATATATGCACTGAAAAATTCTGCTGTTCGAACTTTATCTTCAAAAGAAACATCACTTTCTGCAAATTTATACCATGCCGGATCTGATGATTTAGGCGGCATTCTCAACAAAAAATTATCGCCATCTTGCGTCAAAACAGATTGTTCAAAAAGTTTTTCTAACAAATTATAATTGATTTTTCCTTTTGAACCATATTTTCCATCATAATCACAGCTTTCTTTTTTTTCATTTCTAACCAATTCATCAACAAAATGATTAAAAGGACCGACATCCCAACCGACAACTTTGTCTTCATAAATTATTGCAATATTCCCCGTGTTTCCACCATTACAAAATGCAACCGGGAAAATGCCTTTTTGCTGTAAATCCTTTGTCAAATGTTGATTATGAACAGGAGCTAACGGAGCTCCTTCACCACCATTCATAATATCATCAGAACGAAAATCAAAAACAACAGGAATTCCTGTTAAATCACTCAACATTTGTCCGCTACCAATCTGCAATGTATTAACATCATATACATTTTTTGCCACTGACGGAGGCAAATGATAACAAGTTTGTCCGTGAAAACCGATTGCATCAATATCTTTTTTATTTATATGATATTCCTCCAACATTTCGTTTATTGCTTCCGCAATCAAGCTTATATATTGATTATGAATGTCTGTAAAAAAATCCTTTTCTTCAATATAGATTTTTTTAATATCCCCGCCATTATCTGCTAATTTATTTTTCAATAATCTGAAACCGTCCGCAATATTTTGAGGTATGTCTTTTGTATATCCGCAAATATCTTCGATTAAATTATTTTCAAATTTCGTTAAAACCACATCAGCCGCATCTAGCGAATTTCCGGTCATAATTCCCATACATAAATAGCTGTTTTTCATCGGTATATCCTTTTCTTTTTCCCAAAGTTTAATTTGTTTTTTTTATATTGACAATACAATATTTTACCCGTATAAATTCCTCGAAACCGAGGACTCTGTTTATCAGAGCTTTAAATAACTATAATAAACCGGAGAAATAAAATGAAACGCACATATCAACCTTCTAAAATCGTTAGAGCTCGTCGTCACGGCTTCCGTGCTCGTATGGCTACTCAAGGCGGACGTAAAGTTTTGGCTGCTCGCAGAGCAAGAGGTCGCGCAAAACTTTCTGCTTAAGGCTGTGGCAAATGCCCTCTTTTTCGGTATTAAAAAAACGTCGTGATTTTGTAAGACTAACGAAATCGGGCGAATCTGTACCAACTCATACTCTCGTTCTTCAAGCGGCTCCCAGCGAGTTGGCTTTTCGTACGGGAGAAGCAAGAATCGGTTACACTACAACCAAAAAGTTAGGCAAAGCTCACGTAAGAAATCTCTGTCGTCGCAGACTTCGTGCTGCGGCGGCTTTGTATTTTGCACAAAATGCTTTACCTGATTTTGATTATGTAATTATTGCCAGATATTCGACAGCCAATGCCGATTTTCAAAAGATATGCCAAGACCTTTGCTATGCCTTAAAAAAAATTAATCGGAAATTTTTTCCCGAGGAGCAAAAAAATGATACGGAAAATGATTCGCCTGCCGTTCATTCTGCTGGTTAAATTTTATCAAAAAGCAATATCTCCGCTTATGCCCAATGTGTGCAGATATCAGCCCAGTTGTTCACAATATATGATAGAAGCAATCGAAATTCACGGAGTTATAAAGGGAATATATTTGGGAACCAAGCGAATTTTACGCTGTCACCCTTGGGGAGGAAAAGGTTTTGACCCTGTTCCTCCTAAAGAAGATAAGCACAGGACATCTTTATAGCTTGCAATCGGGATAAATACTGCTATATTCTAAATCAATTCAATATACTAACAGGAAAAAATCTAAAAATGAAAGACGAATTAAAGAGTTTTTACGCCGCTGTTTTGTTGTCATTAGGCGTTGTTTTTTTAAGTAACTTTTTGTTTTCTGACAAAAAAGAAAACATCGAAGAAACACAACCGGTTGTCGAAACCGCTGTTATTGATACTCAAAAAGAACTGACGGAAGATAAAGATATTCTGCCTCAAGAAAATTTATCTACAGAGGAAGTTTTGGTTTCATCTCAACGTGTTGATATTGATAATGATGCTATTAAAGGATCTATTCGTGCTAATGGCGGGCGTATAGATAATTTGTGGCTGAAAAAATATAAACAAACTCTTAGTGCCGATAGTGCTGACGTAGAGCTTTTTGCACCGACAAAATCTGCAAATCCTTATTATGCCGAATTCGGATGGCTGTCTTCAGATAAAAACATAAAATTACCTAATTCAGAAACATTATGGACAGTAAAAGGTGATAAATTAACTCCTCAAACTCCGGTTATTCTGGAATGGGATAATGGGGAAGGGTTGCGTTTTATAACTAAATTTTCCGTTGATAATGACTATATGTTCAACATTGATCAATATGTTGAAAATAACACTGATAAATCTGTCACTTTATATCCGTACGGACTAATTGCTCGCAATCAGGAAAAAGCTATCGGAGCAAGTGTTGTTCACGAAGGGCTTATCGGTGTTTTTGATGATGAACTTGAAGAAGTTAAATATTCTGATTTGAAAAAAGAAAATAAAGAATTTGAATCTAATGGCGGATGGTTTGGTTTTTCCGATCGTTATTGGTTTTCTTCTATCATAATAAATTCAAAACAAAAAATTAAAGCAAAATTCAGCAGAAATGATACATTTTATCAAACGGATTATGTAGGTGCACCGGTAACTGTTTCTGCCGGCAGTGTAGGCTCTTCACAGGAAATGTTATATGCCGGAGCCAAAGAAATAAAATTACTCGATAAATATACCGATGACTTGCATATTAATAAATTTGATTTAGCTGTTGATTTCGGTTGGTACTATTTTTTAACTAAACCGTTTTTCTATATTTTAGATTTTCTGTATAATATAATCGGAAATATGGGATGGGCTATTCTTTTATTTGCAACATTACTTCGTCTTGCAATGTTCCCTATCGCAAATAAATCGTTTGAAAACATGGCAAAAATGAAAAAGTTGCAACCTAAACTAAAAGAATTACAAGAAAAATTTGCCGAAGATAAGTTAAAATTGCAGCAGGAAACCGTTTTATTATATCAAAAAGAAAAAGTTAATCCGGCCTCGGGCTGTTTACCGATGTTTATTCAAATTCCGGTATTTTTCTCTCTGTATAAAGTGTTAAATATCGCTATAGAAATTCGTCACGCACCATTTATTGGATGGATAAAAGACTTGTCAGCTCCCGACCCGATGGTTATCTCGGCCTGGTCACATTTGCCGATTCCAGGATTTCTAGATATTGGTGTATGGCCGATTGTAATGGGTTTGACAATGTTTATTCAACAAAAAATGAATCCGGCTCCTACCAATAAAGATCAAGCCAGAGCTTTTGCCCTTATGCCATTAATATTTACATTTATGATGGGACATTTTGCTGCCGGATTGGTAATTTATTGGTCTTTCAGCAATTTGTTGGCAATAATCCAACAACGAGCTATCTTAATCAAGAACAAGGCTTGAGATGATAAAAGAAGATAAAAAATATACTGATCAAGATTTGGCAACAGGCAAAAGCTTGTTTGCCTCTTCTTGTCAATTTATACTCGGTGTCGCAAATTTAGATCAATTACCGCCGGACAATATTCTTGATGAAATAGCATTTGCCGGACGTTCCAATGTGGGGAAATCAAGCCTCATAAATGCACTTACCGGCAAAAAAACTTTAGCAAAAACTTCCGGAACACCGGGAAGAACACAACAGCTGAATTATTTTAATTTAGCCGACAGGTTGTATATGGTAGATATGCCGGGCTATGGATTCGCTCAAGCTCCGGAATCTTTAGTAAAAAAATGGCAAAAAATGATTTTTGCTTATTTGCAAGGACGGGTAAATTTAAAACGTGTATTCCTACTTATCGATTCTCGTCACGGCATAAAAAAAGTAGATACAGAAATTATGGAAATGCTGGATAAAGCAGCAGTTAACTACCAAATTGTTCTAACTAAAACCGATAAAATTTCTGCCGTTGCTCTAACAAAAGTGATAAGTGAAACGCAAAAAATTCTAAAAGGACATCCCGCTGCACATATTGATATAATATCAACCAGTTCTGAAAGAAACAAAGGGATTGATGAGCTTAGAGCCGAAATAGCCAAATTAGTCCAAATATAAAAAATATTTGTCAAAACCATTTTTTAGTATTAATATGGAATACAGTAAAGGTTTTGACAAATGAGTGAAAACGATAATAAAAAAGGCATTGTTGTAATTGATATTGATGGTGTAATTAACAGTTACTCTAATCGTCGATTTTATTTGTCATTTATTTATAAAAGCATCAAAAATTTAGCAAAAGTTCATGGTCGAAAAAAGCTATTAAAAGAACTCCCTAAAATAAGAAAAACAGGTGGGGCAAACGGGTTATTTAAATTTGCCAAAGAATATTGCGGAGACGATAAAAAGTTTGACGAATACTGCAAAAATCTAGTTAAAAGTCTTGATTTTAATTTAATAGCTCCGGACCCTTCATTAAAAGAATTTATGCGAAGATTAGGAAAACATGGAGACATTGTTATACGTAGTGACGGACTTTCCTCAATAGCCGGAGCCGCATGGCAAAGAGTAATCCATGATACACCATCTGATAAAATCAAAGAAAATTTACTTCATGGTGAAAAGTTACCTTCTCGAATGACCGTATTTTTAGGAAACAAAAAAATTCCGGTAAGTGGTATAGAAGATAACAATATGCAACTGAAAACAGACATAAAAAGCTGGCAGCCGTTTTTTGACAAACATAAAGCTTGCGTTGAAGAATCTGTTCTTTTAGATGACAGTAAAAACAACATTAAAGTTGCTCAACAATTAGGGATGACAGCAGTACACATCAGTAAACTTGACAGTTTTTTGGAAAAATCATTATTCAAATGCAGCTTGTCGGACATTTTGGGAACAAAAATGTCAAAAACCTTAAAACGTTGCCAAATTGCATACGGACAAAAAGTTGATGTAAAAACCTTATTCAGAAGTATCCTTGAAAAACAAAGAGACTCAAAAGAAGAAGATTTAATTATTCATAAATACAAATCAGATAAAAGCAAATAAAAAAGCGGGATGTAAAAATCCCGCTTTTTTATTTTTTATTCGATAACTTTCATCACATCTTCGGTAATATCTTCACCGCCATAAATTGCTACTGCTTTTGTTAGCACTAAGCTATATCCTTTATCTTTTGCTTCATCAATAATGGTTTGTGTGATATTTTCATCAATATTTTGAAGTTTTTGAGTATATTCTCTAGCAAGCTCATCTCTTTTTTGAGCAAACTCTTCACTATATTTTTTCAAAAGAGCTTCTCTTTTCTCTTTATTTTTCTCACCATCAACCTCTTTTTGAGATTCTTCTAACCATTTTGCTAATTCTTGTGATTTTGCAATTTGTTCATTTTTCAATAACTGAACTTGTTCCGAACTGTTTACAACTCTCTGGATATTAACTACAGCTACTTTAGACTTATTACATCCGATCATACAACCGACAGCTACACCTAGCACCAAAGCAAGCACACCTGTCAAAACAACAACTTTTTTATTCATTACTTATCCTTTCTTTCATAAATTATCTGCATATAAAGTTAATATCAATAATTGCAAAAGTCTACACGAAATAATAATATCAACAAAAAAAACCGCCCTTTCAGGCGGTAATTTATGGCGCGCTCGGCGGGATTCGAACTCACAACCTTCTGATCCGTAGTCAGATGCTCTATCCAATTGAGCTACGAGCGCATAATTTCTCGTTACGTCACCCTTAATACATTCTTTTATTTTTTTTTGCAAGCAAAATTTAACAAAATTTAAAATTTTTTTATTATTTTATCAAATACACGCATTTTGTTATTATAAATATCAGAAATATCTTTACAAAATCAGATAAAAGTGTAAAAAAACATTAGGTTAAAAATTTAAATTTTTATATAAAGGTAGTTGTTAAATGAAAAATATTGCTTTAAATACGCTTGCGGCAATTTGTGCATTAGGTCTTAGCGGTTGCACTTCTGACGGAAATTCTTTTCCTTCGCTGCTTGGCTCTGATGCGCAAGAAGGCATCTATGCAAAAAGTTCAAACGTTGTTAACGGTTCATATACGGGAACTTTTGTAGGACAAAGAGTTACTGCTTTCAGACAAGAATTAAACTTGATTTCTCAAGCTCAAAAATCTAATGAAAGAGAATTAGAAAAAATCAACACCAATATTTCTAACAACGCAAATCTTTATCAAAAAACGGTTTCTAATGTAGAAACAAAGCTTCAAGCAGGCACAACTCCAGGTAACCCAAATATGTATGCTATGCTCCAACAGGCACAAGGTAACGTTCAAACAATGTTCGCCAATGCTAATGCTTTAGAAAATCTTTCAGCAAAAACATCCGACACATTAACATCCGTTACCTATTTAGAAAATGCAATTTCTGCCGCATTTAGCATTTCGGGTGCCGTTGACGAAGACCACAAACAATTACGTGAACTTCAAAACGAAGCAATGACTATCGCTCAAAAGGCTGCTGCATTAAATGAAAATGTTTCCGGTGCAGCAAATTTCCAACAACAAAGCGCTATACAAGCAAGCCAAGAAATTGACGGTTTACGCGAAAGTGTAAAAAGCGGAAGCAATACCGGTGCTGTAGTATCTCGTCCGGTTATAATGCATAGAACAACAAAGCCTGTTGT
Source organism: Alphaproteobacteria bacterium (assembly GCA_017937705.1). GTDB lineage: Bacteria > Pseudomonadota > Alphaproteobacteria > RF32 > CAG-239 > JAFUYI01. The sequence goes on from JAGBDC010000028.1 coordinate 33,872, forward strand.
GTCTTCGCAAGTAAAACGTATCAGCAGACCTCTCACATTTAACAAACAGGTTTCTGTCGGCAACTTACCCTTATTTTCTGTTCGTTTTGCCGATAAAAATGTAGATTATAAAGAAGGTCTTTCTACTGCCATAAAATCTGCATTAAATCGCAAACCCAATACTGTTTTTGAAATTGTCGCCGTATCAAATTCAAAAACAAAGGCTGAAGCTCAAGAACATGCAGCACGTATTTTTAACGAAGTCGTCAGCATGGGAGCAAATGCAGGAAGTATTAATTTAAATGCAAAAGTGAACGAAAAATCAACAGTTTCCGAAGTTCAGATTTTTGTAAAATAAAAATAAGAACCAAAACCCCCGATAATATCGGGGGTTTTTAAGTGTATAAACATTCAATTCCTTAAAAAATATTCTAATCTTTTCCTAAATTTGTATTTCTGTTTACATATATCGCCATTATAATTCCAAAACTTGCCATTACAGAAAGCATTACCGTACCGCCATAAGAAATCAAAGGTAAAGGAACACCAACAACGGGAAGTAGCCCCAAAACCATCGCAATATTGATGAATATATAAAGAAAATAGTTAGTAGTTAACCCTATAACAACCAATTTACCGAAATAACTGGTTGTACGTAATGCAAAATAATAACTATACAACAAAACCAAAAAATTTATAAACAGAACCAAAATAGCTCCGATAATACCAAATTCTTCAGATAACATTGTAAAAATAAAGTCCGTATGCTTTTCCGGTAAAAAATTTAAATGGCTTTGAGTACCGTTCAAAAAACCTTTTCCGAAAATACCACCTGACCCCAAAGCTATTTTTGACTGCATTATGTGATACCCTGCACCAAGAGGATCACTTTCCGGATTTAAGAAAGTAAGCACTCTTTTTTGCTGATAATCATGCAAAAAGTGCCATGCTATCGGCAACAAAACCAAAACACCTGTTCCTACTGCAACAAATTTCCACAGTTGAACTCCTACAACAAAAAGTATTACTCCAGTCGTAAACAACAACATAAGCCCGGTACCTAAATCAGGTTGCATCATTATCAATGCGGCAGGAACAAACGCCATCAACAGAGGAGGAATAATTCCTCTTATTGTTTCTATATTTTGCAAGGTTGTAGAATGAAAATACTTAGCTAAAGCTAAAACCAATGCTATCTTCATTAATTCTGACGGCTGAAGTTTCATAAAACCGAGATTTATCCATCTGGTTGCTCCCATACCCGTATGTCCGGCAACTTCAACTACAATTAATAAAAACAGTGTTGCAAAATAAAAATAGTATGCGTACCGCAGAAAAATTTTTATATCACAAAACGTTAAAACAGCCATCACTCCGACACCTAATGCAAATCTAATAAAATGCTTTAATGCCCAAACATCCCAATCACCGTTTGCGGCAGAATAAAGCATCATAACTCCGATTCCGCCAAGCAAAAAAATGAAGAAAAAATAAGTAAGATTTAAATTATACAATTTTTCTTTTAATGTCAGATTCGGATTTCTAAAACCTGATTTATAAAATTTATACATCTATTTTTTCTCCTCATCCAACATTAAGGCTTCTTTTAAGAGTTTTGAAGCTATCGGAGCAGCAACAGCAGAACCGCCTCCTCCATGTTCAACCAAAACAGCAACGGCATATTTAGGATTTATATGCGGAGCATACCCCACAAACAAAGCATGATTTCTATATTTCCAAGGTAAATCTTCTTGTTTTACAATTCCGCTTTGTCTTTCTTGTAAAGTAATACGTCTAACCTGTGTTGTGCCGGTTTTTCCACACATTTTTTTGCCCTTATAATCAAATTGCGACATAAAAGCAGTACCACCGGTTTTATTAACTACACTACACATTCCTTCTTTTACCAAAGTCATGTATGCAGGATTTATTTTCATATTTTTGTATTTAGAAACCGTTTCATTGCTTACCGAAATCAAACTCGGTTCTATCATTTTTCCACCATTAGCGATTCTGGCAGTCATAACCGCTAACTGTAACGGAGTTGTCAAAATATATCCTTGTCCTATGCCGGCAATGAGTGTTTCGCCTCCTTGCCAAGGAGATTTTAAATTTGCCAATTTCCAAGCTTTGTCCGGAATAATCCCGGCTTTTTCATCATCAAAATTAAGTGCTGTCTTTGCCCCTAAACCAAATCTTCGTGCCATTGCCGCTATTTTATCAATACCAACTTTTTGTGCTACTTCATAAAAATAAACATCGCAAGAATGTTGCAGAGCTTCTTCTAAATTAACCGGACCATGACCTTCTTTTTTCCAACAATGGAACAAGTGATTTCCGACATCTATTTTTCCATAACAACCGATTTTAGTATCTCTTTTAATAATTCCGGCCTCTAAAGCGGCCAAAGCAACTATCATTTTAAAAGTAGAACCGGGAGAATATCGCCCGCTAATTGTTTTGTTTATTAACGGTTGTTTTTCATCATTTAACAGACTTCCGTAAAGTTCTTGACTAACCCCTTGAACAAAGTCGTTCGGATTATATGACGGCATAGATAAAAAGGTCAAAATTTCACCGCTGTTTACATCTATCACAACTGCGGAACCACTTTCTTCGCCAAATAAATCATAAGCTTTTTTTTGCAATCTGCTATCGATGGTTAGTTTCAAGTTTTCTCCGGCAATTCCGTCTTCACGCTCAATTTCTTTCATAACTCGTCCGACGGCATTAACCTCTAATTTTTGGTTTCCGCCTTCACCTCGCAGTTCTTTTTCGTATCGTCGTTCCAAACCTATTTTTCCAACCTTAAATCCGGGAGTCTCTAACAAAGGGTCGTTATCTTTTTTCAAATCTTTTTCCGATACGGCAGCAACATAACCTAACACATGAGCCATTTGCTTTTCTAAAGGATAATCTCTGCTCAAACCGTCATCAACAATAATTCCCGGCATTTCTGCAGAAACGAGCAAGATTTTTGAAACTTCTTCCCAGCTCAAACCTTCTTTTATTTTTATAGGAACAAATCTCCGATACCTTTTCAAATCTCGACGGATACGAGTCTCCTCTTTTTCGCTCAAAGGCATCAGTTTTTTAAACTTTTCTAAAGTTTCGTTTACATCATTGGCTTGTTCTGCCACAATCATTGCTTGAAAGTTCTGTTTATTATTAGCGATAGGAACATCGTTTCTATCATAAATAATCCCTCTCGGAGGAACAATAATTCGTGATGAAATTCGATTTTCATCAGCCATTGTTGCATATTTATCAGCCTCATATACTTGCAAAAAATATAACCTGCCGACAATAATCAAGAGCAAGAAAAATTGTATTCCGCCCCATATTAAAGTTCTTTCTATTAAGACTTTTCCTTTGCTGTTATCTCTATTCATCAGTTGTCTTCCTGCAAACAATTATTGACAATTAGAGCATTTATACCACCAACTACAGGATAAACAGCCAAACTTATAAAATATGAAAAAACTAATCCTTTTATCGGCAAAAATTGAGCATAATAAACTGATAACAAAAACCATCCGGAAAATAATACGGCAAAAAGAAGTAAAGACAGCCCCAACCACATCAATTCAAAAGTTTTTTCAGGTATATATTTGGATAAATTTATTACTAACAAGTACATAACCAAAAACATAAATAAATTTAATCCTAAAGGACCTGTTGACTGTAAATCAGCAAAAACACCTAATAAAAAAACCGCACCTAAACCGAATAAATACGGACGATATACTGCCCAAAAAAACACACACAAAAGACCAAACATCGGACGAGCATTACTACTGATAGCAGAATGTAGGGGAATAAAAGAAATAAACAGCCATAAAACTGATACAAACAATGGTAATGATTTTACCATCCAATTACTCAACATATCTCGCCAATTTTCTCTCATTTGATAAAATCCCCATACAATTCATCGGCAGGATCAGGGAGTTTATAATCAACTATCATCACATATTCTATTCGAGATAAATTGTTTGCCGGTTTTATTCTTACAACATTTTTTTCAACCGAAGCTACTTTTCCTACCGGAAGACCGACGGGAAAAACCCCACCGATTCCCGAAGTAATTATTTTGTCACCTTTTTCAATTTTTGCATCAAGCGGTAAAAACTTCAATTCCGGCCATTCATCATTTTGTCCTACCAACATTCCTCTAATTCGTGAGTTTTCAACCATTACCGAAATTCGTGAGTTAATATTATTTATCATTGCAATTTTAGCATAGTTATAACCGACCGATTCAATTCTTCCGATAACACCTTTATCGCCTATAACAACTTGCCCTTTAGCAACATTTTTATTACCTCCAATATAAACCGTCAATGAGTGAGAAAAAGCGGTTCCCTCTTCTGCCACCACTTTTGCGGTAATAAAGTTTGCATCCTCGGGCACTTGATAATTCAATAAATTAGATAAAATCTTATTTTCTATTTCCAGCGCTTTACTTTTTGCATTCGCAATAATAAGTTTTCGGTTTTCCTCTCTTAAAAGCTGATTTTCTTCGTCTATTTTTCTAAGACTGCGAAGATAGTCATAACCATTTAGCATAATACTTGCAGGCATAATCAAAATCTCGGTAATCGGAGTTATGATTTCTCCGGCGGTTGTTGATGTCTTTTCAATGAGTGCATTATTAGCTTTATTAAGCAACATAAATGCAAAAACCATAATAAAAAGCAAAGCTATTGCCGACTTTTTTATGGTTCGACGCAAATGACTTAATTGCAAAAACATAACTCGACGTTTTTTAGCCACAATTTTTTCCCGAAAAGTTACACAAAATTAAGTAAGTAACTAGCACATAAAAACATTCAAAGCAAATAAAATTTAGAATTTAAACCAAAGAAAGGTCCTGCTTTCGCAGGACCTATTCTCACAATGCATACTATGATTACTTGGCGCCCAAGTTAATCATAGGCACGGTATTGCCCATCATATACTGAGGGAGCTTACCATCCCAACGAAGGACAGCCTCATACTCAGTCAAACCCTTGTTCTCACGAAGAGCCTGTGACTTAATACGCATAGCTTCAGCCTCCGCCTTAGCAGTAATGACCTTCTGGTCTGCCTCCTCCTTGATACGCTGAGTGTTGTTTACCGCCTCCTGAGCCTTCTGCTCAGCGATAACCTTCGACTCAATCGCATCCTCAAAACGCTCGCTATAGTCTATATTGATAAACTGAAACGAGATATTTTGAAAGAAACGTGTATCAAGCTGGCTCTGCAATCCTGCAAGGACCTCCTCACGTGCCTTGTCTCGGTTAGAAACAAGCTCCTGTGCCTGCCACTTACCTACAACATCCTTGAGAACGTCGTTAAGCTTAGGCACCACAATCTTAGACTCATAGTCCATACCTACGGTCTCGTAGAGTACATGGACATTATCGGGACGAAGATCGTATGTGAAGACATACTGCATCTGGGCTGTCTGCACATCAGATGTATAAGAGCTTGTCTGCTCCTCCATCTTCTGCGTACGAACGTCAACCTCCTGCATAGAAGAGATGAACGGCCACTTAAAGCCCACACCATTCGGGTAGCTCTTCTGCTCTACCTTACCAAGGGTCGTTAAGACACCACGGTGACCAGGATCAACCGAATAGATACCTCCGATCAATATGCAGAGAAGCAACACAGCACCAAGACCGATCGCAACCCACTTAATGATTGACTTTACCGAAAATTCGCTGTCGTAATTATTATACGCCATATGCCATATAAATTAAATACAAATACCTTCAAAATCTACTTCCTTCTTTCCTTACTCAAAACTATTTTAAAACGATTCTACTTTGATCCCTGAAATACGCAATTTCAAACTGTAAAAACAGCGGGCGGTCTCGCGAAAGACTCTTTATCTTGTATATAAATACTTCATTAAAATAGTTAAAAGCTCGAGTTACAAAGAAAAACTTTGTCGAAATCCATAGCTATCCAATATCTGCGGGTTAATAATTATCTTAGTTATATTAAAGTAAAGTCAGTATATATCCGTTTTTGACAAAAATCAAGACAAAAATATCGCCAATGTAAAAATCGGCGATATTTGTGGATTAAAAGCCTTTCAAAATATATTCGCTTATCGCAGAAACATAAAAAGAGCTGTCTTTTATAGGTTCTCCTTCTGCTATTTTTGCCTGATCAAGCAATATTTTTGAAATTTTTTCAATTTCTTGTTTTTTATTTTCATCTTCTATCGATTCGCTCAATTTAATAATCAGCGGATGATAAGGATTTATTTCTAAAATACGAGTCGAATTAAATGCTGTTTGTTGTTGATGATTTCTCATCAATCGTTCCAGATGGATACTCATCTGTCCGTTTTCAACAGTTAAACTGACCGGACTGGATGTAAGTTTTTCCGTCGATTCGACTTTTCCAACTTCGTCCTTGAACAAATTTTGCATATAATTTATAAGTTTTTCCAAACTTCCTGCTTCTGCTTTAGCTTCTTTTCTTTCAAAAGAAAAATCCACATCAGCCTGTGAAATATGCTTGATAACTTTTCCTTTATAATTAGGCAAAGTTTGAGTCCAAAATTCATCTATCGGATCGGTTAAAAGCAATACTTCTAAACCTTTTTGTTTAAATGCTTCCAACTGCGGATTGTTTGCTAAAACTTTAACATCATCACCGGTAATATAATAAATAGCATTTTGTTCAGATTGCATACGCTCAATATAAGCATCTAAACTCGTCAATTTTTCGCCGCTTTTTGTAGAACTAAATAGAGACAACGAGGCAATTTCTTCCCGATTCGAAAAGTCTTCATAAATACCTTCTTTAAAAGCAATCCCGAAATTATCCCAAAATTTGCTATAATCGTCATAATTTTCAAAACGCTTTTTCAAATCTTTTAACAATCTGCCGACAATTCCGTTTTTGATTTTTGCAATCAACGCATTTTGTTGCAACATTTCACGAGAAATATTTAATGGCAAATCAGAAGAATCAACGATTCCCTTAACAAAACGCAAATAATTCGGCATCAATTCTTCTACCTTGTCGGAAATAAACACCCTGTTCACATAAAGTTTTAGTCCTTGTTTTTTATCAGGTTGAAACAAATCATAAGGCTGGCTCGATGGAATAAATAACAAAGATGTATATTCAATGCTTCCTTCTGCCTTAAAATGCAGAGTTAACCATGGTTCATCAAAATTATGTGAAATGTGTTGATAAAATTCTTTATATTGCTCTTGAGTGATTTCACCTTTGTTTCTTGTCCATAAAGCAGAACCGCTATTAATCGTTTCTTCGCCTGCTTCACTCAAATTTAAAACAATCGGATAACTGATGTGGTCAGAATATGTTCTGATTAAATGACGAAGATAGATTGTGTCGGTAAAGTTCTTGTCTTCCTCTTTTAAGAACAATTTTATTTCTGTTCCGTTTTCACTCTTTTCCGCCGATTCGATTTCAAAACCGTCAACTCCGTTTGATACCCATTTATAAGCCTGTTCCTCTCCGGCTTTTTTCGTGATTATCTCAACTTTTTCAGCAACCATAAATGCAGAATAAAAACCAACGCCGAATTGACCTATCAAATCGGCAGCCGAACCGTTTTCTTTCATATTTGCCACAAAATCCGAAGTTCCCGATTTTGCTATTGTGCCCAGATGATTTATCAAATCATCTTTGTTCATTCCGATACCGTTATCCGAAATTGTAAGTGTATTATTTTTATCATCGGGAGTTAAAACTATTTTTAACTCACCGTTACCTTTTGCAATATCCGGATTTGTCAACGATAAATATTTAAGCTTGTCACAAGCATCTGAAGCATTAGAAATAAGTTCTCGTAAAAAAATATATTTTTCCGAATAAAGTGAATTAACCACAATATTCAACATCTTATTTACTTCTGCTTGAAAGTTCATTTTTTCGCTCATATTTACTCTCCAAATTTTGTTATTGCTTATTATATGGGTAGAAAAAAACTCATTCGCAAGTGTATCTGTCATTTTTTACTTGATTTTATTATAAATATGATTAGATTGAGGGCTGAAATTAAAATAATCTTTAAGGAGATAAACCATGGTTTCTGTCGTTAATGACAATTGCATTAAATGCAAATCTTGTGTTGATGTATGCCCTGTTGATGCTTTTCACGAAGGTGATACTCAGTTGGTAATTGATCCTGATACATGTATCAGCTGCGGTGTTTGCATTGCAGAATGCCCACAAGAAGCAATCACAACTGAAGATGAAGCTGATCCTCAATGGGTTGCTTTCAATGCTGAAAATGCAAAAAATTGGCCAAATGCCAACGAATAATTTTTCGTTTTCGGCCCCTGCAAAAGCAGGGGCTTGTTATTTGCATCAAATCAGTCCTTAATGGGCTGATTTTTATTTTATTTTTTTCTTGAAAACAGACAAACTTGTGCTATTGTGCGCCTAAATTTAAAATAACAAATTGAAAGAAAAACAATGGAATTAAGAAATATCGCTATTATAGCTCACGTTGACCACGGAAAAACAACCTTGGTTGACGGACTATTAAAACAAAGCGGAACTTTTCGTGATAATCAAAAAGTTGAAACCTGTGTTATGGACTCAAACGAACTCGAAAGAGAAAGAGGTATCACAATTTTATCAAAATGTACTTCCGTAGAATGGAAAGGGGTTAGAATTAATATCGTAGATACCCCCGGACACGCGGACTTCGGCGGGGAAGTTGAACGCATTATGTCTATGGTTGACGGCGTTATTTTGTTAGTAGACAGCTCTGAAGGTCCTATGCCACAAACAAAATTTGTTTTAGGGAAAGCTCTAAAAGTCGGATTAAAACCCATTGTTGTTATTAACAAAGCCGATAAACCGGACGCCCGTGTTGATGAAGTATTAAACGAAGTGTTCGATTTGTTTGTCAGCCTTAACGCAACAGATGAGCAACTTGATTTTCCGGTTTTGTATGCTTCGGGACGCAATGGTTGGGCAGTGGAAGATTTAAACGATGAAAAGAAAGATTTAAGTCTATTATTCGATTTGATTCTTTCCAAAGTATCAGCTCCCGTATGCTATCCGGACAAACCATTTTCTATGCTTGCCACAACCTTGGAAGCCGACAAATTTGTCGGACGTATGCTTACCGGAAAAATCTATTCCGGAAGCGTAAAAGCAGGAGAAACAATCAAGGTTCTCGGCACCGGAAACAAAGAAATCGAACGTTTTCGCATTAATAAAATTATGGCATATCGCGGTCTCACTCGCCAAAGTTTAGACGAAGCCCATGCCGGAGATATCGTTGCTATTGCAGGTGTCGCAAAAGGAACTGTTGCCGACACATTATGCCATTTTGATGTTACTGAAGCAATCGAAGCACAACCGATAGACCCTCCTACATTAGTGATGACTTTTGCCGTAAACGATTCGCCTTTAGCCGGAAGAGAAGGAGATAAAGTAACATCTCGTGTTATTGCAGAAAGATTACAAAAAGAAGCCGAAGGAAATATCGCTCTTAAAATAACCACAACACCAAATTCCGATGCTTTCGAAGTAGCTGGAAGAGGCGAATTGCAATTAGGCGTTTTAATAGAAACAATGAGACGTGAAGGATTCGAACTTTCTATTTCTCGTCCTCGTGTTGTGTTCCAAAAAGATGAAAACGGTAACATTTTAGAACCTATTGACGAAGTTGTTGTTGACGTTGATGAAGAATTTTCAGGCACCGTTGTAGAAAAAATGGGAATGCGTCGTGCTGAATTGATAGAAATGATTCCGGCACAAGCAGGCAACAAAGTTCGTTTAGTATTTCACGCTCCTACCCGCGGCTTAATCGGTTATCACTCCGAATTTTTAACCGACACCCACGGAACCGGTGTTATGAATCGCAGTTTTTATGCCTATGAACCTCATAAAGGAGAAATAGAAGGACGCAGAAACGGAGTATTAATATCGAGCGAAGACGGAACAGCAATAGCCTATTCTTTATGGAAACTGGAAGACAGAGGTCCGATGTTTATTGATCCTAACGTTCCTGTTTATGTAGGTATGATTATCGGAGAACACACCAAGCCTAACGATTTGGAAATTAATCCATGTCGTTCAAAACAATTAACCAATATTCGTGCTGCCGGAAAAGATGAAGCCATCAGCTTAACTCCTCCTCGTCGCATTAGCTTGGAAGAAGGTCTGTCTTATATTCAAGATGATGAATTATTGGAAGTTACACCGAAAACGATTCGCTTGCGTAAACGTATTCTTGACCCAATACAACGTAAACGTTCCGCAAATAAGATAGCATAGTGCAAAAACCGGAGAATCATCTCCGGTTTTTTATTGCTTATCCATGTAAAATATCGTATTTTACAATTCGAAAAAGAAAACCAAAAGAGATATAAAAATGCGTAATGACAACAGAGAAAATAATCAAATCAGAAATATAGAATTAATCCCAGGATTTAGTCCTTATGCCGAAGGTTCATGTTTGGTAAAATTCGGAAACACCCATGTAATTTGTACGGCAAGTGTCGAAGAAAAAGTACCTAATTGGTTGAAAGGTCAAAACAGAGGTTGGATTACGGCTGAATATGCCATGTTGCCTCGTTCAAATCGACAAAGAACAGCCAGAGAACTAAAACAGCCATCCGGTCGCACTCAAGAAATTCAACGACTTATAGGTCGCTCTTTACGAGCTGTTGTTGACTTAACTTTATTAAAAGATTTTTCAATTTGTGTTGATTGCGATGTTATTCAAGCAGACGGAGGAACAAGAACAGCCTCGATAACCGGTGGTTTTGTTGCTCTTTATCAAGCTATTCAATATATGATAGAACAAAAGAAAATCAAAGAAAATCCGATTAAAGAGTTTGTTGCTGCAATTTCTTGCGATATACATAACGGCGAAAAAATTATAGATGTTAATTATGAAGAAGATTCTCATGCACAAGTTGATATGAACTTTGTTTTAACGGAAAGCGGAAAAATCGTAGAAATTCAAGGAACGGCAGAAGAAGAGCCTTTTGACGAGAAAGAATTTTTTGAACTGATGTCTTTGGCAAAAGACGGAATTAAACAACTCATAGAAAAACAAAAAGAAGCTTTAGGAATTAAATAAATGAAAATAACAAAATTAGTCGTTGCAAGTCATAACGCCGGCAAAATTGCCGAAATCAAAACCTTACTTGCCCCATTGAAAATAGAAGTACAGTCTGCCGCAGATTTAAGACTTGGGGACGTTGAAGAAACAGGAACAACTTTTGAAGAAAACGCAAAATTAAAGGCTGAAGCTCTATGTATGATGTGTGGTCTTCCTTGTTTGGCAGATGATTCGGGCTTATGTGTCGATGCTCTCGATGGTCGCCCCGGAGTTTATTCCGCTCGTTATGCCCCTAACCGTGACTTTAACGAAGGAATGAAAATGCTTTTGAAAGAAATGGAAGAATCCGGAAAAAGCACTAGAAAAGCTCATTTTTCGTGTTGTATGGCTTTAGCTTATCCAAACGAAAAGACCATGATTTTTGAAGGAAGAGTTGATGGAAACATTTCGGAAACCCCGTCAGGAAATGGCGGATTCGGATATGACCCTATTTTCATTCCTGAAGGATTCGATAAAACTTTTGCTGAACTCGGTGAAGATATAAAAAATCAAATGTCTCATCGAAGCAGAGCTTTAGAAAAACTTATTAACAAAATAAAATAAGGAGTCTGAATTGCCTAATATATACAATGTTCCCATTGGTTGTTCGTTAGTCGATATACTTGCAGAGCATCTGCTCAATAAATACAAAAACAACTTACTTGGACTAACTGATGTTACTGTTTTTCTTCCTAACCGAAGAGCGGTTAGGGAACTGCGTAATGCTTTCGTAAGATTGCATGGAATGAACGCCACTCTTCTTCCGCAAATATTACCGCTTGGTAGTGTTGATGAGGACGGATTTTTCTTTTCCGGAAATGAGATAAAACTTCCTCCGGTTATAAGTTCTGTTGAAAGACTTATGATATTTATAAGACTGATTTGTGCTCGTCCCGATAATTTTAAAGTAGAAAGCCTCACTACGGCACAAGCTTGTTATTTAGCTAATGAACTTTCTACTTTAATTGATATGGTGAATAATGAACGGCTGAAATTTGAAAAACTGAACGACATTGTTCCTGAAGAATATGCTTCTCACTGGCAAAACACTTTACAGTTTTTGAAAATAATAACAGAATTTTATCCCAAAATTTTAGAAGAAAGAAATTTAAGCGATATCGGAGATTATAATAATAAACTTCTATCGGAACAGAACAAAAATTTACAAAAAAATCCATCAGAAAAAGAAATTATCGTTGCCGGAACAACAGCTACCTTTCCGGCAATGAAAGAACTGGTAAAAACCATTTCAGAGCTAAAAAACGGAAGCGTTTATCTTTCGGGTATTGATAAGTTTTTAGACGATTCGGCTTGGGATATGATAGAAGAAACTCATCCACAATTTGAATTAAAACAATTGTTGGAATTTTTACAAATTTCCCGTCACGATATTCCCGATGCCGTATCACATAATAATAGCGAAAGAGAAAAACTTTTTTCTGAGGTTATGCGTCCTGCCGAATCGTCTGACAGTTGGTTATCTCTCAATAAAGATTCTTTTTCAGCAAAAGCTCTGGACGGATTAAAATTAATCGAATGTAGAGATTCTAAAGAAGAAGCTCTCATAATTGCCGCAATTATGCGACATAATTTGGAAACTCCCGAAAAAACCACCGCTTTAGTGACACAAGACAGAAATTTGGCTCGTTGCGTTTCTAACGAACTTTTACGATGGGGAATCAAGGCTGACGATTCGGCGGGTATTCCTTTATCACAAACTCCACAAGGAATCTTTTTACGTCTCATTGCAAAGGTATGCGAGGAAGACTTTTCTCCTCTTTCTTTACTTAGTTTATATAAACATCCTTTTACCTGTGCCGGAAAAACAAATTATGAAATACGTCGTCAAATAAGAGAATATGAAAAAAGTGTTTTACGTAACAGAAATTGTAAAAAAATAAAAGACAACGACTTTATAACCCATCAAAAAAGTCTTTTTAACGAATTGCATGATTTGATGAATCAGCCTAAAGCCTCTTTCAAAGAACTGTTAAACAAGCATCTGCAACTTGCTGAGTTTTTAGCTACCAGCAAAGATAAAAACGGAGCAGACGTATTATGGTGTGAAGAAGAAGGAGAAGTTGCAGCCTCTTTAATGGGTAATCTTTTAGAACACGCTGATACATTAGGCGAGATAAAACAAGGACAATATGCAGATTTATTCGGGGCATTACTAAACGGAACCATTGTTCGTTCAAAATACGGAGCACATCCGAGATTGCGTATTCTTGGTCCGATAGAGGCTCGTCTATGTTCTTTTGACTGTGTTATTGTAAGCGGTTTAAGTGAAGGTATAATGCCGGCTAATTCATCATCTGGAGCATGGCTTTCTCGACCGATGAAGGAAAAATTCGGCTATCCGTTGCCGGAAAAATCTATCGGAGTATTAGCACATGATTTTTGTGAAATGTGTGCGGCTAAAGAAGTTTACTTAACTCGCTCTGATAGAGTACAAAATACTCCTATGGTAAAATCTCGTTGGTGGATGAGACTGGAAACAGTACTAAAAGCCATAGATTTTGATATAAACATTTTGTATCAATCTCCATATACTTATTGGTGTCGGCAGCTCGACAGAACTCAAAACATTACTCCGATTGAAGCACCTCACCCTGCTCCACCTCTGGAATCTCGCCCGAGAGAATTATGGGCTTCAGATATGGAAAGATTGATATGCAACCCATATAGTGTTTACGCATCTAAAATTTTAAAATTAAAAAAAATAAACGACTTTGACCAAACTCCCGATGCCGTTGATATGGGAAATATTGTTCACAATGTTTTGGAACAATTTTATAAACAATATCCGGAACATCTTCCCCAAAACGCAAAAAAAATTATGGAAGAACTCGCTGAAAACTTACTAAACGAAAATGAAATAGAAGACAGCATAAAACTGTTTTGGAAAATCAGAATCGAAAGAATGATAGATTGGATTTTACAAAAAGAAGAAAATTTGCGGATTGATATAAAACATACACATTGCGAAGTAAAAGGAAGAACTTCTTTTCAAAGTTCCGGCGGAGAATTTATTGTTGGAGCAAAAGCGGATAGAATAGATGAAACAACAAATGGAACCGTTCGTGTTATTGATTATAAAACCGGTTATGCTCCTCAAAATACAAAAGTAGAAAAAGGCTATGCCCCCCAATTGCCGATAGAAGGAATTATTGCTCAAAAAGGTGATTTTGAAGAAATTAGCGCAAAACCGGTAGAAAGCTTACATTATTGGAAACTCCAAAACAATGAGAGTTCTTTCAGTAAAAATGTAGATGACTTATTAGAAAATTATACAGATAAACTAACCGCCATAATCGAACATTTCGATAAAAAAGACAGTGAGTACATCGTTCAGCCAAAATATAAAGACGAATATTGCGATTACATACATCTTTCACGTATAAAAGAATGGGGAGTAAACAGTAGTGATGACGACTAATAATGAAATAGAACAAAAAAGAAATGTGTTAGGACAAAGAGCTACTTGTCAACAACGTTTGGCAGCCAATCCAAAAAAATCAGTTTGGGTCGGAGCCTCAGCAGGTACGGGAAAAACCAAAGTTCTCTCCGACAGAGTATTGCGATTACTTTTAGAAGGTGTTGATAGCACTAAAATTCTATGTTTGACATATACAAAGGCCGCCGCAGTAGAAATGAGTTCACGTATTGCCGAAAGATTGAGTAAATGGGCGGTAATGAATGAAAAAGATTTAGAAGAAGAACTGATAAAACTATACGGAAAATTGCCTACAGATGCAGACAAGGCAAAAAAATTAAAATCGAAAGCAAGACAGCTTTTTGCAATTTTGTTAGATACGGCCGGAGGAATGAAAATCAAAACCATTCACAGTTTTTGTGAAGAAATATTAAAAAGATTTCCTTTGGAAGCAAATCTTTCTCCATATTTTGAAATTATGGATGAAAGAAATTCATCACAAGCTTTGAATAATATAAAAAAAGAAATACTGTCTTTTGCCGCTCAAAATCCGCAAAGTACAATAGGAACATCTATCAGGTATATTACAGAAAATATTTCTGAATTTTCTTTTAGCAGTGTAATTGATAATGTATTGAAAAATCGTATAAAAATAGACCGTTCTTTAACAAAATACGGTTCTAAAGAAAATTTATTATCTGAAATATCAAAACAAATTAATATCCCTGATAACATAACTTTAGAAGATATTATAAATGACTTTTTTGCAAAAGCAGATAAAGACACCTTATCATCACTCAAAGAAATAGGAATAAATTTTCCGGTAGATTGCATAGAGAATGAGAATTACATTGAAGAATACCCAAATTACATTCAAATTTTTCTGACCGGCAGCAACACTATACGTAGTCCAAGAACAATAAAGGGACTAAGCAAGCGTATTGATTTAACTCTCATATTTAATGATGAAGGCATGCGTTGTCTTGATTTAATAGATAAATTAAAATCTTTCAATCTATACAATTTTACCAAATGTGTTTTAAATTTAGCATCAGAATTAATTGAAAAATATAACGAATTTAAAAGAGTTCATGCAAAATTAGATTTTGACGATGTTATATATCGTACTCGGTTGCTCCTAGAAAACAGAGAAGCAACAAAATGGGTATTATTTAAATTAGACGGCGGTATTGATAATATATTGATAGATGAAGCACAAGATACATCTCCCGATCAATGGGCTATTGTCAAAGCCATCAGTGATGAGTTTTTTGCAGGAGAAGGAAGCTCGGAAAATACTCGAACAATTTTTGCAGTTGGCGACAGAAAACAGTCAATATACAGCTTTCAAGGAGCAGACCCTGATAAATTTGATGAAATGTGTAACCATTTTTCACAAATAACTCCGGATTTTGAGAAAGTAAATTTAGAAGTCTCTTTTCGTTCTACATCAGCAATCTTGAGTTCCGTAAATCAACTTTTCAGCAAAGAAAGTATAAGACAAGGGGTTGCTTCCGCAAACGAAACAGTTGAACACATAGCTTTCAGAGAAGGCGAAGGAGGAAAAGTTGAGTTTTGGAATGCGATAGAACCGAAAAAAGAAAAAAATGATGACACGTGGGAACTTCCCATAAAAAGATTTTCTCAAGAATCGACATCTTCACAAATGGCAAAAACCATTGCCGCCAAAATAAAACAAATGGTAGACAATAAAGAAATATTAGAGTCTAAAAAAAGACCTGTTCAATACCGAGATTTTTTAATTTTAATCAGAGGAAGAAGTAATTTTTGTGAAAATTTCATTAGAGAATGTAAAAAACTAAATATAAATATCGGTGGCATTGACAGAATTCATGTTTTAGATCAAATTGCCGTTAAAGACTTAATAAGCTTAGGTAAATTTTTATTGCTACCTGATGATGATTTAAGTTTGGCTGAAGCATTAAAATCCCCGCTTTTTAATCTTAATGATGATGATTTGTTTGAACTATGTTGGAACAGAAACGGTTCTTTATGGAAATCTTTACAATCGAGTGAAAATTATAAAGATATTGCTCAAAGCATAGAAAATTTACTAAACAAAGTTGATTATATGCGACCTTTTGACTTGTATAATTATATACTTGGGGAAATGGGTGGACGTAAAAAATATTATGAAAGAATGGGACTTGAAGCAGAAGACGGACTAAATGAATTCATCAATTTAAGCCTTAATTTTGAAATAGAA
Organism: Alphaproteobacteria bacterium; assembly: GCA_017937705.1. GTDB lineage: Bacteria > Pseudomonadota > Alphaproteobacteria > RF32 > CAG-239 > JAFUYI01. The sequence goes on from JAGBDC010000028.1 coordinate 50,615, forward strand.
AATATTCCCACTTTGCAAAACTTTATTCATTGGATTGCATCTGATGATGTTGAAGTCAAAAGAGAACAAGAACAAGGTGAAAATAATGTAGTAAGAATGATGACCGTTCATGGCTCAAAAGGACTACAAGCTCCTATTGTTATTATTCCTGATACAACGGGTATACCAACCAGCAAAGAAGAAGCAAACTTTATTTGGAGTAACGACATTTTTGTTTATCCTTCATCAAAAAATGATTATAACGATTTTTGTAAAAAAATAAAAGAAAAACAAAAACAAAAAATGATGGAGGAATATCGCCGATTAATGTATGTTGCGGTTACCAGAGCAGAAGACAGAATGATATTTTGCGGATTTAGCACAAAACAACAAATACCTGAAGATTCTTGGTATTCTTTATTTAAGGAAACATTTTCACAAATTGCAACTCCTGATGAAAATGATGTATTATCCGTAACAAGCAAACAATGTTTTGAAAAAGAATCTAAGCCTAAAGATAAAAGAGAAGAACTGCAGACGGCAATTCCCGATTTTATGAATAGAAATGCAGAAAAAGAAAGCCCTTTATCAAAACCGCTAAGACCGTCAAAACCGGATAACGAACCTGCAAATATTTCACCTTTAATTGTAAACAGAGACCGAATATTGTATAAACGAGGAGAAATAATCCATAAGTTATTACAATTTTTGCCGGGAGTAAGCAATAATAAACAAACTCAAACCATAAAAGATTTTCTGCAACAGAAAGCTCCTGAATTCAACGAAATAGAAATTGAAAAAATATGTCAAGAAATAACCTTTTTGATAAACAATAAAGAGTTCGGAAAAGTATTCGGAGCTAACTCAAAAGCCGAGGTTCCGATTATGGGAGAAGTAGACGGAAAAATAATATCCGGACAAATAGACCGTTTGATTATTGACGACAATCAGGTTATCATCGTTGACTATAAAACAAACAAAAATGTGCCGGATAAAGTTCCTGCCGTATATATTTCGCAGTTAAACGCATATAAAAAACTTATGCATAAAATATATCCGCAAAAAGAAATTAAGACCTATATTTTGTGGACCAATACCGCAAATATGATGGAAATTTAATAAAATATATTGTCTTTATAAAATTAATCTTTAATATGATGTATAAATGATTATATCAACGAAGACAATTTCACAATAGAAAGGAAAACAGATGTTATCTATAAACGACGAACAATTTGAAACAGAAGTGTTAAAAAGTAAGGGTTTGGTATTAGTTGATTTTTGGGCTGAATGGTGTGGTCCTTGTCGTCAACTCGGTCCGATATTGGAAGAAGTTGCAAAAACAATGGGCGACAAAGTTAAAATTTGCAAAATGAATGTAGATGAAGCTCCAAACACAGCTGCCGGATACGGAATTAGAAGTATTCCTACAATGTTCTTATTTAAGGACGGGCAGCAAGTTGATACAAAGGTTGGTCTAAATCCTCAATCAACCATAGTTTCTTGGATTGAATCTTTCAACAAATAATCTTACAAAGCCCTGCTTGACAGGGCTTTTTCAATAGGAATTAAAATGACTGAAAAAAACAGAAATATCATATTTTATCCGATTTCTGCCAAAAAAATGTTTTGGTGTACCGTATTGTCGTTAGGATTTTATCAGCTGTTCTGGTTTTACAAAAACTGGCAGGCAATCCGTTTTGTGGGAAGAATTAAAATAAATCCGATATTACGTGGTTGGATATTGCCGATGTTTTATGTTTTTCAATTATTTTTCATCATAAAAAAACGAATATCACCTTCCGGAACTACTGTTTTTTGTTTATGGACAGCTCCTGTTTTGTTCATATTTGATTTGTTTTTATCTTTGACTTTGTCTTTTGACGAATTTACGCTAAGACATGTTTTTTACTGGTTTTTATTTGAATTTATAATTTTAATTATTACCGCATTTGTTTTATCAATTATTCAAAATAATATAAATAAGTACAATTCCGAGCAAACGGAACTTAAAAAGAAAGTATCTGTCGGTGAGTTTTTTACAATTATATTTTTACCGATATTTTTTGTTATATCTTTTGCATATAACTATGTTAACGCATTAGATAGATTTAGAGATATTACATCACTTACGGAACCTCATAAATTTTTAACTGCAATCCATTTTAAACACATGGTTGCATATCCCGCTATATGTAAAAAACATGGTTACGATATGAAATTTTATCGTAAAGCCTTTACCGATACTTTTACGGATGAATACACAATTTTCGATAAAAAACTTCAAGAAAAAAACAGCGATATAACTAAAGAATGGAAAAAACTTTCAGCTAACATGGTTAATTTTATCAATGACTTAATCAACAGCGAATTGAAAGAAATGCAAAAAACCATGATAAGAGCATCTACTGAAGCTTTAGGTAACCCGATTACATCTAATGACGTACCGGAAGAATTAAAAAGCATTTTAACTATAAAAGATGCCTGTAAAGCCGTAGATTATAATGCAAAAAAAATATTTAGGGCAAACATCAATCAAAAAAATGCCATTTTAGAAAAAATAAAAGAATTATAACCTTTTATTTGGTCTATGAGAGCATATTTCTAATTAAGAGGAGAGAAATATGCTTTGGATTATAAATGGGCTTATATATGGTTTTTTCACTGCTATATATACAATTTTTAACCAACATTACAAACTGAACGCATATCTTTTGGGAATATGGCGTGGTTTCGGTATATCCTTTTTATTTTTGCCCTTTTGTTTTCTTTTTACTCCACAAACTTCCGCATTTTACTGGTTATTACTGATAGTTCAGGGAATAATGATTGCTGTTTACGATTCGCATCTGTTTTTTGCTTCCGCAAAATATGGAGCAGGACCAACTTCTCGGGTTATGGCATTAACTGCTATGGCTACTACAATTTTTTGGTGGATTCTTACACCGGAAAACTTTAAATATGTCATTAATGACGGAACTACGGTTATTACTATCATTTTACTTTTGTTCGGTTTTACCGTCAGTTATTGGTATATGATAAAAAGTCCCGTTTCCTACGAATTAGCATCCTATATGCTACCGGCAATTTTATCTCTTTCCGGTATGAGTATTGCCACAAAAGAGATCGCAATGAGAGGTTCATCTGTCGGAGCAGCTGTCGTTTATTATTTGACTGTCGCAACTTTTGTCAGCGGAGTAGTAAACTCCTATTGGTATATAAAACAACAACGGCCTGATATTAAAGAGTTTTTTCAACAAGTTTTTGCACCAAGAGTTACCAAAGCCGGAATTTATATCATAGGTTTTAGCACCGCCCTCATTACCGCAAAAACTCTTGCCCTAAGAATTGCTCCCAATCCCGGATATGTTACGGCTTTGTTATTAACCGCACCGGTTTTTGTTTTCTTTCTGAATAAATACAATAAAATACCGGATAATATATCAATAAAGGCCGGATTTGCCATGATAGGATTTCTTTTAGCATTATTGCTGTTAGTCACCGGAGATTACGGAGTAGTTGATTAGAGTTATGCTACACATTTTTTTCCGGTTGCATCTGTATAGATGACACCCTCTGCTTCCATCCGTTCAACAAGTGAAGCCGCACGATTATATCCTATACGTAAACGACGCTGAACATAACTTATAGATGTTTTATTATCGTTACGCACAATCTCCACAGCCTGTGCATACAGTCCTTCGTCGCCACCCATTCCTGAACCCATGGCTGTTCTGTCAAATACGGAACCGGAATCTTTAGTTTCCAATTCCCCTTCCGTAATTCCTTCAACATATTCAGGAGTGCTTTGACTTTTCAAAAATTCTACAATAGCTTCAACTTCACTGTCTTTAACAAAACTTCCGTGTACACGAACAGGGGTTTGTCCGGTAGGCATATATAGCATATCTCCCATACCCAACAACTGTTCGGCACCCTGAACCCCTAAAATAACCTTACTGTCAACTTTTGAAGTAACTTGGAAGCTGATTCTTGTCGGAAAGTTAGCCTTAATAACACCGGTAATAACATTAACTGAAGGTCTTTGTGTTGCCAAAATAAGGTGAATACCTGCAGCACGAGCCATTTGTGATAAACGCTGAATCGCAGCCTCAACCTCTTTACTTGCTACTAACATTAGATCTGCAACTTCATCAACAATAACCACAATATATGGCAACGGAGTTAAATCTATTTCTTGTTTTTCATAAATCGGAGCTCCCGTTTCAGGGTCAAAACCGATCTGAATTGTTCTGACAGGTTTTTCTCCGCTATTTCGTAATTCTTCTAAACGAGTATTATATCCGGAAATATTTCGAACATTGAGTTGAGCCATAGCTCTGTATCTGTCCTCCATTTCCTTAACTGCCCATTTTAGTCCCAGAACAGCTTTGGCCGGATCGGTAATAACTGGTGTTAAAAGATGAGGTATTCCGTTATAAACAGAAAATTCCAACATTTTAGGATCAATCATAATCAAACGACATTCTGCCGGACTCATTTTATACAACAAGGATAAAATCATCGAGTTCATACCTACCGATTTACCGGAACCTGTTGTACCTGCAACCAAAAGGTGGGGCATTTTTGCTAAATCGGCATAAACATTTTCACCCCCCATATCTTTGCCTAAAACAACATTTAGAGCATTTTTCGTATTTGAAAAACCATCTCCGGCAATTAAATCGTGTAATAATACTATTTCTCGAACCGGATTAGGCAATTCTATACCTATGGTGTTTTTGCCGGTTACCACGGCAATTCGAACGGAAACAGCTGACATAGAACGGGCAATATCGTCCGCCAAACCTATTACTCTTGCGGTTTTTGTTCCCGGTGCAGGAGATAATTCATAAAGAGTAATTACCGGTCCGGGGCGAATTTTTACGATTTTTCCGTTCACTCCAAATTCTTGCAGAACTTCCTCGAGTTTACGAGCTGTTTCATCAAGTTCTTTTTCGCTCATAACATTAGCATTTTTTGTTTTTGCTTTAGATAATAAATCTATCGAAGGATATACATATCCGTTTTTATTTTCTTGTTTTTTGACCGGTTTATTTTTAGTTTCGGTTTGAACCTTAATTTTTGGTGCTTTCATTTCCAAAGGTTCATCTTTATCAGACTTAAATTTCGGTTCTTTTCTCAATGTTGTTTCTTGTCTTTTTTTGCCGAATAATTGAGGCAATTTTTTCAAGCTTCGCACAAAAATCCACGAATATCTCAATATTTGACAAATCGTCTTATATAAAAAGACAACCAAAGATTTTAACTTATCCCACCAGAAGTTCATAGAAATACATGCAGAAAAATTTAAAGCCCAAAATCCGAAAATCCCCGACAAAACAGTAATAACTTCTTTAGAATAAGAGAATGACGGTAAAACTTTTTGTAAGTTTATTGATAAAATTTTACCAGCATTTCCACCTAAATTATTCACATAATCAAAACAAAGTGCTGTTAAAAGCAAACCTGTAAACCAACAAAAAAATCTGAATAACTTATATGTAATTTCTTGTTTCGAACAAAGTTTTTTAGCCCAACCGAAAAATGCCAATAAAAACAATGGCAAAGACAACCCGAAAACAGATAAAATAAAATCTGCGGCATTAGCTCCGAATATACCGAAAATATTTTTAATTTCATCTCCGGTTTTATTAAATGAATTATCAGTAGGAAAATAGCAACAAACGCTTCCTATTATTAAAATATTAGCAATTGTAATTATTATACCTAAAAACGGGCGTCCGAATATATAATAAAACGTATCTTGTTTTTTTTGATTTTTTTTAGCCATTGTCTTTTACATTTATTGTTGAAATTTTTGTTTTTAAACTCGCAGTATCATACCATTAAGATTCTTTCACTAAAGTTAACAAAAGTTTTTTAACTTGACTTTTTAGTTTTTTTCAGTTTAAACAATGCTTACGATTAACATTTTTAAGAGGTTTTTTTATGAAAAACGCTTTTGTTTTTCCCGGCCAAGGATCTCAATTTGTAGGCATGGGAAAAGATTTGGCTGACAACTTTGCTTCTGCAAGAGAAGTGTTTGAAGAAGTTGACAGCACTCTCAATCAAAATTTATTCCAACTTATGATAAACGGACCGGAACAAGAACTCACAATGACAGCAAATACTCAGCCGGCATTGATGTCTGTTTCCATGGCTGTTGTCAGAGTTTTGGAAAAAGAATTTGGAATTTCATTAAAAGATAAGGCAACTTTTGTTGCCGGTCACTCTTTAGGAGAATATTCTGCAGCTTGTGCCGCAGGTGTTTTTTCATTGGCAGACACCGCTCGTTTACTCAGAGCAAGAGGTGATGCTATGCAAAAAGCTGTTCCGCTGGGCGTTGGCGGTATGGCTGCAGTTATCGGATTATCTTATAAAGATGTTAATGCTCTGGTAGAAGCCTGTGAAGATGAAAATAACCTTTGCGTTGCAGCTAACGACAATTCTGACGGTCAAGTTGTTTTATCCGGTCACATGGCTGCAATCGAAAAAGCAGTGGATATTGCCGGAGAATTTGGTGCAAAACGTTGTATAAAATTGCCGGTAAGTGCTCCCTTTCATAGCCCGTTAATGCAGCCTGCAGCAGAAGTTATGGCTCGTGTTTTTATGGAAGTAGAAGCAAATCCTGCTCAAATACCTTTGATTGCAAATGTGTTAGCATCTCCGATTTCTAACGAAAAAGAAATTATCAAACATCTTGTAGAACAGGTTACCGGTTCTGTTCGCTGGCGTGAAACAATGAATTTTATGCATAGCGAAGGAATTACCGATATCTACGAATTAGGTGCCGGAAAAGTTTTATCAGGTATGGTAAAAAGAGGATATAAAGACATTAACAGTTCTTCTGTTTGTACTCCTTCAGAAATAGAAGAATTAGCTAAAAATTTATAACAACTAGTAAAGGAAAAAAACATGTTTAGACTTGATAATAAAGTTGCGTTAATTACCGGTGCCGCAGGCGGTATCGGCGACAAAATCGCTCGTACATTACATGCACAAGGAGCTATTTTAGCTCTTACGGATATGCGTGAAGAACCAATGCTCAAACTCAAAGAAGAACTAGGCGAAAGAGTTGAAGTTTTCACAGCTAACCTTACAAATGCCGACGATGTTAAATCTTTGGTAGAAAAAGTAGAAGAAAAACTCGGTCGTATTGACATTTTGGTAAACAATGCCGGTTTAACAAGAGACAACCTTTTCATCCGTATGAGTGACGAAGATTGGCAATTAGTTTTAGACGTTAACCTTTCTGCCGGTTTCAAATTAGCCAAAGCTGCTGTTCGCGGTATGATGAAACGTCGTTTCGGTCGTATTATCGGTATTGCTTCTGTTGTTGGTGTTACCGGAAACGCAGGACAAGCAAACTACTCTGCTTCTAAAGCAGGTATGATTGCAATGAACAAATGTTTGGCTCAAGAAGTCGGTTCTCGCGGTATTACCGTAAACTCTATCGCTCCGGGATTTATTCGTACACCTATGACCGATGTATTGCCTGAAGATGTAAAAGCAGCATTATTAGCCAAAATTCCTGAAGGAAAACTTGGTGAAGCTCAAGATATTGCCAATGTTGTGGCTTTCTTAGCCAGTGATGAAGCTCAATACATTACCGGTCAAACTATCAACATCAACGGCGGTATGGCTATGATTTAAGGTTTTTACCTTAGAAAAGCAAAAGGAGGCTGTTCAGCCTCCTTTTTTGTATGATGACATCATACAAAGATGAATATTTTTTATAAAAAACACTTTAAAAAACAGCCGTTCCAGCAAGAAATTTTAAAAATTAATCCTATAAAAACAATTTGTTACAACAAGAAAAAACGTACCTTTAATCGGAACAAACGAAAAAGAGAAATATTATGAATAAAATTAAAAATGAACAATCCGGTCGTTCAATGGTTGAAATGCTTGATGTTAATGCTTAATGGTAAACCGGCAACAACAGCTACAAAAATATATAATGTTTTTAATACTTGGGTTGAATTTGATGAATTTTCTGGTAGTTTTAATCTACCAGATATTTCTTCATGTGTTTATTTTGCAACAGCTGGGTGGGGTAATATCTGTTATGGTATTAGTGGTGCTGGTGATTATTATCCTCCAAGAAGTGAACGTCCTTTGTCCACAGTAAGAGCACATCAAATTTGTAAAGAACAATATGAGAATAATACAGGAGTATATATTACTCTCTTTTATGGTAGAGGTGATTGTAGCGATTCTTAATTATGCGACAGACTAATAAAACAAACAAAATTTCATAATAAAGGGAGGTAAAAACCTCCCTTTTAAATCTTAACATATTACATAGTACTGTTTTTTTCCAACCATTCTTTCAGTTCTTCCATGCTGTGAACTTCTGGAATCCAGTTTAAATCTTCCGGAAGGTCGGTTGTAAATTCGCAACGATAACGAATAGGATGAGCGCCGACGTTGATTGCAGCATATTGATTATAGATTCGGTCATCAACAAGGATTGTTTCTTCTGCTTTAAGACCATATTCTTCAAAACAAGCTTTCAACATATCTTCTTTAGCTGTATCGTGCATAAATTTACCGTGCTGAACGCATTTGATAGTCAAAAAGTCGGTTATGGGAGCTAACAACTCCTTCAAAAATTTAGTTTTTGTTTCTACATCAAAAGTAGCTGACATCGTAAATTGACGATACCCTTTTTGATGAAATTCTTTTAATGTTTCGATTACGTTAGGATATAATGGACGATTCGTAAAAAACTCGGGAGAATGACAAAAATCATAATCAAGATCTTTTCCGAGTGTCGGATGTGTTTTAAGTTCTAATGCACCATACTTTGGTACAATAGGTAAAACTTCAGGAAGTTGTTCCCATGTAATATTTCCGTACATTGGAGCATATTTAGGGTGTTTTGTTAAAAAGTTATAATAAGCATAGTTGAGATTTGCTAAAACACCGTCAACATCCCAAAAAATATTTTTAATTACCATTTAGTTTCTCTCCTCAATTTTTATGGTTATGTAAGTAATGAACTAATAGTATAAATTAAAAACATTTTTGTAAATACTTATTGTTGTACTTATACAATATGCAACAAAAAACCGCTTTGAGTTTTCAAAGCGGTTTTTCTAATTTATTCGGTTATATCAAAATTATTTGATAATTTTAGATACAACGCCGGCACCTACGGTACGACCACCTTCACGGATAGCAAAACGTAAACCTTCTTCCA